>JBGTFK010000087.1:0-26745 GCA_041747305.1 Candidatus Nitrosocosmicus sp.
CAAATCTATTTAATTCATAGCAAAAGAAAATACCAGAGTTGTATATTACCACTAACTAATTAAAAAGTACTTGAATACGAAAAATCGACTCATTGATTCAATTCCTATTCTTTTAGTTCAATATATATAGAATCATAAACATCTGGTTTTAATCTCATAACAAAATTAGTAAATAAGTATTTGGTATTTGAGGTACTCTCTGCTCTGGACATTGCGTTTTATATTCCTCTGCTGCCCCCTTTTGGTTACCTTGATTCCTCTTGTACTATCTATGGAGGTTATTAGGCTGTGATCATCATCTACTTCCGTGATTTTTAGTGATATTAACTTTTATCCTGTTTGTCAATCTCTTGTAGATGTGAACATAACTAGGTGACTTGTAGGTAACCTTTTCCGAGTAGCTTTGATAATTCCGTTGGTTTGATTATAAGGAAGGCAAATGAAAAGAGTAACGTATGTAACTAATGGCTTGTATGAAAGAATTAGGAAATACAAATGGCTCATATTTCTCATTTCTATTTAGCTCTTCTAGGTCAGAACTCATATACCAAGGAAATTGTATAAATAAAGGCTTTTGCCACATCTACTTATCGATCTAAATTAAGTCTCTAATCCTATATGAATACCAATGTACAGGGCAAAAAAGGTTTTCTTAAAACCCATATGGCAGTAGATATAAAGATCAAAAAATCTTACGCTAGAGGTAATAGACGGGAAAATGCATGAGGGTAAGATTTTGGGAAACTTGTCACCTATGTTTTGGATTACTTCAATGAAACAAAAAGATAAAGATTAAATTAATTATGGCTGATGGAGCAGAAGACAAATGTAAACTATCGATATTTTGAGAAGAAAAGATCGACTAGGGGGTAAAAGCTAAGAAATATTTAATTGTTTCATCAAAAACAACAAGTGATAGAACAGGGATGTACTACAGCAGTCAATAAATCTGCGCAAGTGATAAATGAAGAGAAAATGAGGAGGCAGATAGATGGCAGAAACCATGTAATTCACTATCATGATTACTTTATGCATGTATGGTTATTCAAACAGATTTCAATTAAAGCAACATTTTTATACAAAAATATGTGTAGTTTGATATTATAAAATGCATATCATTTATTATTTTATATTAATTATTATTATTTTTGTATTATCCTTTAAAAATTCCCCTTCGATAGATGCGGAGCCGGTTGTATACGATAAAACATTAGTAGTTGAGAAAATAGTTACAGACATAAATTATCCGGTATCAATGTCTTTTTTAGGACCGAATGATATCATTGTCTTAGAAAAAGATAGTGGTACCGTTAAGAGAATAGTTAATGGACAAATGATTGATGAACCTCTTTTGAAAATCAATGTAGAACATGCAAGGGAAAGTGGATTATTAGGCTCCACTGTAGCACATAATTCATCTGGTAATACTTACGTCTTTTTATATTTTACCGAAAATAATGTTTTTTTATTAAATGGTACCACCACAAATATCACAGAAAATAACCTTTATAGATATGACTTTATTGATGGGAAACTAATTAGTCCAAAATTATTATACAAGATACCAACGCAAGAACATAATATCCACAATGGTGGAAAAATGGTAATAGGACCAGATAATAATTTATATCTGATGGTAGGGGATTCACTCACTTCAAAACATATGTTGACCATGAATTATCCTGAAGGTTCGATAGATGGATCAGGAGGTATAATCCGACTAACCTTGGATGGTCTCCCAGTAAAGGGAATCCTAGCCGAACATTATCCACTTAATCTTTATTTTGCATATGGTATAAGGAACGGATTTGGAATGGATTTTGACCTTGTCACAGGTAATTTATGGGATACAGAAAATGGACCTAATTACGGTGATGAAATCAATTTGGTTAAGCCCGGGTTTAATAGTGGCTGGAAGAAAGTACAAGGTATTTGGCAGCCGGATCCAAAATGGGGCGAAGATAAAGGCCAGTTATTTGTCAACTATTCTCAATTAGTCACTTTTAATGGCAAAGGAGAATATAGCTCACCAGAGTATATATGGGAGAAAACTATTGGTGTGACATCTATTAAATTTTTGAATTCTACGGCCCTAGGAAAGAACTATGCAAATGATATGTTTGTAGGGGACTATAAAAATGGCAACTTATATCATTTTGATCTAAACAATAATCGTACACAGTTGATAGATAGACATGGTATGATAAATAAAGAATATGATCATAACAATGAAGATACTATAATCCATAGTGAAAAAGACTACCCAGGATGCATGAAGGAATTTACTTGTAACATTGTTCTTCACAATAATACCAATACAACTTCATCCAAAGTTCTCATCACTTCAACTTTTTCAACATCTGGAAATGGGTCAAATATAGATGGCAGGGAGCATGATGTAATTCCAAAAAACAAATATAATATAACAGCCTCAATGAAATTAGATAATCAAACCTCACAATCAAATATCAAAATTGAAGGATATAACAATGAAGCAAGATTGTGGGAACCGATGAGCAATTGTACAACTAATATGGATGGACCAATGGATTGGACAAAATTTGACTGTACATTAAAAATTCCCGACGAAATATCTAAATTAAGACCTATAATTAATGGCGGATATTCAAATTCTACAAGTTTAGAGGCAATAAGTTATTTCGCGAATATAGGAATAATAGATAAAAACGAATTTATAGATTTATTTCCAGACATTAATTATACTGATTATGTAATGTTTGGAAAAGGCTTTGGGCAAATAACAGATATACAAATGTCTCCGGATGGAAGCCTATACGTATTAGCATTACTAGGGGTTGATGACATTAAAAGGTCAACTACTGATTTTAAAAGTAAGATCCCTGGAGCGATATATAAAATAACTAAAAAATAACGCTCAAGAATATTATGTTTCTAACGTTAGTTATTTGAGTCTGTGTCATAATTGAAAATAATTGGATGTCTCTTGAAGTATCAGATTTATCAGTTTTTAATTTCTTTTGACCCGTACTTTCTCTAATTATGTGGCTTATATCTGAAAAAGACATAGAAACTTCCCTTGCAATATCTAATATGTTTACGCCAACATTATAACATTCAATTACAATACTTTTTTTGTATTGTCTCGTTAACAGCACATTATTTTTGAGAAAAACCTATTTAAAATTCTAGAAGGCTGTAATTTTAAAAAATAATCAATTAATATGATGTTCTTGTTATTTGTCTTAATAAATTGGTAATATCTATGCTTGAAAAATTAAGTGTAAATTCAAAATGAAATTTTTGTTTATCATATTCAAACGTGCTTTTAACCCTTGGAATTTACTTTGGCTGCCAGGAAGATATCTTTTTATGTAATAGTATGTGATTATCAAATATTGATAACGAAATTTGTTATGATAGTTATTCTTGTAACTTCAATCACTGTATCGACTCAAGTGGGCGCAATCAACATTTCTTTAGGTCAAATTGCCCATGCTCAGTCAACTTTTTCTAATGATTCTGAAAATATCACTAATGCAGCAGTTTTAAATGAGAAGCAGGAGAAAGGAAACTATCAATATTTCTCTTCTGATTTTAGAATTTTGAACGATACTAAAGAATGGAAAATTATCGCTGGTATTTGGAATTCTAGTTTAGATGGGTACCAGGGCAGTCAAAATGAATCCGATGATACACCAACACCAGTAAATGTAATTCTCAGTCCAGTAAATTCAAACGAATCACTTGAGATTTCAACATCATTCGCAATTAATGAGATCTCAAATCAAAACCCTCCATATGTTTCATTGATTTATGCTTTCCAGGACCCGTTTAATTATAGACAAGCCGGTATCAATATTCAAAATGGGAATGTTTCTGTATTTGCTAATACTATAGATGATAATGTCACTACAGATAAATTTTTATCTCCTGTTCCTAATGCTAATCAGTGGCTAACGCCCGGTAATCCTCTTACAATGTCTTTAGTTCTTGAAAATAACAAAAAAACTTTGTTTATTAATGGTATAGAGTTTCCTCTCTCAGTGATTAATGATAATACTGAATACAAGGTGGGACTAGGTTATGGGGGCATGCAAAGTATTACTTTTTATGACTTCAAAGCGCAGAGTATCCCTGGTTTGTCCGAATCTTCTGGACAGAATATTGCAGAACCCACCGACACAGTTACAATACCATTGGATGACAGGTCCATTCCTGAGGATAGTTATTTACCAATATACGACTCAAGGTCCTATAAAATTTTGGATGGACATATTGCTGCCAAGCTGCCTTGCAACGATGACAATTCTTCCGACGTTCAAATTATGGCGGGTAATGCATCTGAACTGAGTCCGATCGAATTAGAAATTATACCTGAATTATCTGTTGCTGGGTCTATGTGCTTATACCATGGAGACGTTATACCAGGTCAAGGTAATATGATCTATGATCTCATAGTACAAAATAACTCAACAGATGATATTGACTTTCCTAGCACAAGTAGTATTACAATAAGCATCGCAAAATTAAATAAGGCACTTGACTAATTGGTAGTCTCTTGCTGAACCAAAAACAATTCGTCTTGGTGTTGATGAATTACCAATACCCATATTGATTAACCTTTTTTTGCATAGCAATTAACCCAGCTTTTTCGTTCTCATAAATGAATGTGAGAAATGTCTTTCCACCTTACTATTTAGACTTTAAATTCAAAATAGGTAGATTATAAAACTAAGGAAAAGAAGAATATGCCATTGTTGCTTGGGTATTTCATATTTTATTTTGTCCTGTATGAGGAGTGGAAGATATTTTAGTGGGCTATTTAAAAAAAACAAAACTCTTAGTTTCATCTATTGCGATCTTTTATACTCATCAAACACTTTTAAAGAAGAACCTTATTTTCGAGGATGATAAAGAATCATATTATTATGCCGAAGAATTTGATTGGAGGGTATTTCCTTAGATATCCACAATCTTTACCAGGAAATTTTACTGAAAACGAAATGAATATGTTATTAGTGTTCTATATCTAGATTTAGATTGAATACAAAACTGTCCTACGTATTAAAAAAAGAATACGCTAAGTTTCATTTAGGCGAATGTGTATAATTGACCCAGGCCTTACTAATCTATCAGATGTATAGATTTTGTGAAATAAAGCTAATTGATTATTCTCTTTTTTCATTCAGTAATGACTTAAGTTAAAAATCTCATTTTCATTGTAAAGGTAGGTCGCATTAATCAATTAACTCAAATCAGAGCAGATAGGATTGGTAAATGACTTGATATATTAGGTATCCTGGACTGAGTAATTCAACTATACTTCAATATGGAATATCCATCCGGTTATCCGGGGTTTAAAAAATGTTCTAGATTGCAAACTTCATTTAAAACAAAAATTATCAGTTTCAAAATGGTTATAAACACATTGTTATTCATTATAATAAATTGTCTACAGTTAAATCTTATTTTGATAAGGAAGGTCATCAACATGTATATCATAATGATCCAGATGTCTAAAACTTCATAGTGCAGTTCCTAAAAGATAGAGGCCTACATAATAAAAATCTAAAAGTATTAGATTTTGGTTGCGGCGATGGCTCTTTCATCAAGAGTCTCTGGAATAGTAATATAAATGCCGTATATTATGGGACAGACATATCAGACACTATGATTCATATGGCAAAGTCTGAAATAAAGAGTCCACGTGTCAACTTGTTTGTATCAGACGGATTTAATATGCCATAATCTGAAAGTCTAAAATTTGACCTAGTCCACTTGGACTCTGATTCACCATATAATCGGAAATTCAATCTCAGCAACAAAGAAGTTGGTTGATACCATACTTAAATTTCGCTTCAATAGACTGAATGTTGAAGGCAGTTTAATACTTGAAGAAAACTATTATAATTCTTACTGTACCCTTCAATTACTTCGACTGTTATCTTCAAAAGCCTAAAGTTTTTTAACTTAGTTAACTTTGACATCGGTAAAATAATCAAGGAATATCATAAAGACTTAGAAGTACGGTTTTTACGCGATAATGAAATTATCGACTTTTGATAATTCATGGTGATCCAACCTTGATTAAACGTATTCCTTGGGAAATTCCAAAATGATATAAGATATTTTTACTCACAAATTTAGGACATGTAACTTATGTGATTTTTAGAAACCAGTAACAGAATCGGTTTATTGAATTTGAGGTATTGTTACATTTATTTTAAAATACCTTGTTATTAGTCTATGAAATCTAATCTACAACAAAAATAAAAAAAGTCTGTCTATCAACAATTGTTCTATCTTTTATTATGGAATACAAAAAGGGCCGACGATTATTTGATGCATTTAGTAATTCCGATACCTACAAATTTTTATTTTTAAACGCTGCTCGACGATTCTTTTGTGGGAATTACCCCTTTATTTTTATCAACCTAAAGGCTTTTCTATATGGTGATTACAACATTATTTGATGTCCTATTCTAATATGTCATTAAGAGATATATTGTGGATTAATTTCAGTAGAATGTTTTTTGTAAAGGATTATTTTAATTCTATATTATCATATCGATCTAAATTCAAAAATTATTTATCAGTAATAATAAATGTGAAGCGGAAAAAATACCCCATTAAAGTAAAACTTAGGAATAATGAGAATAAGATAGTAGTGAATAGAGAACAACTGACTCCTCTTTTATATGATGTGGATTATGATGATAAAACCGATATTGTGAGTTTAGTTAACTTAGGTTATCCTGTTAAACTATTTTCTGCTATTGGAAATGGCGAACTTGTTCCAATTTTTAAAAATAGAGATTATGACTTTCTAAATGTAAAGGGCAAGACTGTAATTGATATTGGTGCTAATATAGCTGATTCCTCAATTTACTTTGCCTGTGAAGATGCAGCGCATGTTATTGCTTTGGAACCATATCCTAAGAATTATCAAATCGCAAAAAAAAACATTGAGTTAAATAATCTAGATTCAAAAATAACGCTGTTAAATGCAGGCGGAGGATCCAAAGATAAAGATATATTCGTTAATTCAGAATATTCTGGAATTTGTAAACCATTAGAAAGCTCACCTACAGGGAAAAAGGTTAATGTAATTTCATTGAATACCTTAATAAACAGATTTAACATAAGTTCTTCGTCTTTAAAAATTGATTGTGAAGGATGCGAATATGATATAATTCTTAATGCATCTGTAGATATATTAAATAGATTTTCTAGAATACAAATAGAATATCACTATGGGTATAAAGATCTTCGAAAAAAATTAAAACAGTGTGGATTTGAGGTTTATGTTACTAAACCAATTTACATCAAGAATGATTTTGCAGAAAAAAGAAGTATGTACGTAGGATACATTTACGCAAATCAAAATTGAAATCTGTGGACGTCCTATACTAAGGCAGAAATTAAATAATAGTACAAATTATTTACATCTGCCTTTATGCAATGTTTTCTGAAAAAACATTCTACTGAAATTAATCCACAATATATCTCTTAATGACATATTAGAATAGGACATCAAATAATGTTGTAATCACCATATAGAAAACATTAACGTTCATTTATTATTATGCTGCACATGAGGGTGGCGCCACTACAAATAAGTAAATTACTGTTAATCCGTAGAATAAACCAATCAACCATAGGATTTAACAATAACCAACTAGGTACCAATTGTTAAAGTTTGACTTGATAATTTTACCAACCTTTATATTTCACATTGACAGGATCAGACGGCATTGGGAAAAATTGCAATTCAACATAAAAGCCTTGTAATGATAACAATTGATATTAATTTTAGGATCTCACTCTGTAAAAATAATAGAGTATTAGGAATCCTAACATCGGTATTTATTGTTCTGCAATCGGTTGACCTTCAAAATAGGATACTACTTGATTCAGAGATTATTCGGTGGTTCAGATCACTTACAGCATTAGCACACGTTTAAAATAATCGTAATTAAATATTATATTATTATGAAGATTTTATACCTAACTCAGATTCTCTCTCCTTCGATTGGTGGAGGTGAGTTAGTGTTTTTTAATTTAGCAAAAAGCATGTTGAAATTAGGTCACCGGGTTCATGTAATATGCCACAAAAAGAGAGGAACCAATAGTGGCGATACCAAAGCCCCAAATTCAGACATCGAGGAAATTGAGCGGATGGGGGCAATAATTCACTATGTTAAACCTGAGGAAAACAATGATGGAAAAACCACGTCATCCAGAAATATCATGGGTGCCTTCAAGTTCCACATGGGCTACACTATAAACTCATTTCGAGTAGCGAATAAACTATATAAACAGGGAGAAATCGAAATCATTCATGCTAATATGTATACACCTGTCATACCAGCTTCTCTTTTCGGCAAAATTCGACGGATTCCAGTAGTTATGACGCTTCATAATCCCACGATTGATAACTGGAAACAGTGGTCGGCCCAGAAAGGTATACCCAGAAGTTTTTCTTACTTAGGACCTGTTTACGAGAAATTAATCCTGAGATTACCAGTAAACGTGGTGCATGTAGAAAGTAGAAAAGTTAAAGATCAACTGAAGTTGATAAATCCTAATGCCCACACTGTTCTCGTATACAATGGTATTGAAATTGACGAGGATTTAGACCTTCAATCAAAGTTACAGTATGATAAGTTTGTTCTTTACCTCGGCAGGCTCGTTGCAGGAAAAAACTTGCAAACTGTAATACTTGCATTTAAGAAAGTCTCTCAAATAATGCCTGATGCGAAGCTAATTGTAGCGGGAGATGGGCCATTGCGTCAAGAGTGGCAGGAATTGGTAAATTTAAATAATCTTCAAAATAATGTCTTTTTTTTAGGTCACGTATCTAACAGAAAAGATAAGTACGAGTTATTGGCCAAGGCCTCCGCAGTAGTTTTTCCAAGTATCAGTGAAGGATTTGCTATGGTGCCAATTGAAACATTTCAGATGTCCAAGCCTCTTTTGATATCAAACATAAGGCCATCAGATGAGATAGTAGATGATAATGTGGATGGATACTTACTTCCTCCACACGATGCGGATAAATGGGCTGAGAAGATCATTTATCTATTGAATAATCCCGAGATATGCAAGGAAATGGGAAGCAAAGGAAGGCTCAAAGTCCTGGAGACTTTCAATATGACTTCTGTATCAAAAAATATGGAACGACTTTACGAAGAGATCATTTCAAAACAAGCATAAGATGTATTTGCCTGACATGCTTTAAAATCATAACTCGAATTCTCTAGTGACAATATCAGTCATGCAACAGACATTTTTGTTTTGACTAACCCTTCGACGCTAACGACTAATCCAACTAAACTTCTAAGAATATGAATATGGATTAGGCTTGTGGTAAGACATTCATACTCCTACGTGAAAATAAGAAATATTCCTCTTCAGGTATGACACTTTTAGAGCTGTCAGTTTATTCCTATTCAATAAGTCCAAAGGTTATACTTAATTATTACTGCTACATTTTAATTCCATAACTACCCAATCAGCAAACACGATATTAATCTGACTAGTTATTATTAAAAATACGATTTCTGATTTGAGAACTGATAAATATAATTAGAATAAAAAAATAGAGAGCGGTTAGACAGCGATAACTACTATTATCATGACCTTGGAATTTATGAAAACCTGACAAGAAAAATAAGAGTATATTATTTAGCACAAGTAAGCTAAAGTTTGTCACTCTGGTGACAATAAAAACAAAACAGCTATGTATCCCGTTGCATAAACTTATTCAACTTATAATGACACTGCTACTAACCAACAAAACAAACTTGGTTAACCTGTACAAGAAAGGAAAAGATCCTAAAGTCAAAGAAAGGTTACTATTGATCATTAGAGTAAGGTATGATCAACAGGTTCCTTTTCGGGTTGTAAAAGAGATGAATAGAAGCAATCCATGGGCTTCAGACTGGTTGAAAAGATATGATATGGAAGGTATAGTTGGGTTAAAAGATAAACAAAAATGCGGTAGACATCCAGAGTTACCTTCAGATATAGAGTACAAGATAAAGACGGTCCTCAAAGAAACCAACCAGGTTGGACGCCAAAGCAAATTGAAGAGTTGATTATACAAGAAAGTGGAATCAAATATCATTATACTCACATATACCGTATCCTTAGAAAATAGGGGTTTTAGACTAAAGGTTCCAAGAAAAATACTTGCAAACTCCGCTTCAAAGGAAGAAAAAGAAGAATTCAAAAAAAGGCCAATCAGATACTTGTGGGTACCAGATACCAAAAAGAAGCTTATACAATAATATCATTGGATGGATCCTTCCTATTCTACGATACCTTGGTAAGAGGGGTTTGGATTGATAAAGATAAAAGAACCATAGTAAGGGTAACTGGTTCACACAAACACTCATGTTTGTTTGGTGCAATAAGCATCTAAGGTATACAACAGTTCAGACAGTATGATAGATTCATTGGTGAAACATTCCTTGACTTTCTTAAGATGATTCACCTGAAGTTTCCAAAATACTATCTTTTTATGGATAAAGCGTCTCCTAACTAACAATCCGAGAAGGTGAAGGAATACCTAGTCAAGAACAGGGATACTCTTATTCCAGTATATCTTCCTACAGCGTCCCCTGAGTTTTTGATGTTAGAAGAGGTGCGGAACATTGCTAAGCAGGACCTGCTTGTATTGAAACACTATTCCTCACTTGAGGATTTTAAACAAAAGGTATCCTGCTATTTCAGAACTAAAAGATTTGGTCTAAAGATGAGAAACTATTTGCAGAGTTATTTAGTAACATTTGTTAAACGGTATAGATACATCCTCTGACTTCTTATCATAATTCGTTCCATTACGGGGCCGAGATGTAATTATCTTTATTTCAATCCCAAATTTCTTTATGTATGACGTAGTATACCATACAGAATTTAATATACCACCTTTATTATGAGATAAAAAGGGGTACCTATTAATACTCTCATTCATATCATCTGGATAAAATGGATAAATATTAGGTATTTAAAAAAAATGATATCTATTTATATAAATTAACATACTAGAATCTAAGGTCACAATAACTTTCGATCAATTTACATATTTAAGTATTTAAAAATCAAAGTTTAGATTGTTGGAGATCTATCCTCATTAATGCAATTGAATGCCATTCAACATAATGTTGGCCGTTGGAGGATGTTCAAACCTATAGAAATTGGCTTCTGTTTATGATCCTCAATCTCTAGAGTCATCAGATAATTCAAAACTAAAGTTAGGGATTATTTTAACAAGTGAATTTGGTATCAATAATTACCAATACTTTTAAGAATACAATTTGATCGAACTCTGGAAAAAAGGTTCTAACTTTGATAGTTGCAAATAAACCCATGCAAGAAACATTATTACTTTATTGTTAGAGTAACCAAATCTGCCTGCAACCTATATAACTTCGGTTAAATTTAATGCAAAATTATTGAGATAATCCAGACCAAGATTTAATGTTCCTACTTTATCGCTTCCTGTGGTTGGTATAGTATATATAAAAATCTTTATTTATACTTTAGATAAAGTAAATAGCATACAAAGACAGAGTATCAGTTTAAGTGCTTAGCAGTCTACAAATTGGGGAATTAGGCTTTTACGCTATTATTATGTTAAATTGAACAATACATAAATAATAAAATATCACTAACAACATTCTACTTTGATGAGGACTTTTATTGAAAAGTCATAAAGTAGTTTCTATAGTAGGGGCAAGACCCAATTTTGTAAAATTAAAACCAATTCACAACGTGTTAGAAAAGGTCCTGCATCATGAGATTATACATACGGGCCAACACTATGATTTTGAGTTATCTGAAATTTTTTTTAAAGAATTTAATTTACCAAAGCCAGATTACAATTTAGAAATAGGCTCTAGTCTCCCGGGTCATCAAGTCGGCGAGATGATAACCAAAATTGAAAAAATACTGCTAAAAAATAAGTACGATCTGGTTCTAGTTTACGGCGATACAAATTCGACATTTGCTGGTGCGTTTTCTGCCATTAAATCTAACATCAAAGTAGCACATGTAGAATCCGGATTGAGAAGCTTTGATAGGCGAATGCCTGAGGAAACAAATAGGATACTAACTGACAATTTAAGTCATTACTTGTTTGCTTCAACAATGACAGCAAGAGATAATCTAGAGAGGGAGAAAATATTTGGAAAAATATATGAAACCGGGGATTTGTCAGTTGAAATAGTTTCTGAGGCTAAAAAATTAGCTTTCAAGTCAAAAATTATAAAGGATTTGGGTCTTGATCCGAAACAGTATATTGTTTTTACTATGCACAGAGCCGAAAATACGGAAATTGATACCAGTTTTCTTTCCATTATTAAGGCATTTACAACTTTGTCAGATGTAAAAATTGTTTTTCCCATTCATCCTCGTACAAAAAAAATACTAGAAGAAAAGAAATTATTTCAAAAGTTAAAGGACTGTAAAAATGTCTTTATGATTCGTCCTGTGGGTTATATCGACTTTATCCAGTTGGTCAAAAATGCAGAAAAAATTATAACAGATTCCGGAGGGTTGCAAAAGGAAGCTTATTTGCTCTCTGTTCCTTGCATCACAATCAGGCGAAACACAGAATGGATGGAAACGGTAAAAGAAGGTTGGAACCTTCTAACCGATACCAATCCAGACAAAATAATAGATAGTGTGAGGCAATGGAATCCTACTAAAAAGGCTCAAAACCAAGTTTTTGGAAAAGGAAACACATCAAAATTAATCAAGAAAATAATTATAGATGAGATATTTCGTTAATTAGTCTGTATCAGGTAATAATGAATTTCGATCGGGATTTTCTTTTAGACAGCATTCCGTCATTTTTCTCTTTTTATTCATTAGAATTCTTAAGGATGAACAAAGTTTTATCTAAATAAATTAAATTCTATCAATGTATTTCGGATTATCTAATGTAAATCGTTAGATCGAATCTTACACTATAAGATAAAAGAAAATTAAAACTATTAAAAACAATTGAGATATATCACCTTAGAAGCAACATATTGCATTTTACGTAAATGGCTTCAAGGTATCGTTTCTTAGAAGATGTATATGTATTTTGATTCTATTTAGATTTTTTAAAAGTCAGATACAAGAAATAGAATCATAAAGTTTACTCTACTCTTTATTTGTAAATGATTTATTTTTTTTGTAATAAATAGTATGTTGTTTATATCGGGATCATTTTGAGATACAAGTTAAAGGCCGTGATTTTATAAATAGGATTTAACTGTATGCCCTAGACGTATTCACTAACAACATCACAATTATTTTGAATTGATTCAAGTTCTTTGTTAAATTTTTGAAAACAATATCAATATACTATTTACTTTTGTTGGACCAATCATCTTCTTCTTTTGAATCTCATCCCATAATACTTTCGTATATGTGGTCTGTACATATAGTATATGATTACAGAGTTATAGATTACTCCAAATATGGATATAAACTGCCCATTTACAACATTTAGTAAATATCCTGCTGCTCCAAAACCTGATAGTACCAGTAAGAGTTTCCATGACCAGTTTTGACCCATATACAACCCATAGGCTGTAACCAATGATGTCACTCCCAAAATTAACAAAAATGCAGGTCCCATAAGAACCATCCCTCCAAATGGCAGTAACAGATTGAAAGCATAAGCGGACATTATGAGAAGAAGTATGCCGCTTAATGTTGTAAGTATGGTGATTATCAAAATTCCTCTAGGAAGCTTTTTGTTTACTTTTTCCACTTTTTTAACTAAAAGTTGTGGGAATATAACTTTTTAATAAATGACAAAAATCTCAGAATAGATCGATAATAATAATAAATCTTAAATAAGAATATCATCACAATTTTTTATGGATTTTAACAGAAAATTATTTCCAGTTCTAACGATGATTATTGCTCTTCCACTCTCTATAATGACTACAAACATCTCTATTGTAGACGCTCAGAGTTTTGTAATCGCTGAAGAAAAACCTACTATTTCAACAACCGGAAGTGCAGAAAAAGAAATTCCCTCTGACGAGTCTATAATTTCACTGGCCGTCGAAAATACCAATGCAAATCCCAACACAGCAAGAAAAAATAATGCTGATAAGATGAATACAATAATAGATGTTCTAAGACAAGGGGGGCTTTCAAATGAAAACATCACTACATCAAATTTCCAAATAACACCCAACTACGACTATGAAAATAGTAATTACGACCAAATAATATCTTATACTGCTCTAAATAAAATAGAACTCAAGACTTCCGCAAGTGCAAATATCTCCAAATTCATAGACCTTGCTGTCAACAACGGGGCAAACAGGGTCGAAAACATTGACTTTGTAATTTCAAAGAAAACACTCGATGTGAACAGCATGGAGCTCTTAAAAGAAGCTTTTAGGGATGCCAAACTAAAGGCTGAAATTTTAGCAACAGAAGGTAACTTTACGATTGCAGGTGTAAAAAAAATTGACACAAGCTCTCAAGGAGGATATACCCCACCAGTCTATTTCTACGATAATTATGCTGGAGATGCCGCCGAAAAAGCGGCCTCTCCTTCCACCCAAATAATTCCTCAAAAAAACAAGATAACTGTAACACTGCCTGTAATTTTTTATATTGGTAACCAAGGTCAATAGATAGACAAGGTATTATCCTTCCCTTCCCTTCCCTTCCTTTTTGTCATTGTAAATAAGACAAGCTCGGATACAGGTGAGGATCAGCCCAAAAACACTCTTTTCATTTTATATAAATGGTTGAATTAGTAGATAGGCAAATCAAAGATAATTAGTGGTAAAAACTCAAAACATTATTAAAGTCTATGCAATTCTTTATAATCACACAATTCCTGTAGTTTTGACAAGAAAAATTTTTGCAACACAAATCCAGTTGATTAAAACTAATAATAAATACCTGAACCTCACAAGAGTCAGGGTCTGTGGCCAGATGATTGTTTCTTTGAATTCTACATGTCGAAAAGACCGGTGACGACATATAGCGATTTATCTCAAATAAAAAAAAGTATTCATCATATAAAAATAAACAGACCGTGTTTAGCAAGTAATGCGAAAAAACGATTGTTATATGTTGAGTTAGTTGGGAGAAAAAAATGAACTCCAATAAACTTTGATATAATTCTGCGGCCTTTCTTGTTAAAAGTAATTTAGTGAACAAATATTAAATAAACAGGTTCTATTGTTTCCCATAGTGTATAATCATGAATAAACAACTTTTAGATATCCTTGTTTGCCCCTTTGACAAAGTGTCCAGTCTGGAACTATTTCAATTCAAGTCTAAAGCAAACACTGACGCTCTTGCCCCCATTACAAATACAGACGATTCGGATTGTCAAAACACTTTGGCAAATGAGAAGGAAAATGATCAAATAGCGACAGGTACTACTCCAAGTACAAAAGGTCCTTCTGTTACAGAAATAAACAAATCCGCTGAAATCATTGAGGAGGGATTATTACTATGCAGAACATGCCTTAGATTTTATCCTATTACTCAAGAAATTCCCATTATTCTGCCAGATGAACTTAGGGATAAAAAAAAGGACTTGGAATTTTTAAAAACTTGGAATGAATCAATCCCAAATGACCTCTTAAAGAACCTCAAACCATGGACTCTATGAGGTTCTGTCAACTTGTCGTTATATGGACGGGTAAGATAGGACTGTAAAAAACCGTCAGATGCTAAAATACTTATAAGGTTTTTCTCAGTAATAAACATCAGATAAAAAATAGGGGGAAGTTCAATGCCGAAATCTTGGTTACTCAACTGCTAATTGAGCAACCGTTTGCGACCTTGACCAATACGACGATTGCACCGACTACTAAAAGACCTGTGGAGATATCGTCCAGTGTTTTACATATATTACATCGACCCATGTATATCACCTCCTTATCATTCGAGGGTAGAAATCCGCCAGACTTATACCGAACTTTTTTACAATTAAAATCCGTATAAGGAGCTACGAAAAAAGTTTATAGCTTACTATGTTATATAAATACTTATCTATATGCCCAGAATTACCGATAAAGTTCATCCTTGGCATCCAAGAAAAAATGGAGCAATGGTAGTAGTTATCCCAAAACCTCTGAGAGATGAATTGGGAATAAGCGCAGGTGATGAATTGTTAGTCAAGATAGAAGGTTCGAAGATAATCTACAGTAAAATAAATCCCTAATGTTCAACCAAAAATGGAATATCAAAATGTTTTTTAATATGTTCAATGAATATCTGAATACATTAGTTGAAACACTTCCATTAGGGTCTTACATTATCTCTTGTGTAAGACCTTATTGGAATTTTACATTGCCAGTGAACCATAAGAGCTAAATATCATAATGTTCTTTATAGGAGAAGTTTTGGTTTCAAACTATCACTTTAAATATAACCATAATGGCGTAAAATAAATTGACGGAAGCAGGTTCACCTTATGATGAAATATGGAAGATAGGACAATCAGTATTTACAGCGTTTCTAGGAGGACTAATAACCGTTTTTTTATTAGTCCGCTCATTGACGTTAAAAGTAATAGAAAAGCACATCATAGCCAAATTATAGAAGTATATCAAAATTGGTCAAAGATAAATATTAGAATAGAAGCAAAAAACAGATAATACAAGAAGTGAACCTTATGAAGATATTGATAATCCTCCTACCCAAGAAATTGACCTTATTTCCTCTAAAGTGAATAAAATAAATATTATTGGTACAGTTTTACCTTCAATCGATGACCAAAATCCAGAGAATAATTCCGATTATTGGGCTATACTTCATTTAAAGTCTTATGAACAAACTTTTGAAAAATATGATAGCATATTAAGATATCAGATTAATCTCAATATTCAAATTGATAGGTTTGTAGATAATATTGGTTCAGATAATCTTCACAATTCAGATAAAGAAAATCAGTTAACCAATATTAAAGATGATATAGAAAAATTCAATAAAATGATTTTGTATTTTCAAAAATCTTTAAAATCTGTAATCGATACCAGTGTGGTTGAATTAAAGGGCGATTGTCCTATTGAATCTCAACTAAGTTATAAAATAAAACTCAAATCTTATCTACATCTTTCAAAGTAGCATTTTCGATTAACGTCTTCCATTTGTTCCTACCTTCTACCTTAATCCCGCATTTCTCGGCTGGTGTCTGTCCTATCGCTTCATGTTCTCTTATATAGTTGTGGTAGATTTGTAGGCCTCTAAGGAATGGCGTGTCAGGCTTCTTTAATCCTCTCATGGTTTTTTCTCTGTCCCTGATTTCACCATTCATTCTTTCCATCTTGTTGTTATTATGGTCTCCCTGTACTCGGACGTGTCGGATATGTTTTGTTCTTGGTAGTATATGAGTTTGAAACTCTTTTTTATAGGCTGTATGAAAGTTGGGGGCGCCGTCACTTATCTGAGTAAGCGGTTTTTTACCTGCTAGTTCCTTGCCCCTCTTGAACATCGGCTTTATGTCAGCATCATACTTTGTTTCGGCTACCTGTTGGGCAATCCAGAACCTTGTTTCATCGTCCATTAAAGCATAGAGATATTTCTTGTTACCCTTTACCTTCAAGTAGCGCTCGTCCGTTCTCCAAGCAGTTGAAACCTTGGGGGTGATTTTCTCAAGATATTTGTCCATTAATTTAGTGTACTTTTCAATCCAATTGTAGATTGTTTGATGGCTATCGTCTACTCCCAACAACTTGAGAGAATGAGCCGTATTTCTTAATGATTCACCGCTAAAATAGAGTTGTATTGCAGTTGTAATCCCGTGGGAATTGTGTTTCATTCTCTCAAAGCCCAGATTGATAGTAAAGCATCGGTTACAGTTCTTACAGAGGAACTTTTGTAAATCACCATGCTTATTTTTCCTTAAACCACATTTTACAACTAAATCAGACTTGCAGTATTTACAACCGCTAATGACAATTTCATCTATATACCTTATCTCAACGGCCTTTCGAAGTTCAAGGCTAAACTCGACAGCATAGACGTGCTTGCACTTGACACCTCTAAACATGTGGTCAGGACATGAGCAAATCCAACCAATTGTTGTGGCAAGAATCGAGTAGGATTTAACCTTATAGTTCTTATCGTCAATCCTTCTCACATTGTTTTGTAATTGCCTTCCAGATTCTTCCCTATTGGTTAGTTGTTTGCTCATATCATATTATCCACGTGGATAAAAATTAACTTTACTATATCCACGTGGAAACTATAAATATTATTTGGTTTTATTCAATTTATTGCCTAAATGGAAAAAAGATGAAACCGAGTTCGGTATCAGTGTCACATATAATGAACATAGAGGCTATCAATGCTATATTCCAAAACCAATAATGGAGAAATTAGGAAAACCAAGTTCTATAAAATTCATTATAAAGGATAATAATATAATAGTAGAACCAATATATAAGTAGCCCAATAAATAGATTTCGTTACTAATCAAAAGAATAATATATCCTTCCTTAGAAGGAAAGATGATGTTTATTACATCAAACCATAAAGGACATAGGTGTCAACCACCAAACAATTTTCCCCTAGAGAAATTAGCCAACGTGTTAATTTTCAAAGGTGCTTTGTTTTTAGGTGCTGGCCTTGGACTCTATGTCGCCCTTAGAATCTTTGGGAATAATCCTCCCAAGGATTCCAAGTGAAATATACGTTCTCCTCCTTAATAGCTATTTATATTAGAACTTGATTCCCTTAAAGCTTAAATTCTAAATCAACAGTGCTTTATTTGAAGTACTACAACCCATATCTTTCACCTGTGAGAAGTTACCGAACCTCTTCTCATAGGCAATTGTTAGGATTTCAATTCCTAATTTTATTAAATACTTTTCAGGAGTATAATTATTATGTATGTCAGAGAATTTAGAAAGAGCCAAACAGGCTGTAAGGGAATTTTATGAAAAACAACGAGAACCATTGAATAAATTGGCTTCCTTAAATGACGAAGAACAAAAAATATTTCATCCATGGTATATGTCTTATAACAATAATCAATAAATTTTAGATTCATAAAAGTCACCTATTATTTATATCAAATGTTTCAATTGTCAGAATAATGAGTGATACTTTTTATCAAAATGATTCATGTAATCAGTTTATTAAATCATTACAAAATACATGGTATGAGTTTGTTGTCAATAATACTGAAATATATGAAAAAATAACTGAATCAAGCTTTGATATTATGTGTAAGTATGCTTGTGAAGTTATGAAACCTATGGCACTAGATATGGCTAGAAATTATGCTAAAAACCTCCAAAGAGAAGGAATATCAACTTAACTCATCTGACGGTTTTTTACAGCCTCGAACTAGGTATCTATATGACGGGAACTTGACAGAACCCGAAATAATACTTTTTATAGATATGACATAAATAGTGGTCATGACCAAATGTTACCTATCGTTTAAGTAATCATTTTACTAATCATTTTACTATGACTAAACCAACCATTCCTGATGTATTATACAATAATACGGGTATTCCCCTACTACGTTGAAAGTATGTTCAAATGTCTTTCCCTAACTAATCATCGCTGACGGACCTGCCAATCCAGAATCAAATATCTGACTTGCATCTGGGTCTCCTGCTTCACCTGAAGTAACAGTGTGAAACGCCGAGTCATTGTTGGGTCCATAAGACAGTTTGGCTACATCAAGTTCTATGGGATTAGGCTCATGCAGTATCTGTCAAAAATGATGAACCTGGAACTATGGATACCTGGATTTTCTCCTCCGCCCCCGAAGCAATAAAAGTCCCATTGATAGCGCCATGAATGTCAATACCATCTACAATTGCTGAATTGCTGAGATTTTGAGCTAAAGTCTTTTGATCGCTAACCGCCGCCACAACAATCGATCCTACAAAAGCACTATTCCAAACGGCAGCTGTAAATTTAATTAATTCTTATCCAAAAATTGTACAAATTCATTTTGTTGGTATTAAAAGTACCAAAAAATAATGGGTTGATCTAGTTATTTGATTGTCCTAGTGCGTTGCTTCCTGTGTTAGATTGGAATTGTAAGTTGATGTTATTACCAGAGGCTATTGAATTACCACCAGAAACCACCTGACTATTTTGACTTGATTTTTGGACTTGACTTATGATTTGTTTTGCAAAATTGCTTTTCTTACTCTTTTTTGCTTCTGCGTCTGCTGCAATTGCCAATGGGGCTAAAACCAAGGCCAAAGCTAATACTACTGATGCTGATACTAGTATTGTTTTATTTGTGTTCATGCCTGTAAACTTTATTCTAATAATTTAATATATATTAGCTATTTTAAAAAATCATATGAATATGTTAAAGTAGTTTCAAATAGTATAAATTTCCTTTTAATATAATTTGTGGTACAAGTGTCTGATTTTGAATTAAAGTATGCTATAATAATAGCCAACTAAAGATATATCTTGTGTTTCTTCTCGTTTGGTATAATCGACTTTGAACAAAAAAATAATAATTGATGATTACTTTCGACCCAATCGACCAAATACTAATGTCAATTTCCTCATTATTGCGTTTTAATATTTTGTGTTACCCATAGAAAAATCATTAGAATCTGAACCGTCAGGTCTAAATATGATATGATTGTGGAATTGCTTAAAATAGATGGATATTTTCTGATTGCATTTATTTTATCAACCTATAAATAATAAAAAAATTTCATCAATTTTGCGAGATACTGTCTTTTTGCTTCAAAGGATTTGAGCATACAAGAGAGACCTACAGGTCATCATCAATCAAAAGTTTTCATACTTTGTAGTATTTTCTATAATTGATTCATTATTATTCCATTCATAGACTGATTTAGTTATTTATTATACCAATATACTGCATTTGATAAATAAAAAGACCATTATTAATGAAGGTTCGGTGGGATTAAGTTCCGTATTGTTTAATGGTTCGGTGGAAACCATGAGGATGTCCACATGAGTTTGATGGGGGAGGGAGCACTAATCAGAAAATAACCAACTAAGTAGAATGACCTTTCTTCTTTATATAAAAATAAGAATATTTAATCTATGATCAAATGGTAGCTTATTTGTCAGCAGAGATCGCCAATACAATCCATTTTGTTTGGGCAAAGTCAATAGGTGTATAAGAAATTGTCATATTTTTGCCATTGATATTCTCCATCATAGATCCCAACTTACCATCTTTTGCATTTTTAAAGCTTTGAAGTCCATTAAATGACTCTGATTTATTTTGGTTAGATGCTGAATCGGATATTTCGGTACCATTATTGTCGACAAGCAATATTCTAGTATCGTTACTACCCAAGGACTCTGATTTTATCATTTCATTAAAGTGAGTGAAGTTTAATCCTAATGCTAGCATCCCTGTAAGTGTACCATTTATTGCCTTATCCGAAAAGATTGGAGTAGCTAGAACAGCAATCGGTTTACCCGTTGATGCAGCATTTATGACATTGCTCAAGTATGGTTGTTTGGACTCTAGTGCACCAATAATATGATCACGATGCCCATAATTGTAGACAGAGCTATTTGCCTGGGATGGATAAAAGGGTTCACTAAAGTAAGTGTCACCATTTGGGAAGTTCATCCCGATAAATGATAAGGAGGGGTTATTTGCTAACAAACTTTTAGCTTCATTTCTTTTCTCTACATCCTGGTCACTAGGTATTCCAAGATACTGTTGCTGCATATCAGTAGTCAGATTTACTACGGGGAAGTTTCCAAAGGAATTTGTTAAATTCATTGATTGATGAGCGATATCCATTATGTTTGTTATCTCCATCTCTAATTGGTGATAGACCGCATAGAGTCCGAGGTTTTCTAGTTGTTCTGATTCGGTAATATTTGAATTAAGCGATATCTCGTTATTGAATTGAGTATCATCCGTTTGTGAATATATATTTGTGGAGGGGATGGACACAAATAAAATTGCAATAGATCCAAGCAAGAGTATAATAATTGGTATGGATCTCAGTTGAGGCTCTTTGAACATCATATGGAATCTATATTAGTTATTTATAAGTATTTAAATATCAGATCGGGTGATTTTTGGCTTTGGCGTTTATCTCAAATCTGCTTTTAATGCAAGCGGAAAAACAGTCTGTTCTTCCTCGGAAAAGTGATTCCTCAGATTTGCAACAAATTCATTTATTTCATTTTGAACTACTTGTGTATATTGTTCATCCTGTTTATTTTGTTGGGAAATATTACTTTCTATATTTGGTATTTTGTGTTTTAGAAAATCTACAACCCCATTATGCTCCTGTATTATTTTAATAGAATCTGTAGATTCTTCTTTTGCGTTGTGCATTATAACACGCAATAATCTTGCTTCTTCTTCAACAGCGTGTTTGATTATTAATTCGCTCATATCGTGTATAGTTTCTATTGCCTTTTTGATCTGATTTTCAGCGTTGTATTTTGTTATCTTCTTTAAAGTTAATTCAAATTCTACATGCTCCCGTTTTAATCTATTGATCATCTCAGGTATAGATTCATTAAAATTGATTTTGTAATCCATTTATACTTTAATTTTATGATATTCATTAATAAGACTATTTGAAAATTTTATTACATTATTTATGAGGCTTGAGAGACCTTCAAAAATTCTCATCTTGTCAGCGGATGCCATGATGGGATCATCTTGCGATTCAAACAATGTCAATGGAGAAGAGAAGTTAGCCTGATAAGTAAATCAAAAATCAATGCAAGACTCCCACATGATAATGATTGGTAAACGCTAGTAACACATTACTGGTTAGATTAAAAAGGGTCTACAGGTTAACTTTTCAGACTTTATCTCTTTTGATTGTAAATCTTGTAACTACATCGAGTATTTCATCTATGGAGGAAGGTTTTCTCAAAATATATTTAGCGCCACCTTTCATCATACCATCTATTTCACTGTTCTGTGTGGATGAAGCAGTAAATATTATTACATTATTTAACTTTAACAGATTCATCATCTTTAGTTTGTTAAAAACATCCCATCCGCTAAATTCTGGCATGACAAGATCCAGTAAAATTAAATCATATCGAATACGAGTTCAGATAAACCAGGCTACTAGCATAACTGTTCTAATGCTCTAATAAATAACAGTAGTCAAGGATCAAAATTATTTATACTATTTAATAGTCCATTCTTTATTGAATAAGATATTCGCTCTACCAATAATTGCGGCCCTAGTTCTGTCAACTTTTCTTGCAAATGACTTTCTCAACGACTTTCAGGCCGTTTCAGCAACCACTACCGTTAGTCCAAATGACCAACTAATGCCATTTGATGTAAAGGAGATGTTTGAAACAGGACAGCCTCAAAATAAGACAGTAGAGAATTCCTCAAATATGGTTATAGATGACAGTCAAGACAAAATAGAAGATTGCGAAATGCCTCCATGTCCGCCTGGGCATGCCTGCATACAAAGCTGCCCCTAATTTTTGATTTTATTGTAAGGTTAGACCTTTGATCCTCTATTTCAACCTAATTTTATTTTTGGCAATCGATTTATGACATAAGGCTTCAGGCGATGCCATGTAAATCATTTTCACATAGAAAAGGGTTTTTTTAAGTTAATCCTCATCAGCCACACAGTTTTGACGACCATCTACATGACAATAATTGGTAAGATAGAATCCCTATCACTTAATGCATTATTCCCATTGATTAGTCTCTGGAAGGAGGATCTAGATCAAGGATGAAATGCCCATCAATAAGCCGTAAAAAAATATTGATTCATCACCTGTAACTGCATGTGTATTTGTTTTAAAAGCTAAGTAAGTATCTGGCAAGCGAAATTAGGTCTAAAACTAAGCTGTAGTTGCTAAAACTATTTAGCTAAGAGGTGTCATCGGTTGCGTTTCCTGTGCTAGAAAGTTTAGAACCGCACTTGGTAATGTTTGTGCGAAAGCTTCAGCCATCATATCCTTTTCTACATACTCTACGATCGGTAATTGCTTTACTGCCTCAATAACTTTCTCATCTGATACTCGAATTGTCAATCCATTTAGGACGTTCTCATAGATTTTTAGCACTTCAATGTCTTGTGTATCTATTTTACCTGATACCATTGAAAAAAAGTCAGTGACAGTTGTTTTATCGTCTTTAAATACTACAATATACTGTCCTGGGATTACATCATTCTCATCAGCAGCAGCAATATCAGCAGCATCAGCAACAGGAACAGCAGTCGGGGTATCTGAGAGAACAGCAGTCGGAGCATCTGAGAGAAAAGTAGATGGAAAGTCAGAATAATCCCCAAATAAAGGTAAACTATCTGGGAGGATTAAAGAAGTTTTGTCGTTTTCATTTGTATTCTCATTCTCGTTACTATAGAGGGTATTCATCATATTTGCTGGAAATGGGAGGGAGTCAGAAATAGCACCGTTAGACTCGTCGTTGGACTGTCCATCACTATTGCTCCTATAAGCATGCTCCAATTCAGAATCTGAATTATCATTGATGTCCTCGTCGGAATTGGATTTTGGAATAATATTTGTAATTGTACCCAGGTCAATAATGGACGAACTATCTGCTTTAGGAGAATTATCATCAAAATTAAAATTTAGGAAAGGAAAATCAGGCAAACCTATGTTAAATGCGTCAACGCTCTGAAAAACGCTTGTGCTAAAAATACTTAAAAGTAACATTAATGAAATGAGGTATGATTTAGCATGTTGACGGCTTTTGCTTTTCACATATTAGTTTCGACGCTAGATCATTTATGAAATGTTGTAAATTTTATCTTCTCATAGTTTCAGATCTTGATTATACAACACTCGACAAATATCTAATACTGGTATAGTTTTATGATAGATAAAATTTCTAATGAGGAATTAGTTTAACTAATTACATAGTACAATCAAAATATGTGACTCTTAAAGATTATTATTTGAGTAACAATTTTTTTCTAATCTTGAAAGCAAATTATGATAGAACAATTACGGTGTATATAGTATACTAACTAGAATAAGGTTAACTTGCTAAAAAAAATCTGATTTTTAAAAAGAAAAAAAATGGTCTTATTGTTGACCTAATGCGTTGTTGCCGTCATTTAAGTTAAATGACAATGCTACGTTGTTACTTGTTGCAGTTGTATCATTACCAGAACCACAGCTTGATGCTTGGAGTGTTTCTGTACTTTGACCGATTCCTTGTAATGCTTCATTTGATTTTTTCTTCTTTTTGTCACCATTGTATTGGTCACCATCGTGTTTGTCCCCTCTGTCTTTGTCACCATCGTGTTTATCTTTGTCTTTGTCACCACCTGCAAAGGCCATGTTACCACCATAGGTTGCTACAGAGCCAACTAGGGCTGCTGCAATAAAGATTGACAATATTGACAATTGAATTTTTTTATTCATTGCAAGATAAAGCATCGTATTATATAATTGGATTGTTTAATCAGATTCTGAAATAATCTTACTAAATATCATTCGTTAATAATAATTCTTTATAACATACATCCATAATTATTAGTTGATTTATTGTTCTACGAATAAGACAAGACTATGCTTTCTGATCCAAACCAGACTTCGCTAATATTGACTCTGCATCCAAACTTAACAAATCAAGAATGCTATTTCGAAACCATATTGACTACAATATCTCGTTTTGATTACTACTAGTATCTTTATGTCTGTCAGACGCTACTAATACTATGATAGAACTTAAATAGTTGCGTTTTTTTGATTTCATATTGAACAAGAATTTCATACTTGTATTTGTGTTAATATTATCAATGACCTTATACGTCAATTATTCAACCTGGTCTGACGTATATGCGCAAAATACCGGGTCCGGAAATGGTGATGGAGAAGATCCGATAATAAATATCCCGGATAGTCCAATAATAGCCGAAGCAACAGGACCAGAAGGTTCGGTTGTTTCTTATACCGTCTCAGCGACAAATGCGACCGGTTCGCCTCTAGATTTTACCTGTGCACCACAAAGTGGTAGTGTGTTTGCGTTAGGAACCTCAACGGTTGATTGCACCACCATAGATGAAGTAGGAAATGATGCAAGGGCCTCATTTGAAGTACTAGTTCAGGATACAACTCCTCCCACAACTGAACTAGGAATTGCGAAGACAGATTGGATGGGATTAATTATTAATGACGATTTTACAAATTCTGATGATATTGGATTTGCGTTTACAGGTTCTGATCTAGTAGGTGTCAGGGGCTTTGAATGTAAACTAGATGATGGTAATTGGCGTCCAAGTATGATAAATTACCAGGCGGATGATAAAGCCGGTTGTTATTACATGAACCTTGAAGCAGGACCCCATTCGTTTCAGGTTCGGGCCGTAGATACTTCAAACAATAAAGATCCAAATCCACAATTCTTCTCATGGACAATCATACCTCTTGGGGATGCAATAGTAAACCTTCGCGATTTTGTGTCTACAATAATTATGCCTCCTAACCTACAAGAAGAATTATCAGATTCACTAAACAATGCAATTGGTAATATCCAAGATGATGGGAGCTATGATCATCTCATTTGCGAATATTTGGATTCGTTTAGCTATGGTTTTTCAAAGGCTTCAGTACTAGATTTGTTTAATCAAGACGTAACTAACTTTGTCGATAATTCGTTTTCATCGATTAGGGACAGAACAGGCTGTAACCCACCCGTAGTAAGTCTTGAAAATGAAATCACCGTAGAGGAAGGGATCAATGGCGTGATATTGGACGCTTCGGGTAGCTTTGATTCAAAGGATGGAAAGAATCTAGAGTATGAATGGAGTCAAATCGCAGGTTTGA
>JBGTFK010000088.1:0-14536 GCA_041747305.1 Candidatus Nitrosocosmicus sp.
AAGTATAGTAATAGGCAATTATGCAAATCTAGGAGATTATGCTCCTAATTATTCATATCCTTTACCTTTGATATTTGGAATAGAAGTTTTGGCATCAGCTCTTTTGATGGCTGTAATATTGACTGTTGTTTATACAAAAGGTTTGAAAGGATTCAGCGGTATCGTTATTGGAGGTATTGTTGGACTAGATATTTTGTTTTTGGCTTTTATATCTGGAGCGTCAATGAATCCTGCTCGCTCATTAGCCCCTGCATTGTTATCTGGAATATGGACTGATCTATGGTTGTACTGGACTGCAACATTTGTGGGCACCTCGGTGATTGCATTAATATACAGAAAGAAAATAGCTGCTCGATAAATTAGATCGCTTGCCCATTACCTTATTGCTTACTTTATCTATTATATGTATTATTCAAATTATTATTGATCTAAGATATCATCCTTACCATCGCATATTCAAAATAAGAGAAGATTAAATCGTGAGTTCTGTCTCTATATATGGAAAATGTTAAGGGTATTAATGGGACGAAAATAGTGTAATAGTGAATTTCAATATTACAGAATGTGTTACTATATTAGTCGATCTTCCAAAGCCAAAAATCAAGAAATAGTATTCTTGAACATAATACGAAAATTGGTTTTAATTGAGATAGGTAAATCTTATTTTGCAGGAAATGATAGGATTTCTCATCATAATGCAATATTGGATACCATAGTGTGATAATCTGGTAGACACAGGATCAGATCATTTTGGATCGGTCATTGGGAATAATTGCTGTGTTGGTGCATCTGTAATTATATTGCCTGGAAGGAAAATTCCACCCAATACCCAGATTCAATCGGGGACGATAATCAAATCCTGAACAACAACAATAATTCCATCAACAAAATACCATACTACATTATTTGTACTTTAAATAAATCTATTTACATGCGTGGTTCACCTATCTATCATCTACTTCATTTCATAAGATGCAAAACCAATATATGAATAACAATAAAGCAATAACTCATTCTTAATTAATCGACTTGTGCCCTTCTAAAAAAGAATCGGAAAGATATCGTCTGTAAGGCGTACCGATAAGTTCACTGCTAATTCTAGTAATATCTTTTTGACATCCTTTAAAGATGACGAGAAAAAAAGGATTTAGTTTTTTTATTGATTTCAGTGTAAAATAACTTTGGCTCCATTAACTTAAGAAAGTTATTCCAATCTTTTGACCATACAAAATTGGCTTGAAAAACAAATTTTAGAAAAATTGGTCATTAATTATGCTCAAAATCAAGAAATTCTCTTACAATTGGATTATGTAGATAATGAAAAGATCAAAAAAATCTTGGACTTTACGCTTTAGTTAACAGGACCATAACTTTTTAATAAACACTAAAATATATCCTCTATATAGTATCTATGCGAAATGCTCAATATGTATTCGATGTTATTATGTAGCATGTCATTTATTGAAGCGCTTGCTAAAAGAGCTAACAATAATTATATCGTAGACAGTCATGGCATGATACTTAGCGAACATCATGTAAGTATCTCCATGAAGAATGTTAGAAGGTATATCCATAGCGTCGAAAAGGAGAAAAATAAGAAGTATGACTGAAACTGTAAACAGAAACAGTACCAATATTTTTATATCTTTTACAGCAGAGCAATTATTAATATTAGAGGAAATAATAGAAAAGGAAGTAAGTTATTATGTGAGAAATAGAATGTTTCAACAGTTTGTTAAAGACGGTGATTTTTTATCCATTCGAGATGGGAGGGGGAACGACATAATACGCTATCAAAATATCGGTAAGATGCGACTCAAGGTTGTAAAAGCTATAAATGCTCTAAATGATGGTTGAGGGCATACGATATATAATTTAGAAAAAATACAATGCTTATGAATTATTGTGTTAATTGTATTAAATAAATTTATTCTAGTATATAGGGTTGGTTTTACTCATGAAATCTTAACAATGTTAAACAACTCATCTATTCATCCATCCGAACTTAACTATCTTAAATTAGTAACTTAATAATAGTTATCTTAAGTTGGGATCTCATCGTAAATATGAAACCTGTACGAGTTCAACTCCCTCTCCAATTGAGTTTTAAAGGACTTAATTCCAAATATCGCGAATATAGAAGAACTATGATATTTATCTTTTCCTCATACATTACGACAATTCTAGAGACAATGGATAAAAGACATCTACACATTGCCTAGAGCATGCCCCCTAGAGAATTGACTATCAAAATAGGACCGAAAGATATTAACACAAATGATGAACGATTTCAACTTGCTGGCATACGAATTGGTATTTTTGGGCGAGATGATATTCAATGTGATTATCAATTAGTAATGACCATAATAATCAACGAATCTCCATATACTATTACTATAGAACCTGAAGGAATAGCTTCTGAGACTTTAACATCATTTATGCATGATTTACTAGATAGGTATACTTTAAATATTTGGGAGGTTATTGACACTGACCAGGAAGGACGTTTTCATTCTTCGAAGAATCTCATATTCCGATTAAAATATACACAATATGCGTAAGAAAAAGTAAAAAAATAATCCGGATCTGTGCGGAACCTCCGCCTACAGGTTAAAACGAACAAATGTGAGAAAAGTAATTCTGAAAAAGAAATATTGTGTCATCGATAAAACTCTGGTTTTGAAAGTTTTCCAATCTGTTCTCCAATTTTCCGTTAGACTTTAATGTTAGGCTAAAATCAGCAATACTATTGCATTAAATCATATACTACTATTATTGAATCTGTCGACATGGGTAAAGGGAATGCCATGCAAGTTAAATCTATGATATGTAACAGCCATCTAAAATGTTTTCACACAATAAGTTCATCTTAAGCATAATTCTAGGTGCCTTACCAGCATCCTTGAGTAGAAACTAATGCTATTAAGATCAATGTGACAAATGACAGCAATTATTTTACGTCGCTTCAATTATTCTCTCAAAATATTCAAATCAGTATTCTTTAGAACCATGCTTGACCCGGGTTATATTCTAATTATTATCTATATGAATTATATACACACGTTTTATAGAAGCCTGGATTTTTAGTCTTTGAATGCGATTAAAAATAAAGGTCATAGACGAAAGTGATACATTAACCGAGCCCTTTAAAATCGAATTTAACAAGGGAAGTAAGCTACTCGGATTCCATAGTGATGATTATCAGGATAAGATATTGGTTTACTTTGAGAATGACGGGTCTGAAGAAAAGGAAGTGAGAACCTTTTGCTTTCTTGAAGACGGAGATAATGTATCCAATCCAGACAAATACCGGTATCTTGGAACAAGAGACAGTATCTCTAGATATCTTTTTGAAATATTGAGCCGTTGATAAATAGTTCCATGCAAAAGATAGAATAAATTCTTTTGGGTGAGATATTAGTAGAGATAGGACTGTGGAGGTTTGTTTTGATTTCTCTTCTGGACTCGACTAGTATTGAAATTACAATCTGTACCCCGTTCTGATTGTAATTAGCATTGGCGATAGAAAAAAGATAAACATCATTCTTATAAAGAAATTATATTTTTATTTCTGATAGTTTTTTTGCATGCCCTATGCTATCGTACTGGCCTATACCAGTATCAAAATACATTGTGTTAATTAATGGTGCAACAAAGATAGAATTTTGATTGATTAAATATGGATTAAAGAAATGGGAGGAAAATTAATTGGGAGATTTTGCAGATATCCTATTACAAATAAGGCTAGATCCTTAACGTTAGATGATTTTAAGATCATTTCTATCTCCATATTGATTTGATTGTGACGTGGTGAGCACAGTATGACCCTCATCCAAACACAAATAAACATAATTATTAAATGTAATGGTTCTCCATTGGCACTTCAGTAATTAGCCATGATGAAACGAATAGATTTGGACCTATTCAAACCATGCATAAATTGCTACCATGTAAAGAAAGATCATTTGTATTATCAAAAACAAGAAAATAATATACATCCTTGTCTCAAGTTTGGATGCGTTTGTAATCAATATACCGAATAGATTATTATTTTTTTTATTAAAACAATCAATTTTAATATCTACTCAAATTATTGTAGATACAGTTTCGATTTTAGCAGGACAGATAATTCGCTGGGCCTAATGAATGTGACAAGGAATGCCAGTTTGTGCAACTTTTCTAGATTAACAAATAGTTATCTATGTTTCATCTAGATCATATAGGATGAGGCTAAATCCTATTGATACATTATCTTTCATACTCTACGAGACATGCTTCATAGAAATAGGATCGGGTCATGTAGCACACTGTTGCTTTCTAGTTACCCTATCCTTTTATTACGTTCAAATTTGTACTTATTGATGATATCTTGTCGTTGAGTATTCAATATATTTTAGGTATTTCAAACACATGGCGCAATAAAATAAATACAAAGAAGAATGACATGGCCATCTCTTACAATGATAGCGATTACATCTTCATTGAGGCATAATAAATTTCCAAACTACTTATTCACTTCTATCATAGGTCCTAAGGTTAAACCCAAGAAATCCGATAATGATATTAAAAAAGGATTGATCAAGAAAAGAATACTTTCAACTCTTGATTTTATATCGTGCCTTTAATTATTTGGTTCTTTCTGTTCTTCACCTTGTTCCTCTTGTAGCAATAGTTGTCCTCTGATCTCTCCGAGAGGGAATTCAGGCTCTAAATATATAATTGTAGTCCATAAGCTGAAAAATCGAATATATGTTAATAAAAGTGGCTTATATACTTTATAGTTTTCATATATGCCTATATGCGTCATTTATTCTCCTCAGATGGGAAAGACTGGTGTGAAATATCGCCACCTAAATCTAAACACCCGTTTTCAATATCTGAATATTCGACCGAGCAATTATTGCGATATGGTTTGTGACAAAACTGAATTTATCCTGGTAGGAAGGTTATGATCTATAGAGGACGATTATATCTCCTACCCTTGTGCCAGTCATCATTTAAAGCCTCCGAGTTTAAGAGTACCTATTATGGGACAGTAATAATACAAAAAGAATTTTTTGAATAGCTTCTAAATAGATTATATAGTTTAATCTTAAATAAGCAGGCAATTCAGTTATACTTTAATTTGGAATAGTTTATTTTGTTATCCTTTTCGGAACTATTGATACTTTAGCAGATATAATAATAGAATAGTAACATACATATCTTCATCCACAGATGTTTTGTAAACATCTAGTTTATTCATAAAGTCATCGATCCTTATTAGGATAATGAATCGCCTATATCTTTAATAGGGAAATCTTATTACATTTATGAATAGTAAGATTATTGCATTATTATATTAAACAATTCAATTATATATTTTGCTACTGATGTTTTATGATGAATAAGAAAATTCAAATCTCTATCTTGTCAATATTTGTGGCAATAGCTTTGGTAGGTTCATTAGTAACATCAATAGATAACCAAGCATTCGGAACAAAAAAGAAAATCAATGAATCTGAACAAAGTATTGGTCAAAATACAACTGCCTTACAAGATGCAATCTGTGATTCCGAGGCAGAAACTCTGGCATCATGTAATAATGTCGCATTATCATTTAACCTTAATGACGGTAACAACGCTGCAGGCCAACAATAATCAACCCATCCCTTTTTTTTCAGTCCTCTATAAATTTACATCGTATGCGTTAAACCTCTTAATTACATTAGTTAAATTTATTGAAACCATAATATTTGGCATGACGTAATCATCGGGTATCACTCATTTTCAATTTTTATCATTCTTGAAAATCGTCTATTAAATGCACTTCCAACTGATTTATCAATCGTCCACATCATCATAATCATTGTGTTGTCTAATTGTTATTGTTATCCCTATTCTTTAATCTCTTGTTCCACATTCTACTGGCAATAAATAAGAACACGATTATTATGATTAGAGATACATTTAATTGTATTAGTTTTAACAAAGTTAATTCTCCAAAAATTTGGACCAAAACTATGCCCATTATATTTCCGGTGATAAGCGCGAGAAAGAGAATCTTGATAATATCTCTTTTTGTCATGTCGATATTTCCATCTTGCTTTTGTCCAGTCTTTCAATTGCTTTTCTTAATACCTTATTAAAATCATCGGTTGTGTTCTCTATGCCAATTACTTCATATTTCTAATGTATAAACTATTTATTTACTGATCTTGAACATGTTAACATACATTTAGATTATAAAATGGTTAATTCATAAACACAAAAGAAAAAATAAAAATTTGAAAAATAAAAAATTTGGATGTACGTGTGAGTTTTAGTTTATGTTGTTGTTGTTGTATTATTACTCATATCGGTAGAGTTGTCCATTTCCATGGTCATATTGCCCATTTGATCCATCGGCATTGACATATTGCCCATTTCCATGGTCATGTTTTCTTGAGCAATAACGGATGAGTTTAGTAATCCTCCCGTTGATAATATAGATCCAACTGCTAATGCACTAATGATTGCAAACACTAAATAATTGTTCATCGTGATTTATTAAAAAATATATCTTATAACTATTTCTTATAGTAACCTAGTATGTTCTATATAGTATACATTACACATATAGTAAATTGATTAATAATAATTCTGATGTGAATAGTATATTCACATGTATAATTTTGTAGATAAATTTTTAGCTAGTTAATGGCTATTAATAACCATGTAGTTGAACTCGGATGCTTTAGACAAGGCCTACAGGAATGAACATGATGCTCAAGTATAGGAAAGACTATTACTAATAATCAGAGTATCATCTGATAAACAGCATGTTGAATTGGTAGTCAGTGAATTGCATAAATCAGGAGCATGGGATTACAAATGGTACAAAAGATACAGTGATAAAGGGATCAGAGGTCTGATGGACAAACCAAGAAGAGGGAGACCGTCCTTTATGGATGAAGAGGGAATCGTAATTATAAAACAGGAACTATCAGATAGCAACACAGGATGGGATACCAAAGAGGCAATGGATCTTATTCAAAAGGAGACGGGCATCAAGTACCATGAAGATCATATTAAAAGACTCCTTTACCCGTGGGGATTTTCACTCAAAGTTCTTTATTCATTAATATCATAATCGTTTCATTGTCCAGATTCTTTAGAGTCGAGCAAAATAATCTGTTTCTTTGTTTATATAATTAGCGAGAATTGTACCATGAAAGATAGAAAAAGGTGCTTTATTATGATGACCCAAAATAATTAACAAAAGATCAAGGAATCTAAGCGAACATGATTAGTTTACATGAAGTATAGCCTGTTCTTTACACGACTGTTAACTGAGCCGGGTAATCATAATGCGTGTTTAAATTAGAGGTTTATTTAACAACAAATATTATAGGACATAAAAGATACCGGTTCTTGATTTTTAATTTTTTTTTGTAAAGTCCTACATCAATCTTGAAATCAACATATAGTCTATAGAGGATTTCTTTATTATCCTTCTCTAGATACGTTACTCTGATCCAAACCAAAGAGGTACTCCATCAAGGTGTAGGTTATGTAGAGCCTGGAATACACCAAAACCATGATAACTCTATCTTTAACAATAATCTTGAAACATCTACCAGCACCTATATCTCGTTCTCTTTTTGGAGAAGATAAGCATTTTATCTCATGTTTTGGATATTTTGATTCTATTATTTTAAAAATATCGAACTGTTGTACCGAAAGACCTGTGAATGATTTTGAACAGCAATGGTTTTTTGGATAATTTGGAGTAGGATAACAAAAGGAATGGACATCTTTACATGCTATAGACGGAAATAAAGCTGTTTAGGCTTATTACACAAGAGATCTAGTGCATAAGTAAATTTATCATTCTCTTTTAAAGAGCCGATCGCGGTAGTAACCATCAGTGATGCACATCCGCAGCATACCAATTTCCATGGGTTGCTTCTGTAAATGGTATTAGAACTTCTTTACTTACGGATAATAATCCGTGGTAGATATTATTAACATTTCAACAATAGATTTACTTGATTGTATTTTCTATTCTAATTGAAGCAACAACGCTGTAAATCTTTACTTTAGATGAGACAAATTTATTTATTCTATAAAGGATTGATAATCAAAAGTTCAAGTTGTAATTATCAAAAACAAAATTTAGAAATATCGTATTTCATATAGATACTTTAGTAAAATGATAATAGTTAAAGTGTGTTAGGTAAGGTAAGGCTCCAATATAATCGCTCTACTTGACCAAAGGATAGGATTGAGGGCTTGCTATGACCTCTACCAAAGATCCTCATAACCTATCCTTTTACATCATCAAATATGTGCATTTTATTGAGGTAGACTTTTAAAGACTAGAATTCAATTGTTGGTTCCCATTACCTGTGTGATCACATCCACATATTTTCAGTCTTTGTTCTAAAATCGTCACATCAGGAAACATAGTCTCATTGATACAATATTCATAAATTCCTACAATATATACGTGGCACTTTGGACAATATTGGTAATATAATTTGTGCCATAATTGTGTATGCATATTGTAAGTTGGTTCGCAACTTAGAAATTGAGGAACAAACTCTGCCTCACATTTAAAACATCGCATAAGAGATAACAATTACTATTGCGCTTAATAAACTGTACCATGATACTGGTAAACTCTGAAGATCTTATATTTCATTTAGATTATTTAGTATAGTGATAATAGTCCGTATGGTTTTATCCATATTGATAGTTTTCTCTATCTCAGCGGCATTATTACACTTTGGATAGGGAATTGGTACTGGAAGACCAATCGATCTAACCTCGCCTATCCAAAGTATCTTTATGTTTTAACCTTACAATTCAATAAATAAATGCCATGTAAATCGATAATCATACCTTCCTTATCTTATGCTATAATTACAAGAAACAGGATAAACCAATTGGATAACTAGTCAAAAGTAACCTTATATTTTACTCGTTAGCTTGATCGGGTCTCTAATTGACCGTGTTTATTACATCAAATAATACACTAATTTGAACAACATCAGACAGGTAATATTGATAATACTGCTATTTAGAAATATCGCAGACATGGTAAGATAAGAATAGAAAGTTTTATATAAATAATTTTTCAGGTGTAGATACGGATATCTATCAGTTACTTGTTTATCATAACTGCAAGATGTAAATGGATAGTCCACGAAGAGCAATCAAGTCTATGATAGGTTGTTGATCGATTTAGAAATAATGACTAAAATCCTGAAATGAATTATGACCCAGGCTAATTTATTTACAATACTAGTATTCTTTTCTAAGAATCATAACATGTGAAAAATAGAACCTCAGGTTCCAATACTTTGGGAAACAAAATCTTTATTTGAATATCGACTTTTATGTCACCTAGTATTTGAACTTATGTTCAATAATATATGGGTATCTTGGATTTCATTTATATCACATAGAAAACTTAAATATATTGGTTTTTTGTCTATGAAGATAAATGCAATTCTTTGTTTATTTTTATGTTCATTACAATAATGCTAACATCGGCTATTAGTTCAAATGAATCTGTTGTTGCTCAACAATCCAACATCCCTCAGGAAACTACCAGTAATCTTGATAGTAACAGCGAGTTCCCAATAACAGATGAAGTTTTATTCAATGATAGCTTGAATCAGGGATCGCTATTTGATGGTAATCAATCCATTAACATCCCCGAACTTACCGAACAGAGTTTAGACCGAGGCGAACCCGGGCCTCCAGGACCAGAAGGACCTCCAGGACCAGAAGGACCTCCAGGACCAGAAGGACCTCCAGGAGTTAACGGTACCAACGGCGACCCGGACCTCCAGGACCAGAAGGACCTCCAGGACCAGAAGGACCTCCAGGAGTTAACGGTACCAACGGCGACCCGGACCTCCAGGACCGAGTGGGGAGAATGGTGCCATAAGCATGAATAATATCTATCTTCAAAATGGGACTCAAGAATCCACATCAGACGATTCATTTGTTACCACCTTTGCTACCTGCAATGAGAACGACATTCCCATAAGTGGAGGATACAGTGTGGTTAGTGAAGATGAAGATGACAATAATGGTGAAATAAATGAAATCGAGAGTATACCCAATATACTAAATAACAGTTGGACAATTAATGTAGAGGGAGATGATATCGAAGTAACCCCATTTGTAGTATGTATTGCTATTGCCCAATAATTTTTTGTTAGTTTGGTAGTAGGCAAAATCAAATCTAGAGAAAATATTGGTTCTCATAATAAAACTATAATCAACTTGGTCGTTATAGTATTATTCAACTGTAAAGTTTGAATATCCTAATAATTTTTATTTCATTCCACTCTGATCAATCAATCAGCAGACTGGACATTTTCGACAATTACTAAAACAAGAATTCTTGCCTGGTCCAAACCCTAAATCTCAGAAATCCACTCATCGACTTTTCGATTATCAGAAAGATTTTCGTTGGAATCGTCATAACTATTATATTAGATTGAAATCTATTGACATTTTGGTTGTCTATATTGATAAAGACTATGACCAGTAGAAGCAGCACAGAACTATATAAACCCTGTATGAATTGTTTTCATACAAAAGAAGATCATCTATATTATGAACGCCAGGATAATAATAAACACCCGTGCATGAAACTTGGATGTAATTGTAGTCAGTACAATTATGACCTTAAATAATATTTGATGATTTTCAATCCAATCTATTTCTTTACTAAAAATTAAGTTCAACGTATAAAGATCGAATACATCATTAATATTTTACTTTAAACCAACGCTTTGGAGCCGAGTTTTTTTAAGTTGGGATCTCTGAAAAACAAGCTCATTTCGCATTCTTGACTCAATAATACTAGATGGTTGAAGTTGAGAAATTACCAAGAAGAATGATTATCATGGGAATATTAATTGCATTTGTTGTTAGGTAAGTTATTAGGAACAAGTAGACAACACAGGACTCATGAAGGATTCCTAATATTTCATTTAGATATCATAGTATAAAGATAAAAACAATACTGCCTACTAACAATTAAGCTCAGCTCAATTTGCAAACGATTTATTAATAGGATGGGAAAAGGAAAATGGAAATTGTCACGCTGCTATCCTTTTTCCTATTTTTCCGATCCAAATGTTATCAGAATACGAATAATTCAATTTCGAAAGACAAATGCCCTTCGATTAAATGATTAAATGCCATTATCTTGGGATATTTGATGATGATATATCTCCGCGAATAAAAGCATCAACAGTTAGTAACAATAAGAAACAAAGCAAATATTAGATGCACTTGGAGAGACATAAAGACGCTTTGAAACTAATATAGTAGATCATGTTCTATAGATCTCCATTTAAATTAATGATTATAAGACTAAACTATACAAGGTGGCTATTCAGAATACAACAATAAAATAAAAAAATGCCGTACCTGACAAATGATTTAGGTTTAATATTAATTACAATTTTATCCAACAATTAAACCCTTATGTAAATTCATGTTATTTGCAGTAACACTATTATTTTATCAACTATTATTAAATATAGTATTTTCTCTTAGAACATATTCGAGGAGATGGGGTAGAATTGCATAATGACATTGGCACTGCTATACTATATATTCTACCCCATCGCGGAATGGTCATCATTTGGTTGCCGTGTTAAATAGATTGCTGTACTTTAACGACTACAATACATCAAAAATACCTTGTGTATGTTTTATTCATAGATTGTATAGTATAAGGATAAATCTTATACAAGGTATTGCGTCAACTTCTGGATCTCGTACTTTGCTTATATTTTGAAATGAATGAATTGTTGTGTCTGTTATTGATATCTGAGGTGTTTTTAGAGTTTGCTTTACAACTTCAATTCCGGAGTACCGGTCTCCCGGTAACTAGAATCTTAGTACCCATTACAAATCGTTGTCAAAGAATTTTCATTTTTGGCGATAACGTATTGTGGATAATGTAAACATTTTATAGCGAATGAGTAATCACTATCACCCAGTAGATAAGAAATGACTGTGGATATCGTTCAATCTTTAATTTTGGGAATCGTGCAAGGAATATCGGAGTGGTTGCCAATATCTAGCTCAGGACATTTGGCGCTAACTCAATTATTACTCAATATTCATGTCCCTGTTTTCTTTGATTTAATTCTTCATATAGGAACTCTAGCAGGTATCATAGGGTTTTATCGAACTGATTTGTTAATGATTTTCAGATCTGTTTTCTATTCTCGCTCCATGTCCTTGCAAGATGTCAAAGAATATAGAAAACTATTGGTGTTTATCATAATCGGAACCATTCCAACTGCAATCATTGCATTTGCACTAAAACCCTTCTTCGAATTTTCATTTTATGATTTCTTTTTATTATCTATAGGATTTCTGATAAGCGGCATATTCGTTTATATCACTAAATATTTCAAGAAAGGTTCCAAAGATATCAATAAGATTGATGCTGTATTAATCGGAGTAGCTCAGGGATTCTCTGTATTCTCAAGCATTTCTCGAAGCGGTATTACAATCTCTTTGGGGATGATGAGACAAATTGATTATACTCAATTGGTCCGGTTTTCATTCCTACTATCCATTCCATCCATTATAGGTGGCTCTGTATTTGATTTTGTTCTAATGGATACTACGCAGCTATCTCGGATAGGGGAAATTCCCTTTTCTTCTTATATGGTTGGATTTTTATCATCCGCAATAGTTGGGTATTTGACAATCAAACTGTTAATAGATATCATAAACAGAGGAAAACTTTACTATTTTGCCTATTACTGTCTAGGATTGGCCGCAATATTATTAATATACTCATTTATCATAGTTTGAAATTCACCTGATGACAAGAATATTATAATATTTTGAGACAATAAGGTTCTTTACTAAAAGATCATCTTAATCAAGCCTTAGTATTGAAAATTTCATCAATAATAATCATCGAACCATTTAGATATCGAATGGCAGTCATTTAGAGGAAAGAAATCGTGAAGTTCACTCCATCTTTGAATTGATCAAGACTAATTATGTTTATAGAGGGATGGCCTTTTGAACTGATTTCATTTAGATACTATAGTATAAAAATAAAAACAGATTTGCATAAGAGGTGATCTCTGGTTCAACCGGCTCATGCCTCCTCCAGTATTAGGATAGGATATAGAGTGTTGTTATCTCGATCTGTCCCCACTCTATATTTACTATCCTATTTCTAAACTATGATGCGATGAATCTTACATTAAATTAATCCTCCCTATTCAAGAAATCTTGATATTATTTCTATTGACGTTATCTAATAATAGATACAAAATTCATCATATATAGATATGGTAACGATAACAAAAATATTAATTTGCAATATTTTATCTAATATAGATACAAATTTCTTGAGAATTCGTATATTCGGGGCTATAACCAACCCGAAAGGTTCATGCATGTATATGTGTGCAATTACGTACCTAATTCAGGCTCAACACCTTATACAAAAAAATAAAATAAGTTATCGGTGATAATATTTCATTTAGATAATATAGGATATGGATATATCCTATTCCTTGTTTACTTATCTCACTCGAACTACCCGATGATTTTGTGGAAATAGGATAGGACCTCATCTCACAAACAGGTCGTCAGACTATCCTATTTCTTTTTTCAATTTAATTTATATTTTCAGTATGGTATTAATATTGATGATAAAAAAGGAATCATGGGCTCTAAGTGACACGGCTATTACATGTTGAAAATCACTCAGTAGTTTAGCCCTCGTTCTGTCATAATTTTAGAATTTAGGTTACAAAAGAATCGTTTTTTAGCATTAAATCATAGATCTATACACTATAGTGAACATTTAGATAATTATTTAATATATTATATAATTAGATCGGATATGGAAGAAAGACAATTCCTCCATAGATTGTGCACTACTGCGCTTCAAGTTGATGTTTCCATAGAATTTGCTGGTATTATTGACTCCAATGGCAGATTGTTAGTAGGGAAATCAAGAAAAATGCGTCATAATCCCCATTTCTCAAGAAGGAAAATTACTTGTTCGCCCTTTAGAAATTCCAATCACTATGGTAACCCCCTTTTTAAAGACAAAACCCTGTCGTCAAATAATATAAAAAGTATAGTATCTCTCCAATCCAATTTGATTGATGATGATGATGCAGAATTCAGACTCATTAATCTATGTGATAATGTATTTCTGGCATATATTCCAATAAATGAATTAAATGATCGTTTCCTCTATATTTATATTAGAACGGAAGAATATTTGGAAGATGTTCTTTTAAAACTTGACACTACTTTTTCATAACAATACAATTTGTCCCCATTAAATTACAAATACGAAATATAAACTATGGATATTATCATCGAATAACACATGTAACTTTGTCGAGTTATTAACTTAGAGCCTATCCCAAAATTCGATAGGATTATAGCTTGTTGATTTTCTTACTATGGTATGACCTGTATCCTTCAGGAGAGTAATAAAGAACTTCCCGTCATACTTAAGATTCCTGATGAATTATGGGATGAGATTAAA
>JBGTFK010000089.1:0-4025 GCA_041747305.1 Candidatus Nitrosocosmicus sp.
TTTAATCTCATCCCATAATTCATCAGGAATCTTAAGTATGACGGGAAGTTCTTTATTACTCTCCTGAAGGATACAGGTCATACCATAGTAAGAAAATCAACAAGCTATAATCCTATCGAATTTTGGGATAGGCTCTAAATACCAAAAAATATAATAAATTAACTATGATTCTTTTGTATATAATATTTCTTAGATATATTTCTTAATGATGTAATTCATATGAAATGACATGATGAAGTAGCCTCTCAAATGAAAGATTGGAGTCCGGTATGTCAGTATTAGTTTTGAAAATAGCATTTGGATGACCTTATTTTGAACATGCTTGGTATAGGAGGAATTCAAATCATTGTAATTTTAATTAAAGTAACAGAATTATGATTTGCGATTATTTGTGAGCACTAGTGACTCATACAGGGTAACTTATCTATATAGGTATAATAGTTCTTACATATTGTACTTCTAAAGAGATTTATATTTTGTTATTCTATTTCTCGGTCATAACTAGATGAGAAAATCGATTTCATATTGGTTTAGAGAACATTTGTCCAAGAGATTGTATTACGACCGTATGGTTACTTTTAAATAATGATAGATATAGGACAATTGAACTTTTAAACACGATTAAACGTGCAAAGGTTTATTTCATAGCCCTTGAAGAGGCCAGATTTTTTGCGAAAAGTATCTACATTTGGAACAAAAAAAATAAGATGCTTTTATGGCAAATAGTATTTCTAACAATAAACTTTTACTGTTTAGTGATGGAAATGTATTTAGTTCTCATTGGATTGGCATGTTTTTCAAATGTATTTCTGTTATATTCATCAGTGCTTCTTCGACATCCTCATCGACCGGGAAACCCATTTCATCTTCCAAGTTATTTATTGCCCTTTCCCAATTTTCCCCGCCATTTTGATCACCATCTTCTTTGTCCTCTTGTAATGCTTGAGAAAGGCCTGCGAGTGCGGAATCTTTGATATTATCAGATATTTCAGTGGATTCTTGCTGCGGTGATGATGATGATGATGATGAAGTGGTTGCGTTTGCATTTGAAATGGCCGGAGAACCAATCAATAAGCCTAAAACCCCAAGGGCATAAAATATAATTATAAAAAGTCTTAATTCTTGCATCTTCGTAAAGTTTACTATATCGATATATAAATACAGACAGTCACAAAATTGTTACAATTGGTAAAACAAATTAGATACTTAACTAACAAACGAACAAACAATTAGATTGTTCATTGAAACATTTCTAAAGTAGCATCGTTTCATTTGTAATCGCTGTTTATCAACATAATGTGCGGCCAGATATAGCATCATTCAGACATAGGTTTCATAAAAATTTTATAGTTGCTCATCGTTTAAGCGTAAAATTGTATACCAATAGGAGACTAGAAAGACATACTGTATACACAATCTCTATAATTTTTCTCGGCGAGGCAAATTTATCTATATCTTTTTACTCAATTCAAGCAAAAAGCTTGCAACCTAAGAAAAGAATCGATATTTTCTTTTTTTTTGAAGGAGTAGTTGGCTGAAGGATTATTGAGATCACTCTCCTAGATTTCTATAGTACCATTAAAAATTTTCCTCAAAACTCAGGCACCTCTTATTTAAAATATAATGTATAGAATTTTCCATTTTGATCAAAAATAATACTCATATTTAGCTTTGAAAGTCTAAAGAATCTAGGTATAATATTCTGGTCATGTCATATGATATCCATTAACACCAGGCTTCAATTATTTTCAAAATTGGATATTACAAGGGGCTGGATAGACGAATTGATACAGTGCTTTTTTTAAATATTAATTAATCCCCTCTGTGTATACTAGATAATTGATTAAATTATTAGGTATATCAGCTGCGATCATTTTCATTTTGAATGCGGTTTCAATAGGAGGTTATTCCCAGGTCAGTTGGGAGACATACGCTCAAAGTAACTCAACGGTTGAGACTAAGAAGGAGCCAGTTGTAGTAAACACAACTCAAGAACAACAGGCTACTGTCACAGTAACTAAAATTGTTCGTTGTGATTCCTCATTAGGTATTCCAAGTGATGATTCTATTTGCCAATTTGTGCTGGAAAATGTTGATCCAAATCAGTTTGATTTGATAGTAACAGGCAATAATCCAAATATGACTAGTTTTCAAGGATCGTCTAATGGAACAAATATTTCTTTAGACCCTGGAAATTATACCGTTTCAGAATCATCGTTTGATACCATGGATATTAGAAATCAACTAGGAGAAACGGCGATTGTAACTATTTCAACAGATTCTAATGGTGATTGTTCATCCCAATTTAACCAAGTAGACACATTTCAAGAAGCAAAAGGAACGATATCTAACAATGAATTACAAAGCTGCGAAATTATTAATACAATCGACGTGAGTCAAGGAGCTTCACCAGAAGAACCATAGGTTCGGAATTAAAAGAGAAATATATAGTTTCTAATTTTGACCCTTAAATGAAAATTGCAAGAAATAAATTCAAATTTTTATATTTTTTTAATCTCTAATGGCTCTAGATATTCTCCAACATGTATTCATTATGCGAGTTGTTTTCTTGAATCTCCGTCACTTGATTTCACCAAAAAGTAATTCTTTTATTTTATTCTCAATAACCTCACCATTATCCTTTTGGGATCACAATCGAGATTCAGAATGGATAGGGATATACGTTAACTGGCTTTTAGGGGATGAGAAAAGGTATTAAACCCATATTCCCATTCTTAATGATATCAATACATGCATCCGCATTTATTAACATGTCATCCGAACCCCGAAAAAAATGACAGTAACAAGATAACAATAACCATTATTATCCGTTTCAAGAATCAGAATGATGATATATAGCTAGATAGGTATTTCTATAAATTGAAGACCTATGGCAAGATTTAGAGTTAGAGCTGTTATGCTGCTGAGCGTAATGTTGGGAGTAGTGGGAATTAGCATGGCTGCGGCCAGTCTGTCAAACGTATCACAGAGAGAGCAATACTGGAATGACATGCTAGATGACAGACTATTAGAAATCGATACAATTCTAAGCTATTTTGTAAATATGTGTAACAATAATCCGAGTATTCAAGATATTTGTATTACAGATTTTAATAATTTATGGGACAGTACTTGTGAGAAGAATTGGGATAAAATTGATTCGTGTAAAAGAATAGAAGGTTATTTGATAGCCAGAGAACTAAAATAAATGTATATATTTTTGGAACTCATATCCTAAATCCACTCAATCTTCAAAGACATAGTCCAGATTCTTGCTCCAACTACCGAAAAAGAATTCCTCCCACAGTGTTTGATTGGTTGTAATCACCAGTAGAAGAATTTAAGCCCAAACCATGTCAACATAAAACCACTATTTTACTACATTGATCTCTACTAACACCAAAGTAATATCTAGCTTGGTTAAATAATCATCACTAAACTTTTAGATTGTGAGTGACCATAATTAAAATACAATAACTCAAAGAATATCAACAGTAAGAGTAGAAGAACTTAGATAACTACGCAAGAGATGCAGCATAAAATCAATTGTGCTAGCAATTGATAAAACAATTGTTGAAATAGAAAAAAAGGACTATTTAGCTGACTAGTTTTTGGTGTCGGCCACTAGATAATTGGATTTATTGCCAGTATTTCAGCTAGAGATTTATAGCCGTATTGCGGTAAGAATAAAAATCTAGACAAATACTTTGAGTAAGATTGTTTTGTAGACGAAGATCAGAAAGACAGGTAAAATTGCTGTAGCAATATGGTTTTTAATTGGCTCGAATTGTAATTTATGTTATTGCTGCTAGGATTAAATATATTTCATACTAGCTATAATTCTATAACTTTTACAGATAATTAAAGACACTACATGATATCAATAATCATTATTAAGCAATCGATATAGTGCAGTTAAATATTTACTCTAAAGTATGAATACAGGAGTATTATTCACACTGGAGGATTTCAATGAGGTTGGTAACGATTTATGCATGATTATTAGGATCTAAATTGCTTTGTTT
>JBGTFK010000090.1:0-12047 GCA_041747305.1 Candidatus Nitrosocosmicus sp.
TTGTCGAGAGAACAAATTCATGGCATAACAGGTTCAGAAAATTATATACAAGGTATGAAAAGAAGGTGGGGAACTACCTTGGGTTGGTACAGTTCTCTTGTTGTATGATTATCTATAGAAAAATAATTTTGGGATAGGCTCAACCTAAGGGCTTTCGTATTCTATTAGAACGCTATGTTTCATAATGATTCTTTTTTTGGTACGACGCAAGGCAATGTACCTATCATGCTATTATAGAAGACCGACGCACCAGCGTCTGTAATGGTAAGAAGAGATTAATCCGAATTAAAATATCAGGATATTGTTATTCCACTGGATTTCTCAAATTTAGTGATGAATTTCCTTATGTGAAACAACATTCGGTAATAATTTTCATTTCAATTCGGGTTGAATGACCTTTTATCCATCAATTATTGTGACTCGAAGTAAGAATCATCGGATCTATATGATTTAAACTCGGTCCATTCCATATCAAGGACTAAATTATTGTTAACTTCGCTTGCTTTTGATATTGGAACGTCAAATCTTTGATCATAATCCCCAAATATCGTTATTTTGGTATCTGTTTTCCCCATCATAAAGCCCACAAAGTCTTCATTCAATAAACTTACTTTTTTGTTAAACAGAGAGCTAGGAAACATATCTATAGCAGATTCGCCTGTTTCATTGTTGAAATGCTCCTCTTCATTACTTAAATTTGTAGATACTAAAATATCATTTCTATCTAACAAGTACTTTTTTAATTCGTCATTGCCGGTTATCTGCATTATCTAGTTATCAATTACCTTATTGAATTCTTGAAATAATCGATCTGATATTTTATTGCTTAATAAAATATCCACTTGTTTATTTTTCATTTTTCTTAGCTGCAATAGCCTTATGGAGAGAATTTAAAGACATCATTATGCGGTTAGAATTTTTCTCGTTTATCATATTATATATATACATTGAGTATCTATTAAATATGTCATGATGTATATCGTTGACAGATTGCTCTAATCGTTACTATCAATCGAAATATAGTAGATTTCAACTCGTTCTACATGATAATACACAAATATTAATCAGGCTACTAAGAATGGAAATTATACCTTTTGGACAATTATTTCTAACTTAATGGAATAATGATTTTATTAATACTTCAAAAACATCTGACCATGCCGGTTCCCTTTAATGTGGTTAACATTTGTGTTAAAGCCCTTCTAAAAAGTTGAGTTCGTAATATATGATACCATACCCCCGCAATAATAATATACGACATTATAAAACTTGTTAAACAATTTGAATTATGAGGATCTATCGAGTTGTTTATCATTCTAGACCAAGAAAATGACAATAGAAAAACACAGGTATAGTGCCAATACTCAATCAAATAAAAAGCGAAAATATGCGTCTTCCACTGAAAATCGGAGATCAGTGTGGGAATATATTATCTGGCCATTAATTCTGGAGCTAAACAAGAATTATTTTACCCCGATGGTATATCATAAGATGAGAGATAAAGTTTCAATAGAAAAGAATATTCCTATTTCAAAGATGACTGGTGGTATAGTATCACTCCTGGTTAAAGGAATTCTCACTCAAGATAAGCAATATTATTCAATTCATTACAAATTAATTCCTTATATGAAAAAAAAAGTTAATCTGGATTATGGAATAGTTCTAAGGGAAATTAGTTCAAAAAAATAAATGAATTATCAAAGAATCGCTATGTGTATCTCTAATTAATATACCGATATCGGCACTAATCCCCCATGGGTTTGAACCATGGTATACATAAGAATTAGAATAATGGTTTACAAGTATTGACCTGTAGATTACAGGCAAATATGAACTGCCGATTAGAGGCAAATATGACCTTCATACGACCCGGCCCATGTAAATTTTGTATGTTTTTATCATCTAAATTGAAATTTTTTGAAAGAAATAATTTAGGGATTATTACTTTATCAAAGGAACGTACTTCATGATAAAATCGATATATTAATCAAATCTAAAAAGAAATATCAAAGACTAACATTGCGCTACCGAAATATTATTTGAACGAGAGATTGCATAATAAATATAACTTTTAAAAGTCTATTTATTCTATATTTGTCCATAATATATCCAGTGAAGGATTCAGTTACCCTAAGAACTCCATTTATGATACAAAAGTTTGATAGCATTGATGGCTTTATAAAGACGATATTTCCTGACATAGAATCATATTTGAGGAAAGCATTAACATCTAACATTCAAAGGTCTGATTTGGATATAATCGCGTATTCGGAATTAGAAAGGAAATTTAAGATGTTCATTGTTCAAAATTATTCGGATAATTTAAATGAATATCTTAGAAAGGATGCAAAGCATGCTAGCAGGGAAGCTATGAAAGATGTATTGCTCTCAACTATTTCAACTACATTAAGCGTAAGAGATGCAAATAGCAATCAATTGAGTGCGGATGACTATTTAACTTCACTCAGAAATACTATCAACAAAATTGATTTATGATCTTTACTGCATCTATGCTCGCTTTATAAATTATAATCATTACTAGTCATATTGTGATTGAATTAAGTAAAGTTGAAAGCGAAAATAAAGTGTATGTAAATGATAAAGTAATTGTTCTGGATAGGGATACTATTACCGCGTCAGAGTTGTTGGAAATGGCAGGGTTTTCTTCTTTGGTATATGACATCTATTTGATACAGAACAATGAAAAGAAGAATAAGAAAGCAAGCAAACCATTAATTGAAAATAAGAAGATAAAGACAGAAACAGGTATGCACTTTGCCGCGAATCTTAAATCAAACTAACATACATTTCGGCAGCATAGACTAAGAGATTAGTTATGCTGGTAAACATCTAGAAGGATTTGATAGCTCGATTTACGGACGCTTGCAATTGAATACTTGTATCTTATATAGTTCGATCAAAAGATACAATATGCCTATAGATCCGGAATTTCCAAAGAATCATAACGTAATCGGTAAACATTCAACATCAGACGGTTCATATTTTCATTTTGTTTGGGGCCCAGGAAGAAATGATGCGGAATCCTCCACAAATAAAGAGGTCCAAGATGCGTACAAAGCCAGAGGTGAGGAATATGTTCCTCTTGGTGTTCACGGAACGTTTGTAGCAGTAGACTGGGATTCATGTATTTCTGATGGAGCTTGTATTGAAGCATGTCCAGTTCAGGTGTATCAATGGTATCGATCCGAACAAGACGTTCCTGCTGTAGAGATGGTAAATGCAGTAAGCGAAGGAACCGGAGATGATCATAACAGAGAAGGTAGAAAAGATTATACTGATAAACCAGATCCAATCCGAGAAAGCGCATGTATATGGTGTATGGCATGTGTTACCGTGTGTCCTACTAACTCGATCAAAGTGGATGAAGCTAATCTCCCTGTCCATGAGGACCAAGCACAGAAATTTGTTGATAGTTAATTGATAACACGAAGAGAAAGAAGTTATTTCAAACTTGTTTGCAACTTGTATTTATCAATAGAATAAATTCAAATTAAAGTATTCCATTTATCTATTAATTCAATGAAATAAAATGCCCCTGGATAGTCGATAGGTTTAGTGTAACAATAAAATTGGAAGGTCCACATTGCTGATTATCTTTCTTGTTTCGCTGAACAGAGATTTTATCCAAGAATCCATATGAGAAGATGATATAATAAGCAAATCATATTTTGATTCTATTGTTTCCTTTGTAATTTCATCCACTACGAATCCTGATCGTATCTTATAGGATACTTTATTTTTAAAACCGGTGCTTTCAATTTCCTTGATCTTGTCTTCCATCGATTTGACAATTTCGCCCTCTATATGGATCGAGTAATTTTGATCTTTAATTTCTGATTCATTAGTTAAATTAGAGAAGGTTGATTTGGATTCGGAGTCCTTCTTCTTGTTTGAAACATCTATGTAAGAATTTTCTAATTTATCTATGTTGCCCAAAACCTGTAGGATGGTAATTTCAGCTCCCGAAATCTTGGATAGATAGATTGCATATTCTATAGCCCTATCGGATTTCTCACTGTCATCATAAGTGACCAATATCTTATTAAATGGAGGAATACCCCTTTCAAATCCTAAGTCAATATTCCTGCTGACTGGTATGATTTCTCTTTGTAGTCCTCTAACGATCTCTTTGGAATTTATTATATCGGATTTATTTGTAGTAGTAATTTCATCATTTATAACCATAATCTCGTCTGACTAACATGCTATTTATACGACAGTAGTAATCAGAAACATTGTTTACTCTTCGAGTGCACTATACAAATCTATTATAAAAACTGCGTAGTTATATTATTTAAAATCGCCGTTTATTACAATAAGTATGTAGGAAAATGAAGATAAGATGTCTTCCATATACTCCTTTCTGAGAAATCTTTCACACGGTAGTACCGATCATTTTATCTGTTACTCCGATAAATATTAATCGTCGCTTCGTAGCCCTGTCTTAGCTATCCTTTTTATTTTATTTGTAATAGTATATCTTCTAGGTAACTCCAAAATTAACAAGCAAAGACATTTGTTAATACTTTATCCGGTAAATTTACATCATTGAAGCCTTGTTCGTTTATAAAGATACAATGGTTTAATAATAAAAATGAAGATATCAAGATATATTTTTGAATAACTAGGTTGATAATATCAAAAGATTGGCAATATTAAAATTATAAATCGAATTTGAAGTTAACAAACGCGAACATATTAGAAATAATTCTTCTTTTCATATCAGTAGCTATGTATCAATACATTTTAGCATTTTTTCTAGATGATGAATTTGCTAAACAGTAAGCCAACGCTAACAAGACAAAGAATTATGTGGGTAGTTATTGTAGGACGTTGAGGACCATCTCTTTTAAGCAATATTAATCACTAACATTTACAGTACATGTTATACACTATCATTAATGATATTCTAAAAGTTTATGGACAAGACGAAGTTGATGTCGGAATCGAGACGGGAGATAGTAATACGGAAGTAATTAGTAGTGAAGGGCCTCAACAGACGGCTGCGCCTGCTGGAGATGAAATATCAGAATCAATATCCTCGTCCTCATCATCTTCCCCTCAATCCATAGATGCACTTACAGGATGGGGCAGTTATGTTGATAGTATTGTTTTTTCCATTATAGCCATATCTGTTGCTGTAGCTGCGTATTTTATCATAAGATTTTTCATAAACAAATCAGCCGACTCTTTAAATCTTGATAGAAGACAATTGTCAGGGATTAATTCAATAACTAAGATGGCTCTCATTGTAATAACAGTTATCATCATTATATTTCATTTTTCTTCATTAAGCGGTGTGGCAGCAGGAGCTATTAGTGTAGCAGCTGGAACAATTATTGGTTTCTCTTCAAGAAATACGATTAGTAATGCTATTGCAGGAATATTACTTTTGTCAGCTCGTCCTTTTAAATTGGGAGATAGGATTAGGACCACTGAGGACGAAAGCCTCATAGGAGATGTTGTGGAAATTTCATTGCTATATACAAAAATCAAAACTGTAAGAAATGAGCTTGTAGCCATTCCAAATCAAACATTATTACAAAGACAAATAGTAAATTATAGTGGACTGGATGTCCTTTCGATTACGGTAAATGTATCAATGACTTATAATAACAATAGAAAGTTAATTGAAAAAATATTGATAGATTGCGCTATAGACACTGATGGAATAGTAACGTCAGATAATTTTCCTAACGATGTAGCAAAGAATTTTGGATCTTTTAATACTGCAGATAATTTTGTAACAGATCCGTTTGTTTTACTAGTAAAGTTTGGGGATTACGGTGCGGTATATGATCTCAGAGCATTTACAAATAAGCCAAGGGAATTTCTAAAAATTGCTTCTGAGATTAGAAAGAGAATATACGATTCATTTCAGAAGAATGGCATGGATTTAACCGTCCCGCAAGCACAAATATCTTTACAAAACGATATTGATGATGGCAACAAATTCAATAAGAATACTACAGACTATAACTTAGACAACCTTCATAAGCCTAAAGAAGAATGAGAAGACGAAGGGCATTCTGTATGAAGATATAGTAAAAGCCTCGAAAAGTGTTCAAATTACCAAATCATTACGAAGCGGAGATCTTAATTCAGGCAATAATCGACATCCAATCAATACTTTTATTTTATTGTCCTAAATAGTTCTCGGGTTATTCTTGTTAGTGTATACGCCTTGAAAAGCTTTGATTTGTTCATAAATCTCCCTAAATTGTCCATTATCTTATTGTAACCTTTTTGTCATATTGAGGTGCTAATAGTTATAAAATATTCAAATTTATTTAATATAGTATTAGACTTGAGAGAACGTTAACGTATAATCTTACATTCACTCTGAAGATATATGAAACATATCCTGAGCTTTTGAAATGGTAGTATAATTTAAATGGTATAACACAATGGCTAATAAAGACTACAAAGTAGATTTGTTCAATAGTAGATGTTGTGGCTCATCATCGGCCTTTATTACTTTTGACGTATAACAAAATTATTCGCTCTTATGTAAAAGTAATCACGTATTATTTTGATAAAATTAGATCTCAATATACCAAAGGGTATGAACCTTAATAACCTGTGGTTGCTATTTAACATATGTCAAAAATATACTATAAAAGATCAGGAATTATCATTTTACTTATTACTATATCATTTTCGACCCTTTTGTTCTCGATATCCTCTTCTTTATCTATGGGTCAAATCAGTGATGTTTTAACTAATTCTCAACCTAATGTCATCTTGATATCTATATCCAATATGTCTATAACAGATAGTGCAACAGGTTTAACTTCTGTAACTGGAACTGTAGTTAACAACTCTACTGAAAATGTGATGAACATAAAAGTTGATGTTACCTTGTATGATGCAGATAACATCACAATAAGAGAAACTAGTAGATTCGTTACAGGTCCCTTTACAGTTTATGATCCTGGTTTAGTAGAGAGATTTAGTTTCCTCATGAGTACAGAGGACTTTGACCATTATACTGCAAGAGCATATGGCGAACGAGTTCTTTAAAAAGAAATACCTACGAAAGATATCAAGCCGTGTATGTATATCTAATTTTGCCCAGATTTTTCTAGTACGGTCGGTTGGATTGACCAAGATAAAAAGTCATTGGATGTTTGTGTTCTTATACTTTCAGTTGTAATATTGAACTGTTCATAGAAATAGCTCGATCTTCCTCTGGTTTTTAACTAAAATTATCATCTAGTAGATCGCTTTATTCGATTCACATGAGTCTAATAACATAAACAATCAAAATTAATCTCATATTTAGCTAGAAAATAGTCTAGACTAATGTAATATTACATGAGAGCAACCTTACACCATAAATTGATTTTATAAGGTATAATTCTTAATCCTGTAAAATGATTTTTGCTTCCAAATCCGGAGCGGTTTTCTCTTTCCTCTATCTTTCGATCGAACAAGTATCCATACAAAATCTGCCCTATGGGCTAAAATCATTCGAAAATGAATTATAATTAGGGGTTAAATACTATGTTAAACTACCGTACTTGCAAACTACTGCAATTCCATCAGTAAACTTGCTCCATAACTGTAGACAAGCCAGATCTTATAAGAAATGAGGCGTAGATGCTTACCATTACATTCTACTCCCTTTTCCTTTTCTCATTTATTATTATTTCTCATTGGTTCTTTGCTATTTTTTTACTCTGTTATAGGAACAGTATACGGATTTAAGGTAACAGGTATTAATGATCTTGGAACCTTTATCAAATTTGGAGAAGATAATCTTCACAAGATCAACAGCATCCTAAATTGGAGGATACAAGTTCGTCAGATAACTTTAATAATATTTCTCAGATAATATATTGAATCCCAACATAGGTTCTAGGGATCATATGAACAGTAATTCATGTATTCAATAATGGCTATTGAAGTACCAATTGCGGTCAAACATATTGATGCTGTCTTTAGCCATTGATAAATGTCTGTGTTGGAGATTCTTTAATCACTGTTGTTTAATTAAGACTTTGGCCGAATGCAAATTTTAAAGGCGTTAGAAAGAATAATGGTATTGATAAAAGCTATAAAATGTTTTTAATCAAGTAGGTCTAATATTAGAGGTCGACCATCTTGACCTTACATTCTATTTCTCTCAAGATGTAAGGTCGGATAATTGATAGTTACTATTTTATAAATCCATCATCAAACTAAAAATTAAATTTGAAAAACTTTTTTGACAAGTTGATAGAATGTTTGGGAATAGATTAAAGTTAACCACTTACGACCTTGGATCAGTGTCGAATAATTTTATGAGGAATACATCTGACGATATCCCCGCACACGAGTTGCCAGCGGCATACTCACTAGGTGCTTTAGAACCTATAGCTTACTTCTATGGGGCAATGCCAACAGGGGTGACAGTATCACACAAGGGGAGAATTTTTGTAAACTTTCCAAAGTGGGGTGACGATGTTAAATACACTGTTGCTGATTTCTTGAAGATGGGAACACGATTGCGTATCCAGATGAGGCATTAAACAAAACTAACGATAAGGATCAAGCTTCGACATTAGTATCGGTACAGTCCATTGTTGTTGACCCTAGTGATCGGTTGTGGATTCTTGCCACAGGTAGTCCCTTATTTCGACCCACAGAATATGGAGGGCCAAAGTTGATTTGTGTAGACCTAAATTCAAACCAAGTCGAAAAAAATATTTTATTCCCCCAGTCAGTAGCTCTACCTACCACATATCTAAATGATATTCGCTTTGATTTACGAAGAGGTGATGAAGGTATGGCCTTTATCACGGATTCTTCTCAAAAGGGATCCAACTGCATTATTGTGGTTGACCTTGCGCCTGGTGAAAGCTGGCGTCGACTTAATGATCACCAATCAACAAAACCCGAGGACCTGCAAAACTTTCTTCCACTCGTAGAAGGAAGATAAGCCATTTCTAGAAGAACAACAAGATGAATTAGTAAAACACGGAGCCAGCATGGGCTCTGATGGCATCGCAATTAGCTGGGATGGATCTCGCCTATACTACTACTGTCCACTTGGTAGTCGTAAGTTATACAGTGTAGCGACAGACGCCCTTGCTAACCGTGATTTACCAGAATCAAAGGTTGTTGCAACTATAAATGAACATGGAGACAGGGGTGGTGCATCTGATGGTCTTGAATCAGATGCCACAGGCAATATTTACTCAACTAATTATGAACATAATGCCATTCTTCGTTTCAGAAATTCTGACAAGATATGGAAAGCCTTGGTATATGATTCACGCCTCTTGTGGCCCGATACACTTTCGCTAGCCACAAACGGTTATCTTTATGTTACTGCTAATCAGTTGCACCGTCAAGCACGTTATAACAGAGGAAAGGATCATCGAGTTAAGCCGTTTACCTTGTTCCGTATTCAAGTAAATGCTCAACCTGTCTTGTTATGCCAAATTCAGGACTGATTCGGTAACGGTACTCCATCTTGATTGGTTTGAAAAGGCTTTTTTGCCTTTCATTGGCATATTCTGGCGTCTTCTCTGATACGACAGCATGTTAAACAGCATCCGAATACCCATTGTATCCAAATAAGACACTTTCCATTTCCCCGCAACCATGGATCTATGGTCTCCTTAAAATGGAAATAAGAAACCCTTCTTGGTTCATCAATAATATCATCCAGGCATACGAAATGTTCCACCTGATGAAGTTTGTGATTATTATTAGATTTATTGATAGGAGGATAATGCCTAGGAAAGAACCAAAATAATAAAAAGCTACTCATTGGATACAGGGACGTTCTAGACCATCAATCATCTCAATTTATAAGAGTACCATAGAAAACTTGAGAAAATTTGCCATTAATAAATACAGGCCGTACAATTAATCTAGCACAATAGTATTTGTTGTCATATTTATAATATGTTTACTAAATGATATCATGAGTTCAAATATTGATTGGACTGACGTCATAAAGAAAGAGGCAAGAGGATTAAATGATGCTGATTTTGGCGAAGTTCAAGAAATTTCTAATGGCCTGGTCTTAACTCAAAGAGGAATAGTAAATAAGGAACTATTTAGCATTCCGCAAAGTGTAGCAGAAAGTTATGATGGAAAGGTTCTTAGATTTAATATATCTGAGATTGAAGCGGTTGACAAATATAAGAAACTTTTTGAACCAAAACCAACAGAGGTTACCACAGGTTCTGATACTGAACTTGATAAAGTACCTACTATTGCTGATTCAACTAAAATTGATGGAGTAATAGATGAGGCAGTAAATGATACAGTTAAGGATGCGCTTAATCAGCCAACGAAAGAAGAAGCAGAATTGGAAATAGAAAGGGAAGTGGAAAAGGAAGTTGCGGTATTAAATAAAGAACCGAGCATAGAAAATGATCGTATTGACTCTGCCACATTTGGTGACCATATTCCGCCTGAGAGTACTCTCAAGCATACTACGAGCCAGAATGAAAAGTCTTCAAAAGTTTTGAAAGAAGAAAATGAAGAAGAAACCCCATTAAAAAAAGAGGAAGCAGGAATAGATTGAAAATGTATTTTTATCATCAGTTAGTATTTAGAAATATCTGTTAGATGATGTAAGGCCAAAGGTTGTCACAGAGTTTGCTATTAAATCAGATCGAGGTACCAAAATAGGTTGTATATAGCAAAAAATATTATCGAGGTTCATGGTAGGCATATATCTGAGCACAAAAAAATTACGATGGGAGTAAAGGAGCAACATTTTCATTTAGTTTGCCTTTAGATTATATTTTCAATAAAATATCAATCTTGAAAGAAGATGGATATTTAAGTGGAATCAAGTTGTGTTAAGCTTTAATCTTGATCAAGTATTCATATTATAATAAATTTACTTGGATCATGACCTCTACGTCAATAGTTACTATAAACCTCATCATCAGATAAATACCATGCTGTCTAAACTTCCATATCTTCTACCAAATAGTAACAGACATTATTGAAATCAAGGATAAGTATATTTATAAAAGTGTATTGTCCGTCACGGGAGTTTCATCGAGTCATCAATATCTTGGTATTCGCGTATAATCGTGTGAGGAGAGCTAGCCTGTGGATTGATGATCCATAGGCTATACATTAGTCATGTATTCAGAGATTATTTTGTATTATTGGAGATAGAAGGTTCATTTTCGGGTGGTGGTCTAACATTGTCGGTATTCATAACATCGTATGCTGGATTAGTGGGGGCGTTTGAAAAACAGTTAGACTTTGATATGTTTATTCCCATATCAGGAGTGCATTTTTCTTGAAGAGTTTGTGCGGTTACATTATTATATGTCAAATTAAAAGACGAAATCCCTAAAAATCCTGAAACAATAATTATTAGAACCAATTTTATGGATAGTTTACGAGAATGTTTGTTTAGTAGTTCTGATCTGATATTTGAATTTCTCATTTATGATCTTGATATAATATAGTATTTAACATTCAGTATTAGAGTAATTTAGTTTACCTGAGGATTAACTCAAAGGCACATAATTATTTTTTCTCCGAACAAGCAAAAAAAGAGTGTATTATTAGTAGTCCTAAAAACGCTATTGGATTAAAAATTATTTAAATGAAATTAGACTTGCAATATACCCATGTTTAAACCCACCCAGCCAGAATAAAATTTGAGTATGATTTGATATTCAATGGGGCAACTGGTTAAATCAGTACTCAAAAATATCAAATGGTAAACCACAGTCAAGAACACCTATAATTTGAAGGATTTGCACCTTTATGCTCCAATTCATTAATTGCTCTTCAACGGAAAACGTGTTTTGATCGTATTTGATTGAATCTAAATATTCCAAATATTCCATCTTTACCTTTCATTTTTATCTTTATTTTCAGATTATTTTGTTTTTTCTTTATTATCCTCGTCACCCAGGTCTTTGTCAGTATCCTTAACCTTGTTGATGACTGCTTTCGTTCCTGCTTTTACCTTATCTACTGCTTCATCTAAAACACTCTCAGATTCATCTTGAGGTCTTTCATTTTCATTATAATCGTTTGTTATATCAACAAGT
>JBGTFK010000091.1:0-11014 GCA_041747305.1 Candidatus Nitrosocosmicus sp.
AGATATAAAATGCTAATTAGAATGGATGATGAACTATATGTTGCTAGTCTTTTTGGTAGTATCTTTGTTTCACTAACACATTATACTCCATTAGACTAGCTTTATTTGTTAGGAAATGAAAAGAATAATGACCCAGTCTCATATATTTGTATTTTTTTTGATATATTGAACACTATCATCCTCCCAGTGAATGGGGATGTCCTAGGTAAAATTGTCTAGAGCCCTAAATCGCAAATATTGCAACCGCGTACACACGCGATATATCGTCATTACCTGTTGAAAATTCAATCATGTCTATGAACAAACCGATTAACTAACTTAAAATTCTCTTTACAAAAGACAGTATTTCACTTCGTTCTCCATTTATAGGATTTACGCGCACTTTATGGGCAATCACAGTATTAAAATTCAAAAGATTATCATATCAATCGGGACACTATCTCGAGCTAGCACCGCAGGCCACAAGACCACTTATGAAACATCAAATTTATGAATTTACCAGAATACACAATCAGTTCTTTTAATTCTAGGATCTTAACTGATGTTTAGTCATGATTACTACTAGTAGAAAATATCTAATTAATAGATATTGTAACCGAAAATATTGATCTACTTATACATCCTTAACAAATTGTTGATTTTATCTATGAATTTGTTGATATTCTCTATATGATTTCCTTCCCAGTAAACTTTCAAACATTTTGAACATTTATGAATTGTAGATATACTTTCATATACTTTCTCTGGAATAGGATCAGATACCATTGTCTTGTCAAACTTTTTGAGTGTTCCATTACAATTAGTACATCGGGTATCTAAATTCGGAACCGGATTGATATGTTTAATGTCACATCTCTCTAATATAAAAACCAAATTTTCAACTTCGTCATAATCATCAGGGAGTAACAATCCGTTTCTACTCAATTTTGAGATCTTTAAATAAAGTCCTCGATCTCTAGTTATCAGTAGCTTTTGCTCACGATCACACTCATTGATTAGAAATTCATCGTTTGCATCTAGCCAGAATTCGGTGTCAAACCCCATTATTCTTAATTTCTTTGCAATATTTCCTCCCATACAATCAACAATAAATCTAGGGTGATCCACTTTCATGATCAGTAGTTATCTGTTACTTTTAGTTATCTTGAGAATCAAATGTTTATCTAAATTCTAATCGTTATGATGAAAAACCACGATAATTTTTCCCCGTTTTCTATCATTGATTTTTTTTCTATTTAACCTTAGTCTAGATTTTGCTTCTTTTCTTGAGCATGTTCGAGATATTGTTATTGATAATTTAGTCAAAGCATTCTCATAGAAATTTTTCTCAACATTATCAATTACAACGGTGCAAGCGCGGGAAATGCCGTAGAATAATTTATTCAATATAAATTACCAAAGATTAAATATTTCTATGAGAATATACCAGGTTTTGGCAAATTTTGGTCATAAAAGTAAGATTATAAGTGTTGACATCTAATTATTTTAGAATGTCAGCTGATAATGAGGTTCGAAGTAATCTGGCAAAATATGAGAAATTCAAGGGCGGAGAACCTGAGAAAGTAATGCTATATCATAAACTTAAACTAGAAAACTTGAAGATAATAAGTGATAAGACAAATTATTTGGATATGGACACTGCTAATATTCCGATTGTAGATTTTGTATGTGATATATGCAATCTCCCAATGGAGAATCAACAACATCCATCCAAAGTAGATCTCGTCTGCATTAATTGTAATCAGACATACCCTTAGTACTCGGACTTTAATTTTAGATCATTGCGTTAATTTTGAAATATCAAGAATTAATTTGAAGTATGTCCCGAACTTAATCTCTAAGCGCTATCATTACTATGTAAGTGATTTTATATTAAATGAGAACAGCTATGTGTGGCCGAGTCAAAATCTCAAGGAGGAGGTATCATGAAACAGCATTCCATACATTTTAGAGCAGAATTTACTTTTTCAGAAGAGAAAATAAAGGGATACAAAAAACTCATAAAGGAAATGAGTAATCTGGTAGAGGCTAATGAACCTGAGACAATAGATTATCAATTCTATTTCGACGAATCTGAGACAAGATGCATTGTACTAGAGACGTACAGGAACCCAGAAGCAGTATTTGTTCACATGGATGGGTTGCATCAAATACCGTTATTCCAAAGATTCATGAAATATCTCGGATAACCCGATTTGAGGTTTACGGGGCCGTCAGCAAAAAGTTACGTAAGGCGATGGAAGGATTAAATCCACAAGCCTATTTTTTATATACCGGTTTTAACCGTTATATTCGATGTGCATCGATGGCCGATTCGCTAGAAAATAATTATCCACTTTGAGTCATCTATTCAGAAAGGGTTGTAGTAGTTGTAGTAGATTATCAAAAAGTTTGTTTAGAAAAACTCATGGTGGGTTTTTGACTAATTCCTTATCCTGTTTCAACCTAGTTAAACCAGTTCAAAATAAATCAAACATAATATTTTTATCTATCAGTTTTCTAAATGATAAAAGATGTGTTATGTATTCCGACATCTCTATAAGCGATACTGACATTGCAAAATTCGAAAAGTTAAAAGACAATTTTAGTTGGTTTTATTCAAATTATGATAGGATTGAAAAGAATATTCGTAATCAGTATATTGCGGTTAAAGACAGAAAGCATATTGATAATGACGTCGACCTCGAAACTCTTTTAAAAAGACTCGATTTGAAGAACTATGACGATTCGATTGCTATCGAGTTCATAAATTCTAAAAGTTAATAATATCTATTAATTTCCAGTTGTGGAATCGCATGCTTATTGCCGTAGATTTGAATCTGACTAACTATGCTATTGTCCTTTGAGATTTTGTTTAAATCTTCAAACATTTCTTTGTTCCGTCCTATTTTCCTCTATAACTTCAGATGACTTTTATTCGTCAACCGTATAGATAGATTGGTCTTTCAAAATCTTTCGTATAAACAGTCATATTATTTAGGATTTTAGAAACTGATCATGAAAAACAGGTAAGTAAATAATTTTATCGATTTTAAAATCATACTTTTTTGGAAATAAACTTTTGAATGGATTGCCGTTACCTGAAAGTAGAATTTGTAATACCTAAAACCTAAACCTAAACAAGTCTCAGCGTAAATTTTTGCGGTACTTTTTTACCCTTGTCTATGCCGTTAAATGTGAGGACACTTTACCATAAATAAGCAATCATAGATAATTGATGAATCATGCTACCTGAACTGTAAAATATAGAAAAGCTAAATCTTAAAAATATTTTATATATTTCAAATTATTATTGTTGATTTGATGGTAAGATACATAATAAAAGAAGGAAAAGGGCCTATAGAAGTAAAAGTCGGGAATGATAGCAAATGGATTTGCATGTGTGGGTTAAGCCTAAACCAGCCATTTTGTGATGGTGCTCATAAAAAAACACTAAATGAGGAGGATGGAAAAGTCTACAAGTACAACGCTGATGGTACTAGAACCGAAATACAAATTTGAATAAGCAAGTCAATTTCTGCTTTAATTTATTTTTTTTTCGATTTGAATGGAAAGAGACCTCATTATAGATTTTCTTTCTGAAGAGTATTTTGTATTGTTCACTTTTCACTAAGAGAACTAGCTACATCAGTTCATTCATGATGAGGCGCGACGCTATTAGTTGTAATTTAATTTAGATACTGGAATTATCTATCCTTATGAAAACCTATGATTAGAATAAATAGATGATAATATACTTATCTATACACTTTATAATACAATGGAATCCGATTATAAATTCAAGTATGTGAATGATTACATTACAAATTTACTGGATGGAAATATAACACTTCAATTTGAGGATGTAGATTTGAAAGGGGAAAAAAAACCTGTCGAATATCTAGACAAGATTGAAAAATGGTTAGAATTTAGGAATAGAGTTAGAGATGAGGATCCAGATGAGTTTACTAAACTTACAAGTGAATTATTTACTCATCTCTTGGCTATACGTTTGGGTGGTGTAGTGGTAGATCATACCTGTGAATATTGTCATATGACTGGTAACGAAGAAATCTCAGATACAGAGCCACTATCGTCGTCAAACACACTTCATTGATCAAATAAGGACTCCGAGTTTTAAATCTTGCTCGTACTTATTTTTACCTGAGATAATTCTGTTATGTCGCCACTTCATAAAGATTCAAAAATTATTTTTGTGATGCTTAATTTACAAAAAGACAATCCATTAGGTCTGTTAATTTTTCAATCTGTCTGGGTAAACAAAAGATATCATTTGATAATTTTTATTGAGAACCGTGATAGGTTTCTATATGAACTCGTTAATAATAGCGGCTACAAAGAGTTTAAAAAAAGCGTATAATCCTTACTCTGGACTATCTATTGGTTGTGTCTTGAAAACTTCTTCTGGCAAAATCTGTGATGGAGTTAATATTGAAAATTCAGTTTTTGGGTTGACCATGTGTGCCGAAAGGGTTGCCGTGTTTAAGGCGATTTCTGATGGGAACGTTGACATAGAGGAAATTGCATTGGTGGCTTCGACCGGAAAGCCAGTCTATCTATGCGGTGCTTGCAGACAAGTATTGTTTGAATTCAATCCTAAAACATTAATACATCTGAGTCATGGAAAAATTCTAATTTTATTAGAATTACTCCCGTTTGCATTTTCCAGAAAGACGTTTGAATAAATTTGGTGCGCTATCGTTGATAGTTGATGATACCTTAACTAAGTACAATAATATATAAGAATCTATCTAGCCTAAATCAATACAGTTCGAACACTACCAAGGGAATTTTATTAATTGAGCAATAGAAATTATCATTATCTATCCAAGCTCGGATGTAAATAATTACTAGATCGTTAATTTGTCATTCCTCCTTTGACTCGCTCGATTTGTCCGTTGATTTATTCATGCCATCTTTCAAGCTACCTAGATATGCAATAGTTGCCCCTAGGTTTCCAAAACCAATGGAATTTAATGTTTCTGATGGGACCATTATTACGGTATTTCCTTGAATTTTCATTGTTTCATATAGCATATTTGATTGCCTCAACGCATATGCAACAGGATTATTTGAATAAACTCTAGATGCATCCAGAAATTTTTGGGCTACAAGAACCTCTGATTCTCCATAAGTAACTCTTGCTTGCTTTTCCCTCTGAGCTTGTGCTTGCATTGACATGGCCGATTCTAACTCCTGTGGAATTATTACCTGTCTCATTTCCACACCTGTTACCATTATGCCCCAGTTGTCAGATTCCACTGCGATTTTTGATTTGATGATTTCGTTAATTTCCTCTCTCCTCAATAGAATTTCTTGAAATAAAGAAGAACCTATACTGTTACGTAAAGTCGTCTGCGAGACCTGTTGTATCATATCATTGAAGTTTTCTACATTAAGAAACGCATCACTAGCGTTTTCCTCAATGATTTTGTACCTAAGTATTGCATCAATAGTTACCGGAACATTATCCTTTGTAAGCATTCTTTCTGCCTTAAACTCTGTTACTTTCTCACGAACATCTATAACTAAAACATTATCTGCAAGAGGTATTCTAGTATGAATTCCTGGTTCTACTTGTTTCTTATATTTGCCCAATCTTAAAATTATTGCCCTCTCATACTGATTGATAAGAATAAGAAAAGAGGAAACAATCAAAACAATCCCTACAGGTAATAACACATAGAATAATATTTCAATACCAGAGTTTATCCCTATCCAAACAGCTGCAATTATAACTATGATGCCCAATAGCAGTTGTATGCCTGATCCCTTTTTGGTAAATTTATTCTTGGAAAAAAGAATATTATCATTTCTTGAAGTAGACATAACTATAGAGAGCAAAGCAAATATATAATGTTATTATGAATATTTGAAAACCCATTCTAATGTACTGTTAATTGATTTCATATATTTTTTCATCTTCATATTTCGTAGAATTATATAATATTCTGCCTTGGAGTTGTATTTATTTTACTAAGATTTAATATTGTTACTATAGAGTAAGATAAACCCTTAATTTTCATATTTTGATTCTTAGTCTCAACGAATTTCTATTAACCTAAAGGATAGGTAACGAAACATATATACAGAATTCCAAATACCATTCTTTGCAGAATGTCTGATATTGGCAAAAGTAGGGTGGCACTTGTAACAGGTAGTTCTACCGGTATTGGATATGAGACTTGTTTGGCATTAGCCCGCAACAGGTTCATTACCTGTGCTACAATGAGGGACAAGAAAAAATCTGGGGATTTGGAGAGAATCGCAATGAATGAAAATCTACAAATCAAAGTATTTGATATGGATGTAGACAAAGACGATTCTGTTTATGATGCTATTAGAAAGATAATTACGGAATTCGGTAAAATTGATATACTTGTAAATAATGCCGGATATGGTCTCTTTGGGGCCTTTGAAGACTTCTCAATGGATGAAATAAAGAATCAATTTGAAACTAATGTTTTCGGTGTGATCAGAGTAATTCGTGAAGTACTTCCAACTATGAGGCAACAAAGAAGTGGAATTATTATTAATATTAGTTCCATTTCCGGACTGGCTGGATTTCCTACTCAATCTGCTTACTGTTCCACAAAATTTGCAGTTGAGGGTTTGAGCGAATCTCTTTCATTCGAATTAGAGCCTTTTGGAATAAAATTGATCTTAATTGAGCCTGGTGTAATAAATACCGAATTCGTAAAAGATTTAGTTGTACCTTCCAATAAATATGGGATTGATACAAAGAGGGAGCTTGTAAACCCATCCTACGATGGCGAAAAGAGAAAATCCTTGTCTCTTTACAGCAACACAGTGGAAAAATTCCTGTCCTTTTATTATGATGCTATGAGCCATGCTCCTCATCCGCACCTTGTAGCTGATGAAATAATTCAAGCAATTGCCAATTCTTCCAGCAGTGAGAATGGAGGTACTCCATTGAGAGTTACTGTAGGAAAGGATTCGAAAGAGTACTCAAAGCTAAAAAAGGAGCTATCTGATAGAGACTTTCACGAATTATTAGAAAAGAAATTATTGAAATGAGATGACGTTTGGTTGTCAGGAAATTGTATAATGAAATATCCCTGTATTTGTTTTATAAATGATTACTGGAATGATTGTATGCCTCACCCGGGTATCTTATTTTGATTTCTATAATAAAACTCCAAATTTAGTTGGAATATTGATGTTCATATTCAAAAAATATAGTCGAACCATTTACATATTTTTAGATTGTAATCAATAAAAAGGTAGATTGGTAAAACTGCAAGAAAGTTCTCTCGACCTGTTTACGAAATAAAAAACAAACCCATTCTAAGATTCTATTTTTAGTCAGATTCGATCCAACATATCACTTTCTTATTTAAACTACACATATTTGTCCATTCTTCATACCTTCCTAGGATAATTGGATCTATTGTCAAATATTTCGTCTAGCCAATCGAATATCCTTTGATTCGTAATAGCGGGTGCTCCGCATTGACAATGTTCCTCTCCCCCTTCTTCTTCGGTAAATATTATGTATTTCTTCAATGGAGGCTCCAGAGATGTCAACCCCTCATAGACTTTCATGGGTTGGCCCGGAAATGAATCATCCTTTTCGCCCTCTAATACGAGAGTAGGAGATTTAATATTTCTCAAAATATCTTTAGTTGAGTATTTTCTAGCACCGGTAATTAATTCGTAAGGTGAATTTGTTCCAGTAGTCCACATCCCGTGTTTCATATTGAATCTTACATTTAGATCCGATTTCATCAAATCCCCAAGTGTCGTATTTACAAGTTGTGAATTGCCTACTTCGATTGCATCCAGAAGCGATTTTGGCAGACCTGATTTGATTGCATCGTATCCATCATAGACCCCATCATAAAGAACACATGCAGATATCCGTGGTTCAAATGCAGCGGCCCTAGCAGCCAAATACCCACCCATGCTGATTCCCATTAACGCGACACGTCTTAGGTCTACATTAAATTCCTTACTTCTTGATACTATAAAGTCGAGTACAGGCGTTACCACCTTTTCCCAATCATGTCTAAAAGGTATTTTCTGTTTACGAATCACTTCTCCCTGCCCTGGACCTTCAAAAGTCAAACAATTGTATCCCCTCTCTATAGCAGGAGCTGCAGCATAAGAATACAATTCTTCTAATAACGAATCAAATCCTCCATGAACTATCAGTGTGGGATAATTATTACTGTTTGGCACTTCGAATTTTCCTATGCGTTCTTCCCTATCTAGTTGATGAGCATCACCCATATTTTCCATATCTTGATATTCGGTATTTTGTTTTTCATTATAATAGTAGTAACCTGGTAGGGTTGTTCCTTCATAAGGAATTTCTATAGAATCAACTTTAAACGAAAAAGTTGATATCGCATTTCTAAAACATTCCTTACTATTTTCTATGGATGTATGAAACCTTGGATCATCATGCTCAACTAACAAGAATCCTGCTGTCCGATAGTAATTGGATGCACGCAAAAAAGCCTCATTTGCACTTTTCAAATGGCCCTCTGACATACACCTCTCCGCATAGCGGTGAATTCTCTTCGCAGTTTTTGTCCATTCCTTATACCAGCTCTCATAATCGCTTTCCCGAATACGATATGCTGTAGAGAGACATTCTCCTATATCTGCTCCTTTGTAGTATGATTCAGCAATTGTCCTAAGCAATAAGGAAGAAAAAGTTGGATCATCAAAAATCAATTTCAAAGTTGAGTTAAATAAATGGAGGCCTTCAGATAAGCATTATGAATACTGATCAGATGATAAAAGATACTTAGCTGTTCATAAATATTATATTATCTGTCTGAATCTATTATTTGACAACAAATCCTTGCATACATTCGTCGACTAAATTGTTAGGGACTGTTTTATCTTTAGAATCAAGATACAAATACTAAAACGTAATCTTTCTAATCGTGATGGGTTTATCAAATATATATAATCAAATTAAATGATTTTCACTACATTGTAAACTAAGATATATTAAGCTTATTTTATGCTTTATTAAATATGTTATTCAAATTTGAGTATCTAGGATAATAATATGTCTGTCGAATACCTGCATTATGTGGCATCTTATAAGAAAAATATAAAAAACCAGAATAGTAGCAGTGATAAACATGCATCGGTATCAAAGAGATCTTCTGCGCGTTCGCTTTTAAAAAACAGAAAGAATCTGACAAAGGTTCATCCCAATCCATATATAAAGAAAAATAAGAAATATCGAGTTTTGTTAGCTGAATCAGACGCTGGAGTTCGTGCATTGATCAAACTATATCTAGAATCTTTGAACTTGGATTACGTTGCTGTTGACAGGGGTGATGAAGCGTTACGTCTTTTTTCTAAAGTCGTTGACAATAGTGACAAGAATTATGATGTTGTGTTACTTGATACTCATTTAGTAGGACTTTCTGGAATAGAAGTCGCAATCGAGATTCACAAACAGAGTCCAGATCAAAGAATTATGATCATGAGTGCTTCACCACGAGATCACCTGCCTAATGAATTGCTAAAATCGACCAAAATAAATGAGAATGATATTTTTACACGACCATTTAGATTTGCAGAATTGATTTGTTCAATAGAATTAATACGCTAATATCACATTATTTATAGATAGTATGTGACATGATTTTTTTTTGCAAACTCTTTTTGTTATAGGATTTATTGATCACAGTTTCCTTACCGAAAGAGGTTTTGATACCATCGATTATATATTTGTAGAATTATCATACCATAATGTACATGCAAGGTGATACAAATATTTGCCTATGTCAATTTTAAATTTCTTAAAATGTGATCGACCTTGATATCGTAAAAAATGCCACTAAGAAAGACCATACCAGGATCGCTGTTTTGGTCCAATCTGTGGTTGTCATAAAAGTTTTTTTAGGTATTACTAATTACGAATATTGGAATCCGGATTGGATGTATGGTCTCGTTTTATGAGACGGTTGATTTTACGACCTGTTTTAAAATGAATAAATCATAGTATAAATGCCTACGCTACTTGGACTACAGAATCCTGATGATCATGGACTCTATGAGAATCTAGAATTGAGGCCAGGGATCATTCATTTTGAGACAATTTGCCTAAACAATAAACCTTGTTCATTGTTAGATTAATTCCAATTAGCAACCCATTATATACCCATCAATTTTAAAGATTATTAACAATCTGCCGATTTGCTCCCTCTGATTATTTACTAGGAGGTAAAAGTATTGAATTATCTAATTAAAGGATCTTAAAATGTTATAAGCAATGAACTCACGAAATCTAAGGGGCGTTGAGAAATGAGTGATTTTTCTGATATTGAAAAAGCAGGAGAACTTGCAGAACAAGTAGCGTTGCAAATTCAGAATTCCAATGGCAATATCAGAACAGTTTATTATAAACTTGAAGAAATTTTGATAAACTACAGGCAGAATAACGTTGACGTAGATTTAGTCATGCCAGCTATCTATGAAGTTGATCTTGAATTTAACAAGACGAATCCTGATGGCAGATCTATATGGATTGCCTATGCCGATGCGTTACATGAAGAGTTATGTAGTTCAACCGGCAGTCTTCACAAAATGGTGAAATCTAAGAATAATTTAAAAGGTGCATCTCTAGTCAATCACATAATGGACCAATTAAATTTACCACCAAGTTCCGCTCTGTTGATAAGTCCGATAGCCGCTAGTATCCTAGGGCTCGGAGTAACGGCATTTTGCAAACATGAAAATAAAAAATGTGACTGATCACCTTCAATTATGATGGCACAAGCCAATTTCGATTAAATACGATGACAAGACTAATTACATAATTACCTATGTCTGGATAGTCCATGATTTTCTTTGTTAGACTATATGAAAACACGAAATGACAATTAAGAGCCTATCCCAAAATTCGATAGGATTATAGCTTGTTGATTTTCTTACTATGGTATGACCTGTATCCTTCAGGAGAGTAATAAAGAACTTCCCGTCATACTTAAGATTCCTGATGAATTATGGGATGAGATTAAAG
>JBGTFK010000092.1:0-4406 GCA_041747305.1 Candidatus Nitrosocosmicus sp.
TACATTAAGGACAGAACAGAAAGTTTTGACGATTACTTTCCTTGTCGAAAAGAGAATTGTAATTTAAAGCATGTCAAGAATTGGTTGGACCTATTTGTAGATAGTTATAATAGAAATATCAGGGCTTAACTTTACAGAGCCAACTAAAGTCAATATATTCATTAATACCAGCGTTCAACCAAAGTGTGGCTTTTAAGGCTTCTCCGTCGCTAAAATAATTAACAGCCAATATATCAGTATAGTTATTTTTTAAATTAAGATCGCTATTACCATAAGTTTGAAACCAATTACGATTTTCGTTGATCATTTCCTGTATTTCAAATGAAGGTGAAGATGAGGCATATGCGGTTTTGAAAACAGAGGCTGCTGAGAAGGCACTTGCGAGTAAAAGTAAAAATAAAGAAAACATAATTATAGATAAATTGAAACGGATAATTTCCTTTGATATGTGCCTAAATAAGGAATAGTATGATTTAGTAATATGATCTCATCACTAGTGGATAAAAACTTTTGTAGAATGTTTCCTCATCTTCAGACTCAACCAGGCGATAAATACAATGCTAAATATTCAATAGCCATATGACGTGAATCAAACTATTTATGCTTGAAACCTAAGTCTTTTCGAAGTTAGAAGAAAAAACCCTGATTACAAATTCGATTTGCTTTGACATCGATAACTCATACTCTAGTAGTTCATCTGGGGGATTTTTAAAACCATTCCCTACGTCACAGTTCTGAATGACTGTATGACCCCTCTTACCCATTTTTGAGCGATAGTCATAAAATTAATCATTGGATCTAGTAATGGTTTTTCTTCAGAATAATGCTGATCCAGTGTTCTCACCCATCCACAGGAGTAGATGGAAATGAATGAGGATGACGTAAATTGCTCATATTAGTGGTAACATTAATCAAAAATCAAACTTTTAAGGTAGTTTGCTTTTTTTGATTTATTGGCCTGATGTTTCCTAATGTTCCCAATTGTTATATCAATAACTAGTAACCATCTCTTCGTGTTTTATCTCTTTTATCCAATTCTATTCGTAATTGCACAAATATTAAATGAAATTTATATAGACCCTACTCTTGTAGGTTTAACCTTTAAAATGACTCTTTTTTCGCCTGGTGCTCTGAATGGATATTTTTCTTTGTCGAGATATTTTTTTGCCAATTTATCTATATGGCTGTCAGCCAATTCACCTGTTATCTGGTCAATGACTTCTCCCCTTAATGTTACCATATGGAAAGGATTATTGCGATCTACTATGGATACTGCTATCCTTGGATCTCTTGTTACATTCTTCTGTTTAACTCTTCCTAGAGCGGTATTGATGAGAATTTCATTATCTTGTATATCAATCCAAGTAGGCGTTATCTGAGGAGATCCATCTTTCATTATGGTAGCAACAAACGCTATGTTCTTGTCTTCAAAAAGATTTTTGATAAGAGGCTCAGTAATATCGGTTTGGTGTTGACTCATACTTAGTACATATTATACTTTTCATTATGGTTTTTAAACACATCCCAACAGTCATGTTGAATCATTAGAACATCGTCTAAATCACAACAAAACAAAATAAACTATGATTAAAAAAAAGAAGTCCGAACATTGGGGCGTGCTTTTTCAGATGTAATCGACTGAATTATGATCGGTATGATCTGAAATGACATAATATTTTTTATTTAGGAGATTACATAAAGACTATTGTTTTATAATTATTGAGTAATTTTTGTAAATAAGTAACATACCCTCTAAATCCGAGCACACTTGCTCACTAAAAATTGGAGACAATAAATCCCGATTAACGATTAACGATATTTTAATAGTGCTTTATCGATATATAATTATGTCAAAATTGTTGACTCTACATTCTGATATTTTCCTAGAATGCGGTGAATATCACATAATTAGTGAATATTTAAACGATAAAATTAATCCCAAAGAGCAAGAATTCTTAACTGAAGCGATTGCGTTTTATGAAAAGCATAGGCATGACTCAAACGACTCAATTTGATCCAAACGGATTAAAATTCAAGATTTTTAATCCAAAGAAACATCAACTACCAGAGATAGATTTCAGGCAAACAAATGGTGAGGACCCGCTAGCAGTTCAAGAGTATTATGAGAAGTACATCTTAAATGGCGGATCTGATACTGATGAGGTGAAATATGTGATAAAGTACTTTGACAATTGGATAGGTTTTTTTTCTATTTATCTGACGAGGTTACATACTAAACAATCTGAACTGATTGCTCAGCGCGAAGTAAGCGGAAATAAAGAAGGATTTTACCAAGGACCTCCCTGTGCACTTTTGATAAAGAAAATAGGTATCGATCAACACTACAGATGCTATGGGATTGGAAAATACATTATGCTATTTTGTATCGGCCTAGTTCAAACCATAAACAAAGATAAACTAATCAAACTTATCATATTTAAGACAACCAGATCGTTGGCCGAGAAAATTTATTTTCCAAAATATCAATTTAACTTTACAAGTACGAGCGGGAAATTGGTATGGGCGTATAGGAGGATTTGTTAGAATGGAATATCAAGTATGTGAGCCACCGAAGTGAATTCGTCAAGGTTATCAAATCTGCAAATGCTAAAAATCTCTTTTCTCCTTCTAGAGAAACAAGACACAATATCTTCTTTGCATTTAATCCGACTGTCAACAAAGTTGTTGCCTAATATTCATTCTTGAATTATGTTTAAACTAATGGGATTCAATTGTTACTATCAATCCCTTTTCATCTTAAATGTCTATTTCAGAGTCCTGTTTAGTTATACTTGAGGGATTACAAGTTTGTTTAAATGGGCGTTTTATGCATTTTCATTATTCAGCTCCCTTTGGTAAATGAATATCACTCTTGGCATCAAGGGCAGATTTTAGAAAAGAAACCCTTGATCGAATTTCTTCTTTTAATATATCACGGATAGGAGATCCTTTTTCTAATATTACTGTCCAGGACTCGATCTCTGCCAAAGTGTCTTCACCATCTTGGTCAGTTGTTTTAGGAGAGAAAAATCTTCGCGATTGTCTCGTCTTACCCAAACCGTTCTTCGGTTATTTGTGTATCGAAAACAAAGTAACCCTGTATCATATCCAGAAATAACTAAATAATATAATAGTTGACGAAGATAGGATTTGAACCGTTTGCCATCTGGTTTTAGGTTCTTAAAGATCTTTGTATCTTTAAATTCAAAGATGATTTCATCCTTTTTAGCCTTTTTTGTGGAAACCGTGTCTGGAGATTCAGTCTTATGAGGTTGAGTTCCCGTCACCTGGTCGGGCCCTGCTATTAGTTTATCCTCAAATAACAATTTCAATTGACTTGTACCGATGTCTGCAAGCCCAACAAGAATATATTCAGAGGATTCATCTCTTACAAAATTGCCAATATCTTCTGCAGTTAATTCATAGTCTTTAACGGTGCACGCATAAAATGCTTTACGCAGGCAGGAGCCAGCGAGTATATCAGAGACATGGATCTTGTCTTGGGGTTTTCTTTTACTAGAACCATATAAAAACTTGAGATAGTACGTAAAAGAAGTAAAAATTTATAATCCTTGGATATTATGATTGGCATTTCTTTTACTGGTGTAAATGTTGTTCGGATCCGCCCATATTAAAGCAATCATGGTTTGTATTTGGATTATCATAAGCTGAAAAAGGTTACTCAAAATTATTAAACAATATTTCAGTTTATATTACCCGTGGTATTATGAATCCTGTTTGCATTATGATCCCTGCTAGACATCAAGTATACTCGTGTTCCCGTGTAGAATTGATGTCAAAGCAGGACTGCTGTCATAATGCAAATAATACCTGTTTTTTAAATAAAAATAATAATAGCCATTACAGACCTAGGATAGAATTTGATAGTTTATCCTCTATTTGTATTTTAAGAACCGTACCTCAGAGATAAATCAGATATAATTAACTCCAAATAAGAATAAAGAACGAATACCAGACGTGGGCTACGTGCCCTATAACATTTGATTTAACGGAGGGGCAAAAGTTGCTTTCATTACTTAATTCTGTTTACCAAATCCCATTATATAATGCACGAATGTTTCTGTATTGATTTAATTAAATTTTATTTGGTGTTTTTAGTTAACAGTTGTGTAAAGAATATGGTATACTTTCCTGTAAACCAATCATGTTCGCTTAGATCCTGATCTTTTGTTAATTATTTTGGATCATCATAATAAAGTAAAATTTTCCATCTTTCATGGTACAATTCCTGCTAACTAAATAAACAAAGAAACAGATATTTTTGCTCGTCGTTAATGAATCTGGACAATGGCTCTATTATAATGTAAATAAATTAATGAATTTGAGTAGCTAGAACATCCAAAAACGACCATCTAGAAGAAAAGAGATCCATCTTAAATACATAA
>JBGTFK010000093.1:0-33244 GCA_041747305.1 Candidatus Nitrosocosmicus sp.
TCAGATACTTGTTTATTACAACTGCAAGATGCAAATGGATAGTCCTAGAAGAGCAATCAAGTACCTAACAGGCTATTAATCTAATTCGGTTTGTGATTGTAATAGGATAAAATTATCAAGATGAATTATGACCCAGTCTCAAATATATAAAAAGTTTATTGTTTTTTTAGCAACTTGAATGCATGGTTTCCCAATCCGGTTTGGATGTAATAAGTTATCCACAACATAGCAAGAGGTTCTAACAATCTTGATTGTTCGATTCCCCCTATGTCAATTGTCTCCCAACCAAATGGGGTTAATAATTCTTCAACGATAAAGTCTTTAGCGTCCTTAAAATTTCCACAAATAAACATGGTTGGCGGACCCCCCGGGAAGTCTGGATGGATCATATGTGGATTCCCTACAATGTTAAAAGCTTTTACAACTTTTGAATTTGGGAGCAAGGATTGAATTACTTCACCAGCTGATTTGTCATACCCGAGTGATAGCTTTGGTAGGGAATCCTTAGCAAATTCTAATGGATTTGTTGTATCAACGACTATTTTATCATTAAAATTAGATGAAATAGCCAAATTAATCGCATTCTCAGTGCCCACCCATAAAGTGGAAATGAAGATTAATTCACCAAAGGATGCCGCTTCAGCAAATGATCCTACAAAAGCATTTTCTTTATGTTTGGTGTTCTCAATCCATTTCTGAATTTCTTCTTTTCCAGAGTTACGTGTTCCAATCATAACGTGATGGCCAAGATCTATACAACCATCCGCCAATCTCCGACCGACTTCCCCTGACCCTATTATACCTATCTTCATAATGAGGAATATACATTGAAGTGATTAAAACTTTGATAATTAAGTCACTATAACAGGTTCTATTTTGCTACGAATATATGAATGAAAAGAGAACCGATTTTCTTAATTATTGAGTCATCATATTCAAACTATTCATGTTTTCTCAATTATATCTAGGATGTTCTGGATGGAACTATGGCGATGCATCAGAAAAGGGTGGATGGTTGAATGTATTTTACCCAGATAATAAAACGAGAAAATTGAGCTACTATTCTCAATTTTTTAATACAGTTGAGATGGACGCTACTTTCTATAAGAGATTCTATGAACACATGAATGAAGGATTATTTATAGGAATGGCAAATACAACGCCAAATGATTTTAAAATATCAGTCAAAGTCCCAGAGATAATTACACATGAAAAGAGATTAGATATTAACAAAAATGTGGTAACTGATTTGAATGAATTTCTCAAAAAAATATCGCCACTTGAAAGTAAAAGTAAATTAGGCTCGATAATAATCCAACTGCCACCGAGTTTTACTATTAATGATTCCAATAGATTAGAAAAGTTTTTGGATGCCCTGAGAAATCGCTCGGATCTTAAAAATCACAATAATATTGCCATAGAATTTAGGCATAATTCATGGAATACAGAGGGGGTCTTGGAATTGCTTCAGCACTTTGATGTTGCATCCGTCTTAACTGATTCACCTGCACAAGAGAATCTGGCATTTTTATCAAATGAGAATAATTTAACAACCAGTAAATTGGCAGTAGTTAGACTCCATGGAAGAAACATAACTAGAGACCATTATTGGTATGATTATCTTTACTCTGAAAAGGAACTTATCCCATGGATAAAAAAGATTAACAGGATAAAGGAAAATACAGATACAATTTTTGTTTATTTTAATAATCACTATAGTGGGAAGGCAATCGTAAATTCGCTACAATTTAAAGAATTAATAAACAACCAGCCCTTGCCCGAAAATGAAAAGAGGGTACTAGAGAAAGCAAAGAAATATCTATCGAATACACTATAATTATTGCAGATTCACATTAGTAGTATCGCTTGATGTTTGGTCTGGTTATAAGTTATGTGATAGTAATGGTAAGTCTGACAATAAAAATATTAGTGAATTATCGTTGATTTTCATCACCTATTCCCAGCATTTTAGAAGGCATAATGTTACTTTAAAGTCTGTACTTAATATTGAAAATTGATAAAATCTGACAAACTTGATTGGTGTTTGCCATATACTTGATTTGAATTGTTTTGTTGTCGACTTTCTAGCTCACTTTTCCAAGATTTCTCTGGTTTATTTATTATCTTCAAGAAATCATTCACGGACTGAGGACCAAAGCCCGCAAAGTGGTTGTTAAAGGCTATTAGTACATCGTGGACACTAGTTTCAGCATTTTGTATTATCTTAAAATTTCTCGTATATTCGATCATTTCTGTTGTTCGATCCTTTACAACTTTACCAAAATCTTTTTCGTTTATACCTCTGCCTCCAATAAATCTGGTGTAAATTCGGTCGGCTGGTATTACTCTAGTGACAGTTAATTGGTCTCTAACACTCCAAACCAGGGACATGTTTTTCTCTTTTAAAAGATCATATATCTTGTTTTCAAACCATGAGGAATGTCTAACTTCAAGTGCATATCTAAATCGGGTATCAAGATTTTGAGTCATAGTCTGTAATGACTCGAACCCCTTCTTTACAGATAGAGATGGTGGAAGCTGAATCAGTAATAACAGTGGTTTATCAATCAGCGGCTCCAAAGTATTGAAAAAAATGGATAACGGCTTGGAATCATCCTCGAGTTTTTTTTCATGTGTTATAATCTTTGGAAACTTTAAAGTAAACTTGAAATCAGATGGTGTCTTGTCTTTCCAAGCTCTAACCGTAAACTTCGATGGATTATTATAATAAGTCGGATCAACCTCAACAAAATTAAAAAATTTGGAATAATATGACAAATAATCTTTGCTCCCCATATCTTTCGGATAAAATGTCCCTATCCATCCACTGTAACTCCAACCAGAACAACCGATAAAGAAATTCAGAGCTATTGAAATCGTTCATAAATGGTTTGACGTATTGTAATAATTAGATTCCGATAGCTTCTTGAATTTTTTCAGTATCTGTAAATTGTTTGAACCTTAGGATCTTGTTATATTTTATGGAGATATTTAGGACAGAATGGAACTCTGCAAAATTCGATTACATTTTTTGGAGAGTAGTCCTCAAAAACAGATGAAAGTCCGACATATCTTCCCCCGTTTGGCATTCCTTCCATTGTAGTCAATTCCACCTCTTCTTGACAAAAATTTTAATAGTCTTGATTTTTATTTTTGAAAGAATCATAGAACTCAATAATCAATTTACACTCATTGTTGCTTTGATTGTTTTTGTGATTGTCGTTTTTTATGACCAGGCTGTATCGGAACTTTTAAAGTTATTGTTTATTTATGAATTCCAAAAGCACTCTCAAGATCGCTTAATTACTTAAGGCAATTATTTCTGTTGTACCTTCATTTTTCTAATCCAAGGCACTTGATCAAGAATTCTAGTTTTTATCGTAAAGATAATGGAGCATACATGTTTGATCATTTGATTGAACATGGTTTTAGATGATTCAAAAAGAAAATTTATTATGTAATACCATCTACTAATTAACTAATGTTAAAGGAAATTACTATCATTTTTTCGTTATTGATGGTTGCCTCATTCGCGAACCCTTTCTACGAATTCAAAAATAGTGCAATAGGACAGGTAAATGGTACTGCTGATAACCAGAATAACGGTAATCCACAAGATGGAAAGGTATTTATTCCAGTGGAGGACTTTGCGACCTCCATGTCCTCACAAGGTATGATCGAACTAGACGGAGCAGTAAGGAATAACAACACATTTGAAGTGCGTGATATTGAAATCACAGGTGAATTCTTTGATGAGGATGGAAATAGTTTGGGCACATTCAATAAATATGTTACAAATCCATCTTTCTTATTAAAGCCAGATGAGACACATACTTTTACCTTGTTGGAAGTCGTTTCACATTATAAATTAGCGACTACCAACATTACGGCATTTGGAAATCCAGCTAATTAATTTATTTTTTTTTGTATAATTAATTTTTATTTAGAAAACCAGTTAATTAGACTTTAGAGATAAAGCTCAATCCGAAAGTCCTGTGAGAGTTGAAATTCACATTATGGAGGACTAAAAGAGGGTATTTATTACATAAAGAAATTTTGTTAATATTCAAAATATTGTGACTCGGTACGATTAAGTGTATGTTGATACCGATTTTAATAATCCAAAATAATTCATTCATTCATTTGCATTGAATAAATTGGATTATTTTACTAGATTCTCACCCAAATAAAGATCATACAAATATTTAATATTCATGAAGTATCATCATTATGTACATCATTTAGGCTTGATGCTTACATCCAGGTGAGTTGAACTACACTCGTCTGGATGCAAATTATTTTGATCCTTTTAAACCCCCGGGCGGAACTAATTATTGTCCTTCTAGATAGTATCAAAGTATAACAATAAGCTGGATACACATGATTGTTACTAAGTAATACCAATACTTATTGTATTTTGGTTGAAAATCTAGCAAATAACATAATTACCGGATAGTTTTAATTCTCTTTACTAAGTATGAGCCTAATATTATTTCATAGTAACATAATAGTATCGACATGAAAAAGGTTTTAGAAAAATTTAAAAGATAGTAAGAGGCGTGAGAGAATATTCATGGGCAATTGCAATGCAATAGGGGAAAAATGAAATTTTGATATGTTAAAATTTACCAAAATTGTTTGCTCGCTTGGTGAATCAAAAAATAATTAGTATTAAGATCTAAAAAGATAGATTCTCAAGCCATTCTTTTGCTTCCAATTTGTCTTTATCTGTAAGATTATGTCCGGCTTGTTGCAATTTTAGAGTTATATTTGATCGAGTATCCTGAAATAATCGTAAAAGACCATCTACTTGCTCTTTTGGTACTATCGGATCTGTTAACCCTGCGGACAATAACACATGTTTGTCAGATAAATCGGGTAAATTATCTGGTATGAATGGAATCATTGCTCTAAATAGGATCGCACCTTTTATAGTTTCAGGATGGGATAGAAGAAGGCTTGCAGCAATGTTTGCTCCATTAGAGAAACCAATTGCAATTGTTTTATTCAAATCAAAGGAGTATGCGATAGAGGCTTCTTTAACAAATTTGGCTAGCTCTTGTGTTCTAAATCTTAGATCCTCTAAATCAAAAATTCCTTCAGATAATCTCATAAAAAAGCGAGGCATGCCATTCTCTAGTACCTTTCCCCGAGGACTTAGCAAAGCCGCGTTTGAAGATAACATTTGACCAACCGGTATCAGATCATCCTCATTTCCACCAGTACCATGAAGCAACAGAAGGGTTATTGTAGGTTTTTTCCTTTCTTTAGAATCTTCATAGTCGTCTTTGTATGCAGGCTCAAACCTATGAATAAATCCAAGTTTCAACTGCTTGTTCTTATTGCGCGTATTTATGTCTTGTAGTCACTAGTAATCTTCAAAATTTAATGATTTTAGTTTCTTTCTGATGGTAGACGTACAGGGGGCAACGCTTTTTCAATGTCTTTACGCGCTGATTCCAGCCATGGAGGAAGCACAAGATGACTACCAAGCCCTTCCCGTTTTTCATCAACAGTAAATCCTGGAGGATTAGTAGCAATCTCAAATAATATACCACCTGGCTCTCGGAAATATACTGAATGAAAATAAAATCGATCTATTACAGGGGTTGCATTTAACCCCGCCTTGACTATATTATTACGTAAATATTCCTGTTGCTCGAAAGTTGGAGTACGCCATGCCACATGATGGACTGATCCAATTCCTATTACTGCCTGTTGAGCATTTGGTAGGCAGAGAAGGTCAACAATACGGGCCCCAATTATTCCTTCTTCTTCTTTTTTGATATTTATGTCAGAGGTTTTTGGAATCTCATAACGGAAGCGATTCCTATCCTGTTTTGTGCGTGAGAATCCCAATTCATTTCTCAAGATGGTATCTGTACGTTCGTAACCCTCGACCGACAAAGTTACAGAGTAAAAGCATCTTATTGCGTGTTTAATCGGAATAGGACCATTGGCCCATGTATTGAGGGAGTTGTATAACGCAGATTCATGTGCTACAAGCTCCAGATCCAATCCATCTGAATCCTTAAAAGAAAGAATCTGTTCGTCGTCAAATCGGCTGTACGGTCCTTGAAAATCTATTTTTTTATCTTTGAGCCGCTCCTTCCAATAATCCATGGAATCTGGAGGAATGAGAAATGAAGTTGTACTAACTTCTCCAGCGCCCCGGTGCCCTATTGGTATTTCTGGCCAGTGGAAAAATGTAAGTATTGTACCTGGACGACCAACCTCATCACCGAAATAAAGATGATACGAAGTCGGATCATCCTGGTTTACCGTTAACTTTACAAGGCTAAGTCCCAAATCATTAGAATAAAAATCAATATTTTTCTGAGGATCTCTTGTTATAGCAGTAACATGATGTATTCCAAAAATATTTCTATTCATATATTTTACTTCTCTTTCCCTGCTCTTTCCATTCTTTAAAAGATATACGGGGTAAATTAAACAAATCAGTAGTTCGGGTATAAACACTGTTCTTATGCATCCTGCCGACCGGTGAAATTAAGTCGGTATGAACTGTTTGATTTTCTTGATCTAAAAATTCTTTCTTTATATGTAAATAAATGATTTCCCCCAACACTATGCGAGTGTTTCCAATTTCTACCGTACTTGCTAGGCGGCATTCAAGGTTAGCCGGTGACTCTGCAATCCTATGGGGTTTCACCTTTATAGATGGCAACTTGGTTAGCCCGGCAATTTCGGACTCGTCAACTTCTGGTGGAAAATCAATGGCTGTCAGGTTCATTTGCTCTACAATCCTTTCGTTTACAATATTTATTACAAACTCCTTTGTCTGTTGAATATTATACCCAGAATCTTTCAAATTATTCTTCCGAGTTTCATCTTTCCCAATACCTATAGCTACAATTGGCGGATCATTCCCCATCAAATTAAAAAATGAAAAAGGAGCCGCGTTTGGGATCCCTTTGTCGCTTAATGTAGAAATGAAAGCAATTGGTCTCGGCGTTATTAGAGAAATCAATATATTATATCGAAGGTGCGCCTTCATCGTGGAGATATCAAATTCCTTGGTATCCATTTATTGTATATTCTAGTTACTTTTTATATTCTCATAGTCTGTAAAGCCTTGCCACGACATTTTTCTCATAGCAGGTATCCAAATGGGATTGAAAAAGTCTGGAGAAAAAACGAATAATTGGTCGGGTTAATCCCTTACGATTGACCGCAGTCTAACGTCGGATACAGCCAATGGATATAGGTCTTGACATGAAATATTGATGATATTAAATAATTTTAAAAAAAACAATACCAGCATCCATTGTTATTATTTTGAAAATATATGAAAAAATAAATTATTGGATGCCTGGAGTGTGATTCATGTATTACTCTATTTTGATTTCCTTACCTGCAGGTTTAGTTACTTTCTTTTTGTCAAAGGTTATTTCCAATATGCCATTGTTATATGCTGATCTTGCGGTCTCAATTTCTGCTTGCTCTGGAAGTTCTATATTTTTATGGTATTTTCTTTGAGCATCCTTTGATGTTGTTATTTCAACTTGAGAGTCATATGCCTTTATTTTTATGTCCTCTTTTCTGATACCCGGCATTTCAACCACTACTTTGACTTCTTTGTCGGTCGTATTCACATCAACTAATGGCTCTCTTTCTGCAGATAATTGGGAGAGATTATCTGATTGTGTTCTTATTTTTTTTACAGCGTTATCACTCAAAGATTTGATATTTCCAAACTCCCTTACCTGAGGTTTACCATCTGGTCCGATAGTCATAGAGTATCCATATACTATTGGCCCTACTTCTCTAAACTTGCCACCTTCTTTAGTTTCATATTCTCTTACAAGTTCTTTTGTGGCGTTATTTGAGATATTATTAAATACATCAAACATTCTGTTCATTTCTTCATGAATATTTTCAAAATCGCTGAACGCATCTCTATTAAATAATCCTAATCCTCTTCCTCTTCCCAGACCGGTCTCAAAGAATCTGCTAATCCAATCGCTTGGTATAATGTCTTTATTGCTCACTTGTTATATACACCTACATATGTAATACACATTACAATATATAACTTTTTCTTACATTATGAAATGAGATCAATAGTGCAGATTTTGTAATGAGGTTCACCAGTTTACAGATATATTTATGGTCTCAAAAGACCACTAAAGATAAAAAAATGTTACCTAATTTCTGTAATTACGGTAGAAAATTTTTGATTTCAATTGTTTGACAATCATGATATGATAGAATTTCGTTTAGTGAATCTGATAAGTATCCATTATGACATTTTCGCAAAAAGATTTGATTTTTATGTGTTTATGCTGTTCTGTTTACAGAATATATAGTGTTTACTTAATATGAAATTTACTATCAAGTCATACTTTTATAGAATTTCACTCTGATTCTTGAGTATCTAGCCAGTCGAAAAATGTAATAGTTTTGAAATGAAATTATCCCTGGGACATTAAAACATACATCGACGAAATACAGGATTACAAGGTATGGCGGTCTGATTTTCGACAATTATACAAAGTTATGCAAATAGGATTTAGAATCGTCTAAACCATCGTCATTTGAATATTATTGCTTAAATTGTCTAAAAATATCACAAGTAGATGATTCGGGCTCGTGGATTTCTAGAAGATTGAGAAGCTCAACAAAGTGGTTATATACCACATTATTGACATTAATTGGATGACAATCAAAAATAACAGAATGTTATTTCTAACCATTGCTCTAGCGCTGGGAAGTGTAATTGCGATATCAGCATTTTCAAGCCCATCTACAGCATTCGCAAACCACGATTTTGTTGCCAACCTTACGGGTCAAGAAGAAGTTCCAGCAGTGGATACTCAAGCAACGGGAGAAGCAAGATTCACCCCCATTCTTCCAAGCAATGATACATTAGATTTTAGCGTTAATGCTTCTGGCATCCAGAATGTGACCCAAGGTCATATCCATAACGGAACCTTAGGAGAAAACGGACCAATTGTAGTGACTCTGTTCACATTCGATCCTACACAGAATCCAGATCAAAACGGGATTACCATAAATGGTACTATAACGGCAATTAATTTGGAAGGGCCGTTACAAGGACAAGCAATGTCTGATTTACTGAGTGCAATTAATAGCAATAGCACTTATGTTAACATCCATACAGTTCAAAATCCAGAAGGTGAAATAAGGGGACAATTATGGAGTACAAAGTAAGAGTATATTAATTATATACTCAATTACAAGTAGTAAATAAATCTAATCTTTTTTTGTCAGGATTAATAAAACGCAATAAACACACGTGTTCGTTTATTATGGAATATCTTTAGTGGTCAAAAAAAACCACCTATGATCACTTACAACTCTGCTATGATAAGATTCCACGATCTGTTAGAAGGAATCAAAATAGACGAGTTAACGGATGATATTTATTTGAATATCTGAATGAGGGGGGCTCTGTTCACTTAAGCATTTCTAACTCCTTGTTATGATAGTAGATAAATACATTCAGCCAATTCTTTACATGTTTTAGTTTGCAGTCTTTCATCCTACAAGGAAAGTAGTCATCAAAACTTTCAGTTCTGTCTTTGATATACTGCATCGTCCTTTCGATAAAGCTTTTCTCGTAAGAGGAATGGTTGTGACGTTCGAGTCCCAGGAATCAGCATGCCATTGGGTACCATGTACCACCATCCGTAGAAACTGGATGTTTCCCATTAATCTTGACTAAACCACCAATGAATCTTTCAGCAACAAACATGTTTCTTTCCTTAGAGATAGATAGTGAGAGAATTCGCTTACTTTCAGGCTCAATTGCAACCCATAGCCAGATGTACTCTGACCCAACCTTTAACATAGTTTCATCTACAATATACCATAGAACTTTTCTTCTGTGTGACTGCATCTTTTGGGGTTTGTACTTTTGAATCCAGTTCCAAATGGAAACATGATTTCGTTTGTATGGCTGAGATAATCTTTCTGAGGCTTTCCTTAAATAAAGGCCTGAAAAGTACAAATGCAGCCCATAGTACACATACTTTGAAGGCGTTCTGTTTCGGATAATCATAATGGAATAGAACGCCTTTAAGCTATAGGCTTATCGTTAAATGAACAGAGCCTGAATATTGATTCGATTCAAGAAATCAATTCAATGTACCAAAGTAATCGTATGACATGAACGAAGTTTCGTTATTCCAGAGAATTTGGTGGAATTAAGTGTTAAATTACTTATTGCTTTTCTTTTTAAAATTCCAATCTCTACTATAATTTTCGCTTTTCATATTGAATCCTTTAAAAATATCAAAATATGTTTGCTTAATCTTTTTCTGTCTTTCAAAATCAGATTGTATCCACAATATATCAAAAACTGACGTTGAGGATGATACTCGAGTTTCATTAATGGAAAAGGATACCATCGGGTTTACAGCATCTTTAGAAAGGACAGATTTTTCATTGTTATAGTCAATTTCTATAAGAACAACGTTATCCACGATTAGTGATAAATAAGATTGGGGAATTCTTTTTGAGAAAAAATTAGTATTTATATCCAAATCCTGTGAGAATTGCTTGAGTTTCTGTCGTATTTCGTCTTTTGCAATTGTTTGACCATCTTCCAAACGAATTAGGATCTTTACCGTCACGTCTTTGACCACCATCTTTGAAATTGAAACAAGTAGATTGCTACAATAAAAACTCCAAAAGAGATCAGTTGTAGGAATTAATATCAGTATTTGATCTACACAAGATTCCACTATGCGAAAAAGTATTTTATTTGAATCATTGTCAATTTCTGATTTGGAGTCGTGGTTTAATATGACTTCCATTACGCCTTTTTCAATTTCAGTTATTTTTTCCCTTGCTGTAACGGATTCGCTCCATAAAGGTTTAAATAAAATTTCTTGTTGTTTGACAAAATGCATGTTATCAACATAGAAAAAATGGGTCAATTTCTCCGGCGATTCTCTTTCCTGTCCCAGATCGCTCAATTTATTTTCCGAGATGTGACAGAAACAGTATGATTGTTCGTTCCTAAAGCTGCAACCTACTAATCCATCTGAATGTTTTATATCAGAATATTTCGTTAGTCGCTTTGAATAATTAACATTCATCTTGCTAATTTCGACTATGATCTTAGTATCAATACTGCGATATTTCAATTTCTTGATAAGCATAAAAATTGAATGACTCTCCACTAAATGGCATAACCACTCTTTATCTACAATTATTTCTAAATATCGCTGGCTATTGGAAAATATATTAGATATTAGGTTTAGGGCTTCATCAAGGGTATGATTTACATTGACTTCCTTTATGCCAACATCTTGGGGCATTTCTAATAACTCTAGGTTATTAATCAACCAACAGATATAAGATTATCTTTTCTCTTTTGCTTTCCCACATAACCCAATGGTAATAAATAATAAATTCCCAACTAGTTTTGTTGTTTTCATAGTTGGCGATTCACAGCCCCTACAATGAATTTTGTCAGATGAGATAATTTGCTGGGTTTAAATATGTTTAACGGCTAGCATATTTTAGAGATTCGTTACCTGTTGCCATACTAACTTCTGTGATCCATTCGCATTCTATATTAACCTTATCGTGATGCTTTATTACTGCCTCTTTATCAGGAGCGTTTAATAAACAAAAACATACACCAGCTTCCATGTTGTAAAATAAGTTGACATGCGTGACACCGTATTCATCTGCGGGAGCATTAACTAGCTCTTGGAGATTTTCTTCTTTAAATGGCACTTTATGAACATCAAGAAAAACAGCCATACAGGCCTTTTACTTGGCAAAGATATAAAAACATTCTCAACGATGTCTGAGATTGACTTTATATCAGTTAAAACACCCCACACTAATGATAATTGATGCTATTTTTATGTACTACATAATACTAGTAACAAATTTGATCACATCTTGCTCACTAAAATTTTCTAGAAAGTTGGTCGATGAACTTAACACAAAGTAAATAGGTTGATTGGAATGATCGTCGAATAATCGTCTAATTTCTTCAAAAAGATGCATGAGAGCTTGACTATCATCGAAATCGGACATATCGTATCCGTTTAAAATATAGGGATTCAACACATTCAAATTAAGACACACGCTCTCCTGCCCCGAAAAGAAAATGCATTTGTATTTCTTTTCTATGAATGAAGAACTGATACAAATACAAAATAACCCCGTCTGTTAAACCATTTAAAACAAAATTATTGCAATAATGTAATTTTCCCGATGACAGGGCCATAAATCAGATAAACTCCAAGATCAGTTGGCTTAAAGTTTCTACTTATGATGTCTTATGATGTCAATACCGGGGAAATGTTTCATCCAAAAATACTATGATAACTAGATATTTCTTTTTTTCTCTATAGGAAGGTCATAATTTTTGATTTTGGCTGACCCGCAATCCGTGTAGTAGATATGAACTGCTTTGTTGTATACATGTAAAAGTCTATTCTTGTAACTACTGTTATCCAACATCACTCAAACCACTTATCGTGCGTGACCTCTGTAAAAGAGGTTTTGTTTGTTGAATTTGGTATACTGATATACAACTGCTGTATGAGCGAGCTACATTATCAAGTGATCTCTGATAGAGGTTTGCAGCCTTATCGCCGAGTGTGGTGGATACCATTCGTATCATGAAAAATGAGAAAAGAGGTAAAAAAATAGAACCACTAACAAGAATAAATCAACGACATAATAAGGATTACATAAAGGATATTGGTGATAATGAGAATAATAGAGACACCAATGCTCGTTACTATGTCTCTATAGACATAGGAAAAAAGAATTGTGTAGCCTGTATAACAGACAAAGATGGTTTGATAATAGAAGAAACGAAATACGGCAACACATTATCAGAAGAATGTGGGTTCGCTCAACATACAGACCAACAATACAATAGTAGTAACTGTATTGCAGTAGTAGAATCCACTGCCAACAGGTGGATAAAGACATACAAAGCACTGGAACAAAATAATATACATAAGAAACTAGCCAATCCATTTAAAACAATGGTAACAGCCTAAGCCAGAATAAAGACAGATAAACTCGATACCCATTACTTTGAGTGAAGAAAATAAGGATAATTAAGATTCATTGTGATTGATGTGCACCTTCATTTGACAGATAAATCTTGAATTTCAACTTTTTCAATGACTCCAGGTGGTAGGAAATGCCTTCTATTTTGAATATTTGACAGGATAGATAAATGTAATACAATAAGAAAAAAGGGTAAAAAACAAGATTTAGTAAATAGCATCTCAACATTCTTGCTTAAGATGCGGCTAAAGCACAAGAAAGGACGCGGACCATTTTTATTGATGATTGGTTGTTTGACAATAAAACTCCATCCAAGATAAATCATCAAGAGGTATAACAAATCCTGCTCGATCTTGTCATATATCATTGGAAAGCTTGTTTCCGCACTTAATGATTAAGATGTATCTATATTATCAGAGTCAAGAAAAAGATCCTAAAGGTTAAACCAAATTTTAATTGGCCCACAATAAATAGTGATTATGTATAATATTTTTAAATCCATACAAAAGTCTATGCAAGTTCTGCAAATTAATATCTCGTAAATTTGTTTGGATATTTGCATGTTATGAATAGTAATAATATGTCTATCTGTGAATCCTTTAATATCAGATAGTACACCAAACTCAAGGTCATTACAGAAGGATGAAACAATTTAGAAACCTTTCAATCAATTCCACAACCATGTTATTAACCTATCATTTACACCACTTGTGTATATATGGACAGAGAGCATGAAGTATGCAAGAAAATACCATTGTCAAATCCCATGACATATGTTCCAAAAATAATATTTTTTACCAAAGGTAGAGGCACCCACAAAGATTATCTTACAAGCTTTGAACTTGCCTTACGTGACGCCTCAATAAGCGATCTAAATCTGGTGTCGGTATCTAGTATCAAGCCACCACAATGTAAGATAGTAAATAAAGAAGAAGGAAGAAAATATCTGAAGCCAGGACAAATTGCTTTTACGGTAATGGCGAGATCAGCTACTAACGAACCAAACAGACTAATTGCCGCATCCATTGGGTTAGCTAGGCCAGCAGATGATGCTCAATATGGGTATTTGTCTGAGCACCATTCAACAGGAGAGACAGCTTCAAAAGCTGGAGATTACGCGGAGGATTTGGCTATGGAAATGCTTGCCACTACAATTGGACTACCCACTGATCCAACACTTACATGGGATCAAAACGAAGAACAATGGAAACTTTCAGGAAAAATTTACAAAACACAAAATTTCACCCAGTCAGCTGCAGGAAATAAAGATGGCCTGTGGACAACAGTAATTAGTGCAGCAGTATTAATATTGTGAAGCCATTGTTCCAAGGGTATTTGATATTACTGCAAACCTATTATCTAGATTCACAAAAGAAGATTTTCAGGTTGATAGCATAATGTGAACATGATTGAATAGACTACCTTATTATTTTATTTTCTGAAGGTCTGTGAGTGAACAGGCATTTGGCTTAAGTTCCATTTGCACCACTAAATCGAAACTATGTATTAAGACGAAAATAATCTTTGCAATTCCAAAATCAAACTATAGTAATAGATGCAGATATAAAGTAAATCCTGTAACTAGAGCATAGAAGCTGCTAAGCTCTTGGATGACCCTAAAGAAATTTGAAAAATTGTAGCATAAAACATTAACTAAATTCTCATTTCGCCTCCGCTAATTCCTCTTTATCTTTCAGATACTTTTCTGAGATTTTCCAAAAACTAATTTGTCCATTCTTTCGATTTAGCATACAGCCTCTGAATTTGCTCAATTGATATCTAGATAACGGTAAAATGGATGTATTGGTTATTGGCTACCTAAAATTAGTCGCTTCGTCCCTCAGGAATAGGATGGATCTTATTCCAATTAGAAGAATTAGAATCGTATTCCTGTATAGGTTTACTTGGATCAAAATTAGGTTTCATAAATTCAGTAGTATTCCCAATGGTATTGTTAAGTGCTTTTTCTGATCCCACTGTTGCATTATCAGTAGAAGTCATTTTTCCGTCTCCCGGAAGAAATGATACATTTGCGTTGTTATCTGAAGCCTGATCAAAAACCCCTCCAGGCCCCTCAATGGTTTGTGCGTTGACTGCATTCATTAAAGGCACAAACAGTAGTGAAATTAACATTAAAATCCCTATCATATTTTTAATTAGACATCAATTTTTAAATAGTTCAGTATTTTGAAGGTCGGCGGATTGGCAAATAGAAGAGAACCCCAGACAAACATGCTCTGAAATAACCTAGCGATTGAAATTCCTAACATTAGAAACTATTGTCAGGGAGAGTATTTTCCTACATAAATATCATCTATGTGTGTTGACCTTGATTACAGCCGTTAACCTTGCTTTTTGTTATATGTCTATTTCCATATAGGTTGGGAAAACCAAATAACATATCTTTTTTACTACCTTATCCTCCAAATTTTCCGTATGGTATCTCCATAGGTTTTATCCACATGAAGATTATAACCTTGTCGCATAGGATCCTTAAAGTGATAAAGTCTGATATATCCGTCTATGAGTCCTTTTGTTTCTTATTTATCAATTTGAATACAATTTTCATCCTTTCCCAAATATTCGACCGGAGTCTTAATGTGTCACCAAAAATATAACGAACACTCGATCTTAAACAAGTATCTACAATTGATTCAATCTCGTCTGACTACTCTGTGATTAGAGGAAGAATTGGATCGATATTTACAGCACAGCGAATTCCAGAATCACTAAACCTTTTTATCACTTTAAAAAGCATAATGGAAGGTAGTCCCAGGTTCTATTATTCGCCGGATATTTTCATTACAAGTTGTAGTTGACCACACTATGAAGCAATTGTGTTTGTATTGTTTATGGAGTTGTAGATCTCTTAGTATTGGGGCAGATTTTGTAAACACATGATAAGGCACATCGTATTTCTGTAAAACTTTACCACATTTTCTTGTTAATTCAAATTTGAGTTCTGCCGGTTGGTATGCATCGGTAGCTGAGGAAATCATAGCAGGTTCCACGGCCTGTGATTTCCAAGATCGCAATTGATTTTCTAATATTTCAGAAGGATTAATTTTTGCATAAATTTTATCATAAAAATCTGATGACCATTTACAGGTAGCGTAACAGTAGCCACATCTGTGTTGGCAGCCTTTGTATAGGTTTATTGTGTTACCTCTAGGTTTATACAGTAAATGGATGAAGAACAGATTTGCTCGTCTTACTGTCAAACACTGGCACACATTTGCTATACCAAGAATACCCTATGTTGAATAGATCCAGCAGAATAGATAATTAAATTAATATGGTTTCTAGATAAAATCCATCATGCTGATGCTGTAGCTTGTTTTTAATACATTATCTATATTTAAAATTTTTTCGAAGCGTGGTTAGTGAGCATAACGAGAAGGCGATATATGTTAAAAATAGTCAATTACAAAAAGTTCTCCTTAGAATTATTATATTGCTTAGAGTTACTATCTATGTTAAACACTGATAATAGAGGTGTGGAACGGTTTATTTGGATTTAGCCTTGATTGGTGTTGATAGTACTATTTTTTGTCCTTCTTGACTATATTATCAATGATTTTACTACTTTATCTACCTATAATAAAAATTGGGTATTTTTAATCGATTGATGTATTAAGATTTGTATTGATTTTATAATGTTTAAATCAGGGATGACGGTGGTAATTCGGAGTCGGAAAGTAAAAGTAAAAGTAAAAGAGCACAGGACCCACTATGATTGCGTGTATGATGCTCTACTTTATTTAAAAAACCAGCCCATCCCTTTGACAAAGTATAGAATTTCAACAAATAAACATACTTTATTATCATTATTATCTAATCAATTCATTAAACCCGTTACTAATAAGAATCTTATATTAAATAGCGAATATACAGATGTTCCTCATTATGTTATATCTCCAAAAGGAATTGAATATATCAATAGATATGAATCACTTAAACATTTATTTTCATAGATCATAGAAATAAAATTTTGAATTACGAAATATTCTTGTTTAGTTAGGAATTTATCATAATGCAGAATTTATCTGGTCAATCACATCATTATTTCGTATAATATTACAATTAGTAAAGAAATAAAATTTATTAAAAAATAGTGTATTGTGAATCAAATGCTATTTTTTCTTAGCAGTGCTACTACTCTTCTTAGGACTGGTAGCTTTTGTACTAGTTGCTTTTGTACTAGTGGCCTTAGCTTTGGCCTTTCCACCTTTGCTTGCGACCTTCTTTTTTGTTTCCTTATCAGCAGATGCTAATCCTTTCTTATCATCCTTTGGTGTAACTTTTTTAGATACCATTTAATAAACAATGAATACAAACAAACCATATAGAACCTATCATTAAAAGTAGTATAATAAATCATATAATAATTATAATAAAAGATTGTTTTGCATGCGAAAGTATATGTGAAAATACTAGAACCAAGGCGTGTGATATTATTCACAATATGTATGGCCTTGTCGGTTTTGTAGCAAGAATAAATGCAAAGATCTTTGCTCAAAGTACAAGTCGGGTGAACCATTAAGGTTCCACATTAACTTCTCCAATCATAGAAGGATGGTAGAAAAAATAATACAAATAAGTGCCAGGCAGATCAAATACCTTACTATAAAAGTGTCCTGGCAAGCTTGTTGTAGAGTCAAACAGTATTCCAGTCTTTACTTAACCCATTTTCATGAGAATTAGAGGTTACTGTGTGAGAGATTGTATTACCGTTTACCCACAGAATTGTTTGACCTGATCGGGCCACGACAGGATTGGGATTGTAAGACTAGTTGGCTTGAATATTCATAATTTGTACTAAGGTTGAATTAGAGGGTGAGGGTGAGGATGGGGTCAACAGTGGAGGTGATTTACCCATATGTGAGAATTTATTGGAATTGACAAAGTTTGACATTGTCATGATTCTAGATTCCTCCAAAATAAGTCAAAACATAGAGGTATCCATCTGGTCTAACTTCTAGATCTGTAATGCCTCCAAAACCACTACCGAATATAAGGGGAATAAACACTTTCGGATTGTTTACCTGTTATCATCCAAGGTTTCCAAATTTCCGCCATAGGAACTGCCGTTTATTTCGATAGCATTACTTTCTGAGTTTAGAGTGAATCTATAGATATGTCCATTTTAATATCACCCACAATACTTGGTCATTGCCCTTTGCTACTCAAATCAAAAATACATTTCTGGTGATTTCCATGCTGAATGCATATTGTTATCCAAAAAATCAAGATGTATTTGACAAATAGTAGAAATGTGGTAGTCTGATTGTTTTTATGACCTCGGATATCGCGAGTTGTGATGTCTAGTTATTATCAGATTGAGGATAAAATCTCAAAGGAGCGCAGCCTTGCAACATGGTCATAAATGTGAGAAACAGCCATGATTTCATCTGCCTGAGTTCGATTCAGAAATGATTCCAAACCCTTTTTAACCTTGGAAGGACCTCCAACAAAAGAATATTTGAGCCGTTCTCCAACTGCATATTTTTCATGTTGGTCCCATAAGTCATCCATATTGTTTACAGGGGGTTGTAGTAGTCCATGGTTTCTTCTAATCATTCCCAAAGCCATTAGTTGTATAGAGGTAAATAGACGGTTTGCCTTTTCATCGGTATCAGCTGCGAACACATTGACAGCAGCCATGGCATAAGGTTTCTGTAGAGTTTTAGAAGGCTGAAACCGTTCTCGATATATATTTAAGGCAGATTCCAAGTGTGCAGGAGCAAAATGGCTAGCAAAGGCGAATGGTAATCCCCTTGCTGCGGCAAGCTGAGCACTAAATATACTAGAACCCAAAAGCCAGATAGGTATATTCAATCCCTCTCCAGGGGTAGCCCTTACCTCTTTAGTGTTGGTTCGGGGTGCTAAGTAGTTCATTAATTCCTCTACGCTGTTAGGAAAATCATCCTCTGATTCATCCAGACTACCACGCCTTAAGGCCATAGCAGTCACCCTATCAGTTCCTGGGGCACGGCCTAAACCTAATTCAATCCTACCAGGATACAAACTCTCTAGAGTTCCGAATTGCTCAGCTATGATAAGTGGACTGTGATTTGGAAGCATTATCCCCCCAGAGCCGACTCGAATTGTAGAAGTGCCTCCTGCAATAAAACCAATTAGCACTGAAGTAGCCGCACTGGCTATCCCTTTGATGTTATGATGTTCCGCTAACCAATATCGATTATATCCCCATCGTTCCACATGTCGAGCCAAATCCAAACTATTTCGCATTGACTGACTTGGAGAACCCTCAGCGTTTACCATTACCAGGTCAAGAACTGACAACGATAGTTCTATATTTTTTCCAGGATGTTGCAATGATATAACTATACTAGTCCGATGTTTTTATCTTTCAATCGGCATTTCAAAATGGCGTTTTGCAGATATACCAGTGCAAATTCTCCCTAGATTTATGCTGGGCGGACTAGTTATTTTGGCTATTACTGCAAACTAAATTATTGGTATCATCCATATGAGATCGCCCTAGCAAGACTTTTTCTTTTGGATTTGCCTGTTTCTTAGTAGATGAAGGTCGACCATCAATATTAGTTTGAAAGTTCGCATAGTGTTCTACTCTTGCAATCTCAAATCATTATTTTGATTAAAGACAAAAGTACAATATGGACAAAAAATTAGTGGTAATTGTACGACATTATTCTACCTTTACCTCCTTACCTATTGGTTTTACATTTTCTTTTTTATTGAAAACGATTTCTAATATACCATTAGTATAGTTAGATTTAGCTGAATCGATATCTGCTTCTTGTGGTATTTCTAGGGTTTTATGATATTTCCTTTGAGAACCAATAGTCGTAATTTCTACCATGCCCTCAGTAGCATTTATTTTAATATCCTCTTTTTTTATTCCGGGCATTTCTGCTATTACTTTAATTTCCTTTTCCGTAGTATTTACATCTGTCAGTGGTTCTCTTTCAGCTGTTAATGCTGGCCCTGAGCCTTTACCAGTAAGATTTAGTTCTTGTTTGTTTGATCCTCCAGTCAAATTCTTAACGTTTCCAAATTGGCTTATATGAGGCTTGCCATCAGGTCCAATTGTCATCGAATATCCATAAACTATTGGTCCAACTTCTCTCACATTGGTACCATCTGGCGCTTGATACTCTCTTATCAGTTCTTTTGGTGCGCTGGATTGTATATCAAGAAATTGTTTAAATATTCTCTCCATCTCCTCTTGCATCTCTTCAAATCCGGCAAAATAATCATCGAAAAATCCAGTTCTCTTCTTGTTTGCATTTCTTCCAAAGAAATTCTTATACCAGTCAAATGGGTTTAGATCACTATTACTCATAATACCCCCCATATACGTAACATCGTTTTTATATGTGATCATTTCTATGTTGATTAGTCAATATTTTGGTATTACGTTAAAAACCTAGTGATTATTGATCGTTACTTAAATAAGTATATTATTTGGATAGCCAAAGTTCATCATGACGTAAAGGTTGAATCAAATCACTAGCCTATCTTCTTGGGTCCAAAGCACTGGTATAACACATTTAATTATTTTTCTTTGATTTCATGGGGGCATCATTCAACTGTTTGGTGTCATAACCGTCACCAAATCCCGTAAAGACTCCATCGGCAATTGCGACATTAGTTTGATGTATTTCTCCTGATAATACATTGTATTATTCTTGTATTTTTTATAAGCGAGCCAACCTTTCTTCACCTCCAGCTAAAGTGATTCTTCTTTCCAAATCTGTGAGTTGATTATTGTATTTATTGCTATTGTCTTTAATCATATTTTTTGATCAAATATCTTGATTTTTTAAAGGAACGCAGTTTTTATAGTTTTACAGTCGAGTTGAGAACTAATGCAACCAGTTTGAAATATTAAATATGTCTAAACATACATCATTGTCTTGATAATGTTTTTCGTTCCCATGGAAAAACAACCCATTTGTCATGGTTCAATATTTTTCCGACAAACGTTGCTTCATTGCCAGCAGGATTGTCATTTGTGTCGTTGAATCTTCTCAGAAGAAATGCATAATCACGATCAAAATCTTGCATTGCATATTTGACCTTAAAAAACGTTTCGCCCGTATCGTATATTTCATCCACTACAAGATACTTTTTATCCGTCGCTAATTGTGGCATTTCCTCAAGGTGCAATCTCTGATTTCTAACAGGTATGAACTGGATATGATTTATGTCAAGTTCAAGGGCCAATAGCCTGGCTGGGATGATTCCTCCATTGGTTATTCCTAATATTATATCATATGTACTGTTTGACTTGTGTATTTTAGCTGCTACAATCTGTGTAAGTAATTCTACCTCTTCCCAGGTACAATACTCTTTAGGGGAGCTTGTTTCATTCACGTCCTCTCTCTTGCATTTCAAATTACTATCACACCATTAGTAAAAACAACAACAACAATATTAACAATCAGAATATCGTATCTATACCGCTATTACAAATAACTTAATGAGAATTGGTATTTACAGATGACATATCCATAAATCAACAATTGAGACGGAGCGGTCTTCATGTATGCGTACAACCATCAATCCAAATGTCTAGAGGTTCCGATACTTTCGACTAAATTAATTACGACCCAGATCATTAGTCCAAATCATCTGACATGATGCGGATATTTGGGATAACATAAACATGAAGAAGAAAACGATAGGAAATAGGTAAATGATTATCGCCTATCAAGAGCAACAAACAATCAGTATCTATTATGTTAAGTCTAATTTCATAAAATTATTCTTTGATTTTCCATCATGCTTCCGCCGTATCATCGGACTATGGGCCTATCTATGGTAAACCTAAAATTTTAAAATTTGCACATATTGAGCGATTCTTCTGTTGTATATCATGCAAATCAGGGTATACCAAGAAATATCGAGGAAGAATAGAATCGATTTAGAGAAAATATAATGGCAAATCCGAGTTGACTAGTAAATAATTTATATACTTGATTTGTCTCAATATTCATATTTTGATGGATTTTGATCGGATTGTTATTGGTATAGATTTTTCTCTGTGTGATTAGAATATCATCGCGTGAATATGAAAGGGAGGTAGAAGGGGTAAAAATACACATGTAGAGATGATGTAATCCTGATTGTTATACTACAACTACTCATTTTTTAGAACAGATTTCTCTTAAAACAGTTCCGTATTCAAGGTGTGATTTTATTCTCATATAGGGAACCAATTTGTAATGAATTGAATAGTATTTCCTAACATGAGTTAGAATTCCTTTAAGAAGTAGGGATACCAGCCCTACCGACACCTTTGAAGTAGGAATGTTTTTTCTATTGAAACTTTGTCTCTGACTATATGGTATTAACTTGGTGTAAAATAATTTCTGTTAATCTTTAGGATTAGAGGCCATACAATATATTCCCACACTAACCTACGATTTTCTGTGGAAGAGGCATATTTCCCTTTTCTATTGGAATCGACATGGTCTTTGTACGACGTTTTACTATCGTCATTTTTTTGATTAGGAATATGGATAACTTAGTAGATCTCCCTATTTAATATTTTTTAACAATTTTTATGAACTTATCTATTTGGCAATTTTCATCTATTAACCGTGCGCGTCTCACTTAATTGACCTAAGATTTATGAAATCTCTCCATCTTTATCCTATATGGTAAGTTTTAACTAAAAGAATATACTTCATTTCCACCAAAAAGAGATCCAATGTCAAAGAACATAAAAAATGTACCTACCCAGGACTTTGAGGATGCGGTAGTTACCGTGGCTTTATATGTAGAGGGGTTACGCGTTGGTAGCGTCGCTATCCTTTCCCAAGCCTTTCACAAGGATGCCACATTGTACGGATTTACGGATGGTAAGTTACTTGGTGGGCCAATCAAGAACCTTTACGACTTTGTTGAGAAAAACGGCCCCGCACCAAACATCAAGACTCGGATAGACGTACTATCTATTACCCCGACGACGGCGGTAGTGCGTGTCGACATGGAGAATGACTCGGTAGGAGTCAATTATACAGACTTTCATACACTTGTAAAACTTGATGGGACCTGGTACATCATCGCCAAAGTTTATCATATGTACAAAGAGTAAGGATCACTCTGCGGACATCGTGCATTAATTATTAATTTATTAAAATGTTTTTGATATTCAATAAAACAGCGGAAGAGTCTGTTATTGCGAAATAGTTTCTAAACCAACAGGATGATTTGAATAGGAAACAATCTTACAATAGGACCGCTTTTTATTCATTAGCTGATTGATAAATTAAAACCAATTCGATGGTCAAAATTGAGAGATGGAAAATCATTTAGCAAAGAATGCTAATTAAATTAATAGTAAATAAGGTAGCAACAAGATTATTCGTACATTTGAGGATCCTGTATACCCGGATTCATATTTTCTAGATAAATAATCACAGTAGTATATTCATCAATACCGTTTTTGCTAAGAGCGGTAAATTTAATATCAATTAACTGTTTGACCTCTTCTTTCTTAAGGAATTCATTAACATCTTTTTCGATATCGGATAATTGTTGGTTTCTATAAAATTTTATCCTTGTCGTATTCTGGTCGTCTTAAAATAAATATAGGATCTTTTACTCATATATAATCTTCTATTTAATAGCTTAAATGATAGTCTAAATATCAATAATCACCTGGCATATCGAAAGTTCAAAAATAATCTATTTCAGTCCATGATTTGCGTTCGTTACTATATGAGCATATTTATAAGGTATTAAGTCCCTTATGGTATGTAGGATCGGATAAAATCAAGAGGATATCTGCATAGGTTTCAAAGATAATATCTAAAATCGAAATGATACGATTCTAGCTAAGTGTGATACGAATTTCACATCGTAATACCATCATTCCTTAACATGTATCTGGTATCATGGCTTTAATTATTAAGACAAATACTTTTGATTATTATCGTATTTTCATCCAATTCGTTATTTATTGAAATTACTCTCCATTATTTATTGACTCTTAATATTGCAATCAGATATGATTAGTTGAAGGCTTCAAGAATTATCAAAACAACCATTTTAGACAAGTAAGAAGGATAAAAATCAATAAAAAAACTCCCCCCGGTCATCTCCATCATTAATGACAGTCTGTTACCAATATTGAATGAGTGTTACCAGTATCCTACTCTAAAAGACGGACAAGGATCTAAAGTGTGTGGGAAGTACAGAACATTCTAAAATTATTATCTATACTCATCACCACAGTCTCCCACCATGTCAAACAGGTTATTTGACTCTATGCATACGGTATCTATAGTATCATAGTCTGACTTGTCCAAACTGAAGTTGAATACCTGGGCATTACTATTTCTATGATCAGATATTCCAAGCCTAGTACCGATAATAGCACCTGCCACTGCAGGTTTCTCCAGAATATATCGCGTTGCTACATTAGCAATACTCACATTATGCTTTTGTGCAATTTCATTCAAGGTAGACAAAAGTTCCTGAAATAAACTCCATCCGCCCCATATATCTATCATCTTCTTGTATTTTCGTAAGCTTAACGTATCTAGGTCAGTTGCAGACGGTTCTTGCGTTTTTCTTAGATATCGTTCTGACATCAGCCCTCCACATAGGCTTCCGTAGGCAAGAAGTTTGATATTATGTTCCTGACAGAATTGTACCATCTCTACTTCGGGCCTACGATCTATGATTGAATATTGGATTTGGTTTGATACAATTTGTAAATCTGAATCCATCATGATCTGCATTCGTTCAGTATCAAAATTTGTGAGGCCTATATGCTTAATTATGCCTTCATCCCGAAGGTCTGACAGATATTTGAGAGCATCCATGTAATACGGATTATTATAATCCCACCAGTGAAACTGAAGTAAATCAAGAGATTCAACACCCATTCTAGAAAGTGATTTTTGTATGTTTTCTTTGACGGTAGAATATTCGATTCTTCCTGGATGTGGTACCCATTTTGTTAGTGCCTGGATTTTATCGAGTTCTTCTTTTCCCTTTATTTCAGATAGTCTCTGTCGGAACTGTCCAATAAAATCCTCTGCAGGGCCATAAATATCTGCAAGATCCCAACTTGTAAATCCGACTTCGTGATATTTCATCATATCCTCAATTGCCATTTCATGATCGATATATCCATGTCCTCCCGCGACTTGCCACATGCCGTTTACTATTCTATGTATTTCCAAATCTGGAGCTAGTGTGGAGTGGTGGGCTTTTTCACTCATATTGTTATTCATTATCTATATTTATTCTACATTTCACATTACAAATATAAAGTACAAAAACCTGCCCATACTGTGATTCTATAGTATATTCCTAGAAAATAGTAAAAAGGCATCAGTAAACTTGCAACCACGTCATCATCTTGTTTGGTCTAGTCTCATGTTTTCCATAGGTCTTAGCAGGGAATATATAGATTCAAAGAATAAAAGTAGTTTACGACGTACCCTTCGTTGCTATAGTCCTTACACAACACTATTTATTATATGAATTTAGCCTTATTTCTATTCTTTAGGTTGCTCACATTTATTCAAAATAATAAATAAATATATCACCAAAATAAAACAATATGAATAATGTAATCATTCATGATAATATTTATAAAAAATAACATAAATCCATCTAATAATAACATGCAGTGAGAATGATACCTATTTGATTCTAAGGTTGCACATCTACAAACACTTTTAATTTAACCTGATTTCTAAGTCAGATACTTCACATTGGTGGATTTGACTAAACTAGAATGGTCAGATTTGCGATTGAAATAGAGCATAATCCCATATCAATGTGTCTAACTCGTCAAAAACATGAACCTGGTATATGAGAAAAATGAATCTTTTCATGAACTTTAAGAATACTTGATACTTGTGTAACCAACTATCTAACCCATGACATTCTTGAATAAAACATTAGGAGGAGATAACAAAATTATTTGTATATGATATTATCCAACTAATAAAAAATGACAATAATATGTAACGAGATCGGCCGAAAGCCTGAGAATATCCACACGGGTTTAGTAAAAGGTTTTGTTATGGAAAATAATTGATATCACAAATAGACCCAACTAAGTTATAATGTCTATTTTAAGAGAACTTATTTAGAGACTAAATATTCGCTCAAAAGTTGATTCTTTTAAATGGTATAGATCTTATGATCATTGTGTCGAAATTATAATAAAAAGTAATTTGAATTAATGAGAATTGGTGACGGAAGATTGTAATTTTTATGGATTCATAGTTGGTCGGTCCGGCGTCATTCATTTTGCAACTTCGTTTCCAAACAAGATATTACAAAGAGTCAATGCGGATGTTTATTTGGTTGACACTCATGGTATCGAAAAAATCTCCAATATACTTTCAATAAATGCATCATTAACAAAGTAACTATAGACAGTACCTAGGAAATAATCATGATTATGGGTCGGTATATTTCAAAGTCACAAGAAAGGTTTGAAAGGGAGCAATTTTTCACAGTGAAATTAGAGTCTGCTAAGTTGAAATCATGAGGATATCCAATTGAATTATGAACATAGCATAAATTTAGAATCATGATTCTCTTTAAGAAGATCAAGTTTCATGGTGACTTATCTTTAAATGTAATAAAAATCCAATAACTCTTTAATAATGAAAGTTTCAGAATTGGACTATGCCGAACAATTCCATGTTTTTAATTTCCTAAAAAGGTTAGCTAATATGGTCAACGGCGATGTCCGAAAAAAAGTCCAATTTAGGAAAGTTTGGATGGAAATTGAAGGCGGTGGTACTAATTTTCCTATAACAGAGATAGCGTTTAAAAATAATATCCTACCGATGCTTGTTCAAGAAAAATTGGTTGGTTGGGATAAAAAAGATGATTTAAACATCATCTATGAGGGGATATACAGGGTTTCAGAACACTATCTGGTATCTCCAGAAACCTTCGGGATTTTATCAAGGAATGATTTGGAAAAGTATTCGCAGTCATTTCTAAACTTGCTATTTGAATTGACATTTAATACAGATTTAGTAACTATTAATAGTTTAAAAAAACGGTATCGTCATAGATTAGGAGTAATACCATTAATTCAAATGATAGACTCACTTGAACAGCAAGGATTAATAATCAAACGAGAAATTAATGGCGACTACACTATTTCTCTACCAGAAAAATCCTGAATATTTCGATATGTAGCCTTCGTTTCGCTATCCAATAAGGATTTTTTAATTCCATTCCCTAATTCTTAAATATCCATATAAAGATCTTTTACTCTCATAATTAACCACATCAGACTTCCAATCTACCTTCTCAATCATTTTTTATTTTAGCAATTCAACTATAATATTTAGATTGTGATCGGTCACTTGACTAAATCTAAAATATAAGAACTTAAATGTTGGAAAAATTACTCATGGTTGATTAAAAATTGAAAATCTCTTGGTCTTTAATTATATATCATAATAGTGCCTAGACTAAAGATCCAAATTGGAAGAAACCATAGGGATATCACATGAACATCATCAGGGTCTCAATTTGAATCAATAATCAATTTTCGTTTAACACAATAGAAGCGATGTAGTAGTTAATTTGTCCTTACTGAGAAAAATTGCATAAGAATTAAAAATTAAGGATGAAAAATAAGATTGCGGTATTTTCACTTTTATTGATTGAGTAAACCCCATATCAAAGATGACAAATTATCCGTCTGATCGAAACTTATACGTGTAAGATTAATATCCGCAATATCGGTACTGCACAGTATAACGATACCCCTTTCGGTAGTAGGATTAAAGGCCATATAGGCATTGTAACCACCGATAGTAGCCCCATTATGCCAAATGATTTCGTGACCAAAGTTTGTAGTTACAAACCAGCCTAAACCAATGTAAACTCCGATCTCATTGTTATTACCTGATGCTGAGGCCTGTAAATTATTAGGTAATAACTGGCCGGTACTATGTCTTATTAAATGCGATTCTTGCATCGCATCGTCTAATGTTGTTTTAATTAATCCCATATTGGCTGACAAGAATTTTAGCATATCACTGGCGGTTGAATGCAAGCCGCCTCCTGGTGCAATAGAACTCGAAAAGTTCAATGTAGGAAGTTCTTGCCCGTTAAAGTGTCCCACGGCCAATCGAGATTTTTGTGAATCTGAAAGACCTATGCTAGTATCATTCATTCCCAACACATTCAGAATATTATGTTCTAATAGTTCATCATAAGATAACATATTTGATTTTAGAGTTAAAATGTGACCTAGTAAACCGGTACCAAATGTTGAATATTCAACTTTTGAGCCAGGTTCTCTTGGAAGTGTGAAATTAGAGAGCGCCCGATAGAGTTGGTCAAATGTATAGTTCTTAGTACAGTTCATTAAATCTTTTCGGAATTGGACTGAATCTTGAATCCCCGTTTTTTCAGGGTCGAAAGATGGACAGTAATTGTCAGGAAATTCAGGTAATCCCGAAGTATGAGTAGCTAAATCTTCTATGGTGATTTTATGGCCCTTAAATTGTGGTACAGTAACATAAGATGGAAGGTACTTTTCTATAGGATCATCTAACTTGACAAGACCCTTGTTTACTAAATCGGCCAATAGAATTGTAGTAAACACTTTGGTAGTAGATCCAATGGAAAATACGGTATTTTCGTCTACTATGGCATTATTTACATTAGACATTTTGCCATGAGAATAGAACTGGGTTCCATTTGGATCAATGAACCCTATAACAATGGCAGCATTAGTTTTGTTTTTATCTAAACGATCATCTATGAGTGCTTTTATCTGATTAGTTATCTCAAATGTTGAAGTTAAATTTTTATTTTCTTTCTGTGCTGTTGAAGGAGTAGAAGAAGAGATGTTGGATAAAGGATAACTAGAAGAATTGTTAATAGTGGTCGAAGGCGAGCCTAATACTGAATTTATTGTTGGGCCTAATGCAATAGTTATTAAAAATACAACCATCACATAAAATGATGCGTTTGCAGACATGACATGTCTAGTTGAAATAGCATATATAAAAGGCTTCAAAAGGCATTTTGGTTGAACTTGTTATTACAGTCGAGCATAAAGAACGACTCCGGTTTGATTGAAATATACAATAATACTACAATTATCCAATTTAGCACTGAATTTAATAACAACCAAATAGCCATAAAATTAAATGGATAGTTTCTTAAGACCTCCATTAGACTTTACCGTTTCAAGGGAAGACTGGAGTAGATATGATCTATCGGACAATTCGATTCTAAAGATTAAATTAATTGCCACTAAAATTCGTAAGAAAAATTCCGAGTACAATATTGATATTCAAAATATAATAGTGGTGTTATCAAATGAAAGAGGTCAACCAGATTCTAAAGTTTATTCTCCATCCGAGTTGCAACAATCAATAACGCATGATGTTCGTTATACTCCTATAACTCAAGATTGGAATGAATATGTTGTCGATGATGGCGCAAATATTAAAGTACAGCCAAAGGTAACCAGAGTATCAAAAACATCAAAATTTGATCTCCATGGCGATCCTATATATTTAGTCAATGTTCAGGGCAGTGTAGTTGTTGAACCACCAGAAACATTGAGTAAATAATATTTCTCGATCGGACGGAAGGTCAATCCTGATTGAGAATTGGAAATATTCTAATAGATTTTTATTGAAAAACGGTTAACAAGTGGATGCTAATACTATAATAGAAAAATGATCCGATATGATGAAGTCCTGCTTGAAATAGAATCCTAGTAAATTCAGGAAGATATATTCATAGATTGGGTGTTTTGGTGATAGGCGGTAGGTCTAACACTTCTCAAATATTTTTTGACAACTTCATCAAGGCTTTCAAGCCCGATTGGTTTTTTCAGGATGTCTATTACTCCAACATCCAAATAGCCCTTGAAATCCTCCATTTTCAAATTCAAGGCGGTCAAAATTACTATCCATTTATGCTTTACATCTTGTTTTTTCAATTGGTCTAGAATATCAAACCCCGAGTATTCTGGGATTGCTATGTCCAACAATATAATGTCATAAACCCCCTTTTGAATTTCAAATAACCCCTTTTGACCTTCGTTGACTTCCTTGCCATGTATTCCATGAAACATACAATAATCCGACACAGCCTGCGTTGTGTCGGTGTTGTCATCGATAGTCAATAAGTTCAATTATCATTATAATATCAAAATGTACTTATAAATGTTGAGCTAGAATTAAATAATTTAAATAATTATTGAATACAGCAGTTATCATTTTAATATTTTAATACAATTTTAAATAATTATCGCGGGTCGAAATTAGATAAAGTATTTATCCGCTGGCACTTGCGCTGACACCTACACCAACATCTAAACTAAATTTTTAGCCAGAATTCCACCATTTCATGCCAATACCCAATCACGTTAGCATCGAGACCACTGTCAATCTAAATCAGTTCTCAAAACTTAAAAAAAATTTTTTCTCTGTTTTTATCAGGGAATAGCCTAGTGAAATAACAGATATTATCAGAAAAGAGACAAATGCACCAACTCCGGCCAATTCTTCTAATTATTTAATCAATTCTCTTCTTTTTATTTTCTTCAATTAGAAATAGACACCATCAAGATTGTTGACTTTGGAGTATTGATTTACTAATTCCGTGCTTACTTCTAATAATCTGTTCTGATGACGCACCTTCTAACTCTGTTGCTCTAGATAAATCTCCCTGAGGCCGAGAGAAATTGTAGAAACTAGGTCGGATTTTTCTTGTGACGCTGTATTAAGTGACCTTTTTTTACTGGTTGATTTCTAGTGAGCCTCATTCATAGGAACGTAAAGGTAACGGAATAGGTTTTAGAGTCTGAAATAATTAAAGAAAAACCCCGTTTAACAGTCGTCATGGCCTAAATCAATAAATATGAAATCAGTTTATAAAATCTAATGATTAATTTAGATAATAAGAAAAAAAATTTGTGTTGATGGAAAGTTTATTGTTGACCTGCTGCGTTGTTACCATCGTTTAAGTTAAATGACAATGCAACGTTATTACATGATGCTAATGTATCCCCTAGAGATTCACAGGCTGCTTCCTGTCCAGTTACTGTTTCTTGACCGATTCCCTGGGTTGAATTATTAGATTTCTTGCTTTTTGCAAAGACACTCTGTCCGTCCAATCCAGCAGTTAAGGAACCTGCGAGTAACAATGTAGTTGCAAAAATGGTTACTACGGCAAAAATCATTGATTTGTTTTTAATTGTAGACACATTAATCATATTCTACATTAACATATAACAATATGTAGACTATCAAACTAAAAACTAAAAAATTATTCTATTATATGATCAAATAATTGACACCAATACTCCGGAGAGATTAAGTTCCGTATAACATAAGGTGTCCTGAGTGGAGTTAGACAAATTTGACTTGACTTGCTTAATTTACCTAATTGATCAGTATAAGAACTTGGTAAAATATATTACAACCAAAAAAGTTATCTTTCTTTTCTCCATGTCGAAACTTCGCCTAACATATTATTAATGATTAACCAGTAAACAAAAGAACAAAAAGTATATGATTAAGTTAAATGAGTGTCATTGTATCCTTTTTCGACGATTTATTTATTTTTTTGATCTTATTTCCTTTAGAACCGTCTCATAATCTAGGTGGACTTTTTTTCTCATATAGGGAATTAATTTGTAATGAATAGAATAGTATTTTTTATCCTGAGTGAGAATTCCTTTAACCAGGAGAGATACAATGCCTCCAGCCATCTTTGAAATGGGAATATTCTTTTCTTTTGAAACTCTGTCTCTCATTTTATGATATTCATCGGGTGTAAAATAGTTCTTGTCAAGGTCAAGGATTAAGGGCCAAATAATATATTCCCATACTAATCTACGATTTTCTGTGGAGGAGGCATATTTTCCCTTTCTATATGAGTGGGCACCTGTCTTATAAGCACGCTTTTCAATCGTCATTTTCTTGGTTTGGAGATACAACCATCAAAGCAGATTTTCATGTATCATATTATTTAACAAGTTTTATAACACCATATATTTTTCAATTTACGTCGATGCTACCAAGTGTGTCTTACTCAATTATTCTATTATCTGGTTCTGACTTTAATACAAGGTTAAGAAAATTGAGTGATATTTTGTATTTTGGTATTAGATTCAAGACCAAACGAATTCACATATTATCACAAATAGTATAAAAAATCAGAAGTAAAACGTACACAACTATGGTTTTGATTGAAATCATCATGATATCTATTAGAGTTTGGTAAGAGGTTTATGTCTTGATTAAGCATGATTAGGCATGCATGCTTGGTTGTACAGAAATATCTTAAACTACTGGACATTCTTGATGATTTCCAGATCCTATAGCATTACAATTGACTCTCAAGGCGGATTATGTTTATAGCCCAGAAATGAAATAACAGGCTTATGCGGTACATGCGTTATTTTTTTGTTATTGATATCATCATTGCCGCAGTCATTATTATTATGATTTTTTGATGCTTTGATTATCTTTGTTAACTGAATCCTGAGAATATTTCTACATCGCATTAACCTGAATGATTCTTCTCATTAATGTTTAATTTTTTAAAGTCATTTTATTGATATACACCATGATTGGGGCCAGTTTTTGTCCTTTGATTCAGCGTCTTGAGAGGCATTTTTCATTTTCTTTTTAGCATCATCAATAATATAGTTAGTCAAAATATTGGATGTCCAATATTATTTACTTAGCTAATAATTTTTTTAGCCAAATATTGTTAAAGCTATGTTAGATAAATCATCAATGCTCTTTTTCACAAGACCAAATACAATTATCGTTATCGCATAGATCAAATCTTATTGCAATTTCAGATTTAGTTACCGTAGCTGCGCTACGTAAATTATTCGATAGTACAGGGACTAGAAGATTTTTCTATTCAAACTAACTGAAACTTATTCATATAAAATTTTAAAATATCTAATATATATTGAATCATAATAATAGAATTTACAGGTATGAATACAAGTAAAACAATACTAGTATCAACAGCAGTTGTTCTCGCACTTGCTTTGGTCTTAGCCCCATTGGCAATATTAGAGGACGCATTGGCAAAAAAGAGTAACAAAGCAAAACAAATCATAAGTCAATCTCAAAAATCAAGTCAAAACAGTCAAGTAATTTCCGGTGGAAGTTCATTCTTATCTGGTAATAACTTTAACTTCCAAGGTCAATTCAACAGCGGAAATAAC
>JBGTFK010000094.1:0-3670 GCA_041747305.1 Candidatus Nitrosocosmicus sp.
TCGTTTTGTCTCGAGAATATGAGGTTTATATTTTTGAATCCAGTTCCATATGGTGACATGGTTACGTTGGACAAACCAAGATAGTCTTTGAGATGATCTCCTCTATAAGACTATCCTGAATAGTACAAATACAGGCCCCGATAGATGTACTCTGGAGACGTTTTATTTCTAATGGTCAATGATGAAATAAGACGTCTTCAAGCTATAGGTTTATCGTTAACTGAACAGAGCAGGATAATGGTAGAATTTGAATTTAATATATTTTATTGTTGGTCGTCAAGTATGCAATGCCCTCACTGTTCATTTACAATTCAACCTCAAATGGAAAAAAGATGGCGATGGAACAATAAAACAAGAATGAACTATGACATTTACCATCAATTCTGTCCAGGATGTCATAGACTAGTTATAGGTGTTTATGAATACTCAGATGCAATTCCAGCTCCAATGGAGAAAGAAGCAATGGAGAAATTGATTCTTTTAAAATTCTAATTTATTATTCTTGTGTACAACTTGCTTTTCAATTGCAAGTATTCTGTACGTGTGGTGACAATGAATCAATACAGTGTTATGCATTAGGCATGAAAATAATGCAGTTCTGACATATTGTATTGAATAATCCTTCACATTATTAGTAGTTTTATTGGACTTTTAATGTGAACGTTGGAATGTTATTGGTAATATGTTTTGATAAATTAAATAGTTCAGTTAAGGCAGAAGAGTCTGGCATTGCAAAATCAATTGGAGATCAGAAAGAACAAGATATGCAATCTGCAGATCTAATATTGGTAAACTTTTTGTTGACGGGCAAAAAAAATCGAAGGTGAGGTGGGTTATATAGAAAGACGACTAGAACAACGAAATATTGGCTATACAAAACAACAAGAATCCTGTGACGATTGTAAGTTTAATCTTCCAGCGGAGAAGCTCTGTCATATTGTAGAAGGCCGCGTTAATAACGAAGAAGGAATATCAAATTTTTTTCCCCTAGAGGACACGGAATGTTACCAGGGGGATATTCTCTGGTATTATGTCAACCAGAGGAGTGAAAAATTAGATTATGAAAAAGGGCGGGTGATAAGAGAAGCCACAGAGGGATTTCAATGTAAATATTGTAAATATTATTTGAATTCCAGTGCATATTTGTTAATAAAAGGTATTTTAGAACCTGAGATGAGTTGTCCTTTTATTGTAAAAATTGGAAATGGGATTAAATTATAGATTTATTCTTTCTACAGGTACATATTTATGAACATATTAGAATGATCCAATTTGATCTGATTTGATTCCCCAATGTGATCATTAAGTTGATAAAGTACCTTTGCTAAATACTTTGATCTTTAGTACTTTCTGATATGTTTTTATCAGTAAACAGAATTCCTCATCCAATACCACCTGCAGATAAGCCTGATCCAAAAGCTGCCCAAGCCTTGCAAGAAGGATTAGGAGGTCAATTTGGAGAGATGCGTACAATGATGCAGTACTTCTTCCAGAACATGAATTTTAGAGGAGATGCTAAACCTTATCAAGATTTACTAAGAAGTATGGCCACTGAAGAGATGGGACATGTTGAACAAATAACAAATACAATAAATATTCTTTTAGAAGGTGCTTCAACTAATTCAAATAATCCAAACGAGCTACCTTTGTCTATTGCTTTAGAATCTCCTAATATTCATCACTTTTTGGTCGCAGCTCAAAGTGCACGCCCTGTAGATGCCGCAGGAAATCCATGGAATGCTTCTTATGTGTATGATAGCGGAAATCTTGTGCTTAACATGTTGTATAATTTAATGCTCGAGGCCACAGGAAGATTACAAAAGTGTCGATTGTATGAAATGTGTGATAATAAAGCCTTTAGATCTACAGTCTCTTATTTGATAGTGAGGGATTTAGTTCATGAAAAGGTTTTTGCTAAGGCTCTAGAGACTCTTGGAGTGGATTGGGGCAAATCATTACCTGTTCCAAGACTAGATACATCTAAGATGCCAGAAGTCAGAGATCTAGAAAGCAAGAATCTACATAATCAAATGTGGACATTTACAAATAAGGGAGAAGAGTCGTTGTTAGATAAAATATTCAAAGGTGATTCACCGTTTGATGATGGTGGCACCCTAGAGGTAATTGAAGGATTTCCTGAAGGTGTCGAAATACCTAGTATGCCTGAAGCTCCACAAGAATTTTCTCCTGGCTTGGATGCAGACCTAATGAAATTGGCAAAGAAATTATAAAAGAGTTAGTAACTAAGAGGAAATAATCAGTTTCATAAATTTAGAATAGGAACTGATGTTCCTATCACCATTAAGTCCTGTATTTTCTATGTAATGAAATACTACTTTATTCCTCAAATATTTTATATCGAATATTTTTATCATTATTTAAATATCAACCTACCAGGTCAAGTAAATTGTTAACCCTAAATGTATCTGATAGATATTTCGAGATGTTTACCTGCAAAGAGGATAATCCTCAGAGAACCTATGTCTTATTTATACTATAATACATAATAAAAGGTGAAATTAAATGGATTGTACAGATGGTATCAAAAAAAAGTTTATTGAATTTGAGGATGCCATGAGAACTTGCCTGCCTAAAGTAGAGACCAAATTAATCATGGAATTACTACAAACTTTAAAGGAGGATGAGTATCCGGGATATACGCTTCAGGTCTTTTTAAAAGATGGTACTAATACTGACGCTTTCCGCGAGACAATAATCAAAGATTTAGGGGTAGTTCCGGCCTTTCATAAAGATGAAGATTATGGAGAACATGCCGCTATAGAGCATCGCGTGAATTTTGAAACCCTACGCTATCTAAGTAATTTTGACGAGGTAATTGAGATTGGAGGTTCGAGAGCAGGTGGTGGAAGAGCTTCGATAGGACCTAGATTAGAAAGAGATACAGATGATAAACTTTCAAATACTACCAAATAACATTACATGGTCTTACTCTTCAAATTTTTTATTTATAAATATTACAACGCTACTAGAAATTAAATACGACAAGTATGTTGATATTGAATTACACCGTAGTTATCAATTCTTTTCCTTACTAATAATAGAGACCATAATAGTAGTTGCACCTAAAAGCAAAGTCGGGATTATGATAATTCAAGTTATTAAAATATGGATCAAAGAAAAATAAAAACAGCTCTAGTACTTTAACGTTGAATTAAAGATTCCAACAAAACTCTCAGTGTTGATTCCTTTTACTTTTTACTTTTGCATTTACTTTTCAAATATTGGTGGACAATCTGTGTTCATATTTATTTTAAAAAAACATATTATAAATACCTCGATAGTTCAATCTCGATAATAATATAGTTTTTCATTTGTTCAGCAATTTATACTCTGTTGATAATTAATCAGCGAAATTCTAATTTGGTCTCTTTTGCCTCAAAGATTATGATGTATGCTTTTCTATATGACACAAAGCTAGAGATTCCTATACTTTCATAACCATTGACCAGAGGTAAATTATACAACATGATTCAAAATGAAAAAGATAGGAAAAGAAATAATGAGGTCAATAGATCTCTTGCGTAATTAGCCAAAACAGCTTTATTTCCATCTATCCTAGGTAAATGTGTCCTTTCCTCTTGTTATCCTATGATAGGTTATCCAGAAAACCATTGCTGTTCAAATCATTTACAGGTCTATCGGTAAAACA
>JBGTFK010000095.1:0-7558 GCA_041747305.1 Candidatus Nitrosocosmicus sp.
TTTTGAGAGTAAAGGTCAGATAAACGATCTTTTGGTATCTGTTATTTTATTCCCTTTTTTGCGCATGAATCACAGTATTTTTCTATAATGGTAGCTCCTTCTACAGTGAATATTGCTTCCTGAGTTGCCGTATTACCGCAAATTACACAGGGTTTTGTATTTCCGCCAACATCAACGAATGCCCTTATCGACGAAAATTTCTTTTCCATTCTATGTCTTCACTTTATTATGATTATGCAATTGCACTTATAGTATGTGTTTGCTAGATGTGAGCCAAATTTATATAAAAGACTATTAGTCGAATGGATGTTTTATGCTAATTGGTGAATTTAATTTCTTTTCCATACAGTTGTTGTTTGTATAAAAACAGAGGACAAGTTACCTAGAGCATTCAAAGAATTCAGAAAATCCATTCCTGGACTTTGCAAAGAGTCTTTGTAAGTTACTAAATTATCATTTGATCTATTTCATCCATTTTTGAATTACATCCCTCCGGGCTCGAATCTAGACTAGCATCGTGAATTACAATAAGCCAGATCGATCTAAAACTACCTCGCCTCTATACTATACAGAAAATGATCCCGGATTCATTATCAAACCCATGTGGATATCCTCATGATTTCCACCGAACCCGCTAATTATTAATAGTAACACTTTAAACTAATCTCTATTAAAATCCTAATTTTGTCTTAACTGAGATGACTCAAAGAATAGTTTAGATTTGTAATGATTAGTGCAATTGGGAGGCTGGTCACTCAAATAAGAAATATTTTACTAAATCTTGTTGTTCAAATATGATAATAACCATTCTAACTTCACGGTAAAATATGTCGATAATCTAGGTTAAAAAGAAAATAATTTTAAATTGAAAGAATAGGATGAAGTAATACTACTAGGGCCAAGACTTGCCGTTTGGAGTCTTAAAATGGCCTCTCTGTATGTAAATGATACCTATAATGTTGACATATCTTTTGTAAAAATCTATAACTTAGTGTAATAAAAAAAGGGAAGTTTATTTGGATGTGGCTAAAGATGAAGGAGATTTGCCCTGTAGTTGAGGCTTAGGTTGATTTACTGGTTCATTTTCTAATACCATATCCTCATCATTTAGTGAACCTAGATTTGGGCTATTTTTACCTGTTAGTGCGTTAGGTACTTCCTTACAGTTGGTTTTTTGTCCTGTTTGAAGATTTACATCACACTCTATGCATTTAATATTATCGTCGGGCCCATCACAACATGTCTCTTTGTTTGTAGTACTTTCAAATGAGCAATCAAAAAAACCATATCCGCTATTATCTGCTGCCAGTACCCCGTTTAGGGCTGAAGTATTTGTCAAAAATAGGGCCAGGACAGCCATACTACCTGTTGTCAGAAATATGTTCCTTGGATCTATAATGTTAAATTTGTCCATAGTTCTCCGTTCTATAAAAAGTATTAAAGCATTACTAATTATTTGTAATATTCTAGATTCCTAGTCTCTTAGAGTATTATGGTTAATTGTAAGATGGATAGAAAATCCATTAAGTATGGTATTATTACGTCTAGCCCTTATAACAAAATCTGGCTGTCTAAATATATATTTGTAATGAGATTCATTCATTTCATTTTAAAAAAAACTAGTCAAATTTCCAGACGATATTGTACTTCAATCAAAGTCTAAAGTGTGGCTCTGCCATTAATTGGACTACAAAGAGAATATTGTTCGATTATATACTAATGATTCATAAAATCAACAATTTCAAAACATGTTTAAATTTAGCAAGGACAATCTTCGTTAATTGTCAATGTTCTCATCGGATAATGCGCCAGAAAAGACAAGAGTTCTGCATGATCCTGCTAAAATGATTGATGTAACTCTACAAATCTATTCACGATTAACAGAATATATGGATGCCATTTGCGACGAGAGCGGTCCAGAAGTAGCGATAAATCTAGCACCCATATGGAACGGAATGAAAGTTTTAAAACACAAAGGGGTATGTCTAAGATGGATAACAAACATTACGCAAGACAATCTGAAATGGTGTAAGGAATTTATGAAATATCTCCCAATACCAATACATACTGAATCTACTTTTATATAACTTTTTTCTAAAGGAATAACCATGACTTTATTATTAATATTACGCATTTCTTTCAACAAGAGTTTATCATAAACAATATCTTTCTGAGGCTATACCAGATCTTTTTTTTCTGATTAAGGACATGAATGATTTAATGTTGTTACTGAAGGAGTAGAATCCTATGAGATCGGAAAAGTATCTGACAACGACCGGTTTGTTATGAGGACATTGGACCTTCAATACTCGTATAGAGCGTCAAAATTTGTAATAATAACTGATGGTTGCAAGTTGAGCCTATGAATTTCTACTCAAGTTGCAAACTTTGCAACTTGCAAAATAGAACTATTGAACCTGAAATAATAGATTTACTACAAGGAAGAATACCAGGACCAATTTTTTTGAGGCATTACTATAGACCTGACCTCAACGAAATCATAACAAAGAGGATAAGGCCGGTGTTGGATGAGTCGAGGAATGAGTTATTATCATGAAGGCGGGTGGAAAAAAAGGAAAATAATTAACACATATTAGAATCATGAACAACGAAAATATAGCCTAAAAAAAAGTTTGTAGTTTTTTCTAAATCTAAGTCAAGAAAACAAATAAAAAAATTAGAAAAACTATTCTATCACATTGCTTATGTTACTATCAAGTACAGAGCCTCGTGTTTTTGGATTATTTAGTGGCTGTTGCTGCTCATCTGTTACTACGCCTTCGTTATCAGCTAAAGGAGGACTCTGATCATTTTGTGGTTGCATATCATCTAGAACTCCAGCACTGCCACCTGATAAAATATCAGGAATCTTCGTAGTTGGGGCTACCCGGGGTAAAGAACCATAAGTACCCTTGCATATGTCATTCCAATTGCTCTCGGCTGCTCCTAATCGACTTGCTTCATCTTGTGTCAATGCTTCCCCTCTAGCTTTTTTAGCTCGTAATTTCATTATTTCATCATATTCCGCAGCACATGCTACTCCATGCGTGTCGAAGCTAAAATTGGGTCTACCTAACACTGAATCGGATATTGGTATCATTAAGACCAAAGCAAAACCTAACACTAGCCCTGTTAGTATCGGTGATCGTTTTATTTTGATTTGGCTTTTTAACTTATTCATGTCCTTGCTTAATATAAGGAAATATATCAGCTTTGCTGACAAATTGCAACACTCTAATATTCTAGCAGTTTTAGAACGGGACAATGATAATCAACATTGATATAATGGAGACTTAGTGCTGATAGTTTAAAATATAGCTAATAAATTGTCTTTTCTGGCTAATCCATTAGGTTCACTATTTTTCAGTCTGCTAGAACGGATATTGAAATGAAGGAACAGAACAATTAAAAATAAAAAATGGGAAAATAGGCCGACTCTAAAGAGAGTGTAATAACTATTATCCTACTTCGCTGTTCTCAATGGTGGTATTTGGAGGAACGTCTGAGCTTTGAGGATTTGTCTGTTCAGTCTGCTCAATAACCATGTCATCCGTTGTTATGTCTGGTAGATTCTGCTTTGGTGTTTGAGGTTGATCTGTCTGCTCAATGACCATGTCCTCGTCGATAACTGGTAAGTCATCTAATTTGGGATTTACCTCTCTAGCCGGATATCCAAATTTTTCATAACAGCTTGTCATATACGAATCCGTAGCCTGATTTAGTGCGTTTTGGTCCGAAGCACTCAAGTCTGATCCCTGACCCCTTAATTGAGATTGCTTTGCTAGTAGAGCATTTATTATACTATTTAGGTTAGAACATTGTTTTCCTAGTGCTGTTGAATCAAACTTAGGTTTTGCATAAGTGGTATCTATGAGGGGGATCGACACTATTAAAGCCATACATACAGCAATGGATGCGAAAGCCTTACTGTATATACCTGGTGTTGATCCACGTAAATTGGTAATTTTACTCATAATCTGTTCTTAGTATGTAAGTATTTGAGGTTTGCTTCCAGTTTGCAAGAATCTTATATTCTTATAGTATTAGAGAAACAAAAGATCAGAATTTACTCCTTTAATACTCCTTGGTTATTCCCAACTTCCCCTCGATCTAAACCAGGTTTAGGCTCAGGATTAGAATTAGGATTCTCTAATACACCGTCTTTAATGTCTATATCTCCTCGATCTAAACCAGGTTTAGGCTCCGGATTAGTAGTAGGATTAGGCAAAGGACATTCTATGAGTGTAATTCCATCAGGACCATTTCTAATGACACCTTGAGAACCATCAGGACAAGTTGCATCAGGTGGAAAATCATCACTCAAGCATTCGCCTATGTCTTCGTTATATTCCATACCCGGTGGACACGATGGATTAACACAGGTATGATCATTGAGAATTTGACCCGGTTCACACACTGGATCCGTACAATAACCAAATGGTCCTTCTATTTGTCCTGGTAGACAAGTGTTGGTATCAGGAAAAGGATCAGTTTGTTTTGCACTCTGAGAGCTAGAAACGGATTCATTACTAATACTTTTTTCCCCTGGTAAATTTGTCGATTCTTGCAAATTATTACTTGCAAATACTACATTTGACTGGTAAGGTATAAGCATAGACATTAGACTAGCAATTAACAAGAAACTCATTGTTATAACTACATATTTGGATCTGCTTTTTAGATTGAAATTATTTTTAGATTGGGAATCAGACAAATTTAGATGGGTAGGAACGGTAGGCAGTTTTATTGTCAAATTTGCCTTATCGTCGTTCTTTAAAAAATCCTTTATTACACGTAATAGAAGTGAATTAGTCATATAGACCCAAAACTATGCGATTATATAAATATATATATATCTTTATCTATAATTACCAAAAATTTTTAAATTAATTCCAATTATGTAGAATTTCAATATCTTGGGGGGTGCTAATTAGTAAAGTTTTGTGTTCAGTATCCCTCAGTTGTTGATGATGGCTGTTTAGTTTTGGATGAAAAATTATTGTTATACTTTTATGATAGTTCGTTTACAATCTCTTGTCCCCTAGATTTTCTCGTCAATCTAAACAATCTTTTCCTATTTGGTTAAATTATATCGTTTCGCTTACTATAATCTAACATGTAGATAATGGCCCTACTCATCTCATCATATAGCCTTTCGTGAAGTCATTCCATTCTATCCACCTCTGAACGGGAGGAGTATCTGACGGTCCACAGGCTGGTATTGATCGAAATCCGGGTATACCGCCAACTGAAGGGGTTGAAAATGATACATCAAATAATTATAATGAAAATGGAAACCACGAGGAACCAAGTAACACAATTCCCAGAAAAGGCGGCGCTTTGGATACCGCATACATAAACGAGAATGTGAATACTCAGTATTCAATATGTTGTCCTAAACACTATTTCATATTGGAAAAGGGCTTGTAATCATATTTTAGACATATGTTTTCGAAATTCAATATCTCCTTTAATTCGATTAGATTCAAAAATTTGGACAACTAATCATAGGATTTGGAAGCTCATCCTGACACTATAAGTTTTGATTTATAGTTGACTAATTATTTTTTGGATTCTTGACATCTATTTCCAATTGTAACAGGAAATCACAAAATACTTTTAAGGTTCCATCGATCATGGTGACTATGAAGAATACTGTAATGATAATTGGTATGGCTTTGATTGTCACATTTTGCCTTTATATACCAAATCCATCAATTGTGGTAGGAAAGGAAAAACCATTCGAACCCAAACCCGTATGTGACGTTTTATCAGGTGGACAATACGTAAGATGTTGTCAATCGTTTACGGGAGACGATGGCAATTTAAAAAATTACTGTACTCTGTGTGAAAACACTAACCCTCCAAGCAATTGCACTGAAAGATTTGAACCAAGGAACCAGGCCGGTGAAGATGTAGGAGTTCCACCAACAGAAGGTGTATCTGATGATCCTCAAGCAGGAGATAATCCTAGTCCTGGTATTCCACCAACGGAGGGAGTTGAAGATGAAACAGAAAATGAAAATACTGACACTCCAACAAACACGATTCCAAGAAAGGGTGGTAACGGTCTGGATGCGTCAGGCCTCAATGACAATGTGATTGTACAATAGCAAATGGATTTCATTTATCTTCTTTGTTTATTATTTTCATGACTGACTAAGACCATCACCTAGCACTTTTTTGGGATATGGGCCCGTCATTAGTTGCAAACATTATTGACACTGCCATTATCGCTGATTAATTTATCTTTATACTTGAATAATTATTTCTATTTTGATATAGATGGCATTAGGGAAATTAGTATTTGAAGGTAAAAGCAAAGTAACAAGTCAAAGGGTTTTAGATATTGTCAAAGGAGGTTCCAAAATAGAGGCTTCTTTTATAAGAACAGGTAAAATGAATGGATTTGATGTTACAAACACTGGAACATTTTGGAGTATACCCTTAGAAGGCGGTGTTTTTTACGGAGAGGCAAAGGGCATCTTTACCACCATCGAAGGAGATATAGTAACATACACGGCACAGGATTTGGGTCGATTTACTGAAAATGGCATATTAAGATTTACAGGTTCAGACCTTTTGTATGCCGCAGCTGAAGGAAAGTTTGGTTCGCTTAATAATATGGTCGGTGTCTTTGAAGTGGAAGTAAATAATCAAACTGGTGATATTACAGGAAAAACATATGAATGGAAATAGTTTGACATTACCTATAATAATTAATCGAGTAACACAAAATTAGTAATCAGCGTTCTCAACTGTGGTTGCTTAGACTGAGGCAGTTCGATGCCGATCCAGAAGTATTTTCTAAATTCACGCTTATTATGTACTTTTTTATTATCCTTATTATAGGAGTTGCCTATTCACCGGAGACCAGCTCTCCGGACATAGTTGTACACAGTATCAAACCTAAAACAAACAATTTGATGATTATGTGGTAGATGTAGATCCTAAAAAAACCTCTCCATCAATCTATTAAGAGCATCCCAGACAAGGTAATCGTGTTCGAATTAAATCAGACCCGGAAAAAAAGACTATCCTTAAATGTATTTATAATACTCTGAGAACCAATATCTGAATAAAATTGGCTAATAAACCCATTTTCCTGATCGGAATGTTATTTGCATTAATATCATCCATGGTCATTGTCACGTTATTATCTTCTTATTCAATGGATATCAAAAACACAGTTTATGGTTCAGCTATTCCTCAACAAGGTGAAGAATCCACAGGTGAAGAATCCACAGGTGAAGAATCCACAGGTGAAGAATCCACAGGTGAAGAATCCACAGGTGAAGAATCCACAGGTGAAGAATCCACAGGTGAAGAATCCACAGGTGAAGTACAAATTAATCCGAGTATCTCGGACAATTCCTCTATAGGAAATGAGGTGCCTGATGTCAACAGCAATGTGACGTTAGTAACCGTAGGTTGTACACCTGGCTATGGATATGACCCAAGTAGCCCTAACCCGATTTGTGTACCACTTGATGGAAGCGAAAAACCTGAAGGAGTAATCACCTGTTCAGCTTTAGGTTGTCCTTATAATCCTCCCAAC
>JBGTFK010000096.1:0-47216 GCA_041747305.1 Candidatus Nitrosocosmicus sp.
TCCGTAACAAGGAATTCAAGCATTCCAGTTCAAGCTACCCAAATAGCCAGTGGAGCGCCTCCAGGTGCTGCATCCATACCTCAACAAGCTGTCGCTCCCAGTGTGAACGAGAGTGGCACCGGTTCATCACTTCCACTGACAGGCAGTGGGACTGACTACGAAGCAGCAGAAGGGCCTATAGATATAGGCTTTAAGTCAAAGAGACAACCTGCAGGGAAATTTCAAGGAATTCAGGTATGGGGTCCATACGATGCACCCGGACAACTTGGGATCTGGGGTACTGATGTATGCGTTGATTTTGATATTTGTATTTCCGATGGAGCATGTATTGAAGCATGTCCTGTGAATGTTTATGAATGGCTTGATACACCGGGGCATCCAGCATCAGAAAGGAAACCATTTATGGCTAGAGAAAAAGATTGTATTTTTTGTTTAGCATGCGAAAATGTCTGTCCTCCACAGGCGATAAAAATATTTGTGAAATAGTATAGTCGAATCTGAACTATCATATTTGACTATCCCCTTTGACATATTTGTAAATTCTATAACTGAGGTTATTATTGTACTTCATAACAGAATCCCACTTTGAGTTTCGTTCAGCATACAGAGCTAGAAAGTATTTCTTTTCTTCGGCATCAAGATTATGATAAATGTTTTCTCCTACAATTACTTCTCCAGGAAAAGATAATGATGTAATTTTAGCAGTTATACTAATACTAAACCCTATCAAGTCGATATGAGCGTGAGCAATATTTTTTCCATACAGCAGAACAAGTGCACTTCCATATTCAATGCCAATCTTTACAGCAATCTCAGGGATGGAATTTTTTCTAAATGCTGGGTTAATTCCGTTTCTCATTACATTCTGTATATATCGTGCGCAATCCAATGAATTCATGATTGCCTTTTTTTGATCATAGTCTGATGGGAATAGACCGATTACAGCGTCTCCCACGAATTTTAACACATATCCCCCAAATTTTTCAATAGATAGACTTACCTCTTGGGAAAAGATTTGAATAATTAGGGCCAAATTCACTGATGGTAGGTCATGAGACATTTGAGTTGAGCCTGCAATATCAACATACATAACTACAACATTTGTTTTTGTATTGACTTTCCTTTGTAAATATTTCCTACACGAATCAGTAGACAGGTCGATAAGCAATCCTTTATTTTCTAGACTATGTGACACTCGGTCTTGAACACTCTTTATGAAATCAAAATCCCCTGATTCAAAATTTTTCATCTATATCTGAATAGTACAGTCTTCTTCCGACTCTTAACCGCTTCTTAGGTCGATCAATTGTAATATCAATAAGTGTTAATTTCTAATTATATTTTAAAATTCAATGGTCTATCTGGATTATTGTCATTCCAATAATATATAAAAGCATCATAGGACCAATTACAAACCATATGGTTATTCCACTTCCATCAGGAGTTATGATGGCACCTAATATAATTATCACTATGAGCATGTATCTCAAGTTCCTTTTCCAAAAAATCAGGTTTAACAAATTTAGTTTTGGTAACAGTTCACATAAATATTGGAAATTGATAAGCAAATCCGAATTTTATCAACAAATTTAGTACTACCGTTGGTGGATAGACACAAAATAAGTAGCTAAATTTTGATTGACATACATATACCTATTTGATACAGATATCAGCGATATTTTGGACGAGAAAAAGAGAGTTTGACAGATAATTAACCAATTGTCTTGATTAATTTAGTCTCAAAACATGAGGTGATTGGTAATAAAGACAAGCTAATAATGAATTTGGCATCTTGAATGATTACGCGTTAAACTGAGATATCTATTTTAGTATAGCCCTGAGCCCCGTTTGGAAATGGTTCTTTTAATTCGGAGGATTGGACCTTCCCTGTCTTGTCTGTTGCTCTAACAATGATCTTATAAATTCCTTTATCTGCTGCTGTAAATCCACTTGTTCATAAGACCCAGGTGTATTGTGATAGTGGATCTTTAACTATCGCAGTTTTCCAGGTATTTCCGCCGTCTACACTTACCTCTACTTTGGAAATTCCCCTATCACCTGCAAATGCTATTCCAGCTATAGGAATATTTTTACCAGTCATGATGACACTGCTACTACTAGGTACCAAATTAGGAAATCTATCATTGATTGGTTGATTACCCGGAATAACAATAGAAGAATTGATAGCGCTTATACCGTTGTTTGTCCAACCTTTTCTTTGCCAAAATCCTTCATAAGTTTTATCTACCAATTCTATTTCTGTAATCCACTTGGGGTTCATCATGCCATAAAATCCTGGAACAATGACTCTAAGAGGAAAGCCGTGTTCGTTTGTAAGCGGAGAATTGTTCATATCGTATGCTAAAACTGTACCATCCATCATACCATTTTCTAAAGGAATTCCCACATCGTATCCATCTGAGCATCTAAATACAATATATTTTACGTTAGGTTGTACACCGGCTCTAGAAAGAATGTCTCTAAGCCTAACTCCTTTCCATAAAGCAGTGTTTACAAGATTTCCACCTATTTTGTTACTAATACATGTTAAGGTCGCAAACTCTTCAACAGAGTTCATACTTTTAATCTCTTGATAATTGATCTGCAAGGATTTATCCACTAGTCCTTTGACGGTAAGATTCCAATTGTCGGCATTGAGTGTGGGTACTACACTGTTAATATCTATTCTATAAAAAAGATAGGTTGGTGTTACCTCTGCATCTATAAGAGGTGTGAGCATCGGACTTTCAAAGCCAGGAGGTTTGGATTTTAATTGTAAAAATTCTTGTATTGATCCGTTAAGCGCACGTGGCTGTTGTTGTAGTCCTTGCAGTTCTGATCCAGATATTAGACGGTTAAATCCCAAGTACACTAAGGGAATGGCGATAATTGAAATTATTAAGGCCCGAATCATATTTCTTTTATTATAATCAATTTCAGTAGTTTTGCTACGTATTTTGACGGCATCTATCGTCTTCTCCTTATTCTCATCAAACCAAAACGAGGATCATTTGGACCTATTTTCTTACCTTTTTTACCGAGCAAGAATGTAATTACAAGTCCATAAGCAATACTGGGGAGTAAAAACAAAGCAATCGGGAGGATAGGAATAGATATTGGTTGTCCGGGTATGGTGCTAATTATTATGAAAATTAGGGTTATAGCAAATAATATGATATAAGAAATAAACGTGGATAACGCAGTTTTAATTGCAAATTTGGAGGATTTAATTTTCATAAACAATTTCCCCAAAAAGACGCCGATTATACCATAAAGTATAACGTCAACCACCATTGCACCTACAATAGTAGAATATTTGGCTAGTGGACCAAGCGTTAAAACGGCTTGAGATTCTATTTCTCCTGATGTAATTGAGATTAAACCTTGAGATGCAATTTCAGGAACGAATAATCCGTCGATAGTTAGTTTTTAGAAAATCGATAATGCTAAAGATGCTATACCCGCTGCAAGTCCAAAGATAAAATATACAATATACAATATAATTATTGCTTATTCTTTCTAGGACCGTCACCATATAACCAAAAAATATAAGAGATTTAAGGTTTTTTCCAAATTAGTGTTTTAGTCACGATGATTTATTTGGATAAACTTAATCTATAGTCATTACCTAGAATATATTATAGGTAAGAACCGATTTAACTTAAACAATTTGAATATCTATCGAGGTTCATTTCTTATCGAACATGACACTAGTTAGTTAGTTAGCGTTGATATATGAATTAACTATATTACAAATTTTGGTTTCTACCTTCATTATTCCACCTGTACAGTCACCTAAAAAAGACGAATTATAGTTAGGAAGAGATGATATGGTAACAGAGTACATTCCCATTGATAATTCTACTAACGTTTCTGAATTTCCTTTAAATGATTCAGGTACAGGATTATTTGCATGTATATTAACTATGAAATCAGAAGATGTATTCATCCCTAGCTTTCCATTAAGAGTAGTTACTTTTACTATTAATAATCCATTATCTTTGTCCTTATCTGTAGATAAAATAGCAGGTGAAGTAGTATTGCTGAATTTGCCCTCCACTTCAGTTTGATTTGACAGGTTAGAATATCTTTCATCTGCTGTGTAACTACTTAAATTTGAATTTAATATAGAACCAAAACAACTTTGCGCTACGTTAGAACCTGTTGTGATAAATACGAATGATATCAAAAATAAAGAGTAAATAAATTTCACAATTGATTATTGAACTCCTATATTAAAAAGGGCTCTATTCCTTTAATGATTTTCATGTTTCTTGACTGCGGCTAAGCATGTATAAACAAGTACACCACAAATAAGATCTATTAAAATTGTCAATCATCAACACGTCAAATGAAGAATTAACAGAACAAGCTTTCTCCTATCTATTTAGTGTAATTTTTAAAAATACACTCAAGCCATCTAACTCTGCTATTGATATGGCCAGAAGATACGGTATAAGTGTATCAGAGAATAATTGGTCCATTGTAAATATGAATAAACAGATATGACGCTATTGATCATTAACAAACTACTAAAAAAGATTAAACCAAGGGTAAAATTGGCTCTACTGCTTCGATATATTTTTATAAATGTAGTAACAAGTAAACCTAACAATCCTAAATTTATCACATTAATGACAGCATTGATTCCTATCCAGATATCCAATGGTTAAATCATATGTAATTCCAGAGTCGAAGCCGCATATCAATTATTATCGTGCTCCGGAATTCAAAAAAGTTTGGAGAGGAATATTTTCATACATGGACAAAGAGAGCGATATTTACTATTCTATTTTGTGCTTTTGGATCTTTTCTACATGCTGAATACTATTGGAAAAGGCATAGGTTGTTCTTACATACATTATGGACACGATGATTATGCCCAATGCAATAAGAGGGGCTGCGATTTTTTCAAAACCAGTGTCTGCAATAAACTTAAAGATACTTATACTATCCACATTTTCTTGCTGAGAAGGACTTGGTTGGGAAGAGAGAGGTATCGAATTTATGCTTGTATCTATTCGTGCCAGAGCGTTTCCCCTTTGTTCCGCAAACCAAACTTGACCAGTTTCATCTACCGTCAAATATTGTACAAAAGGATTAGATGTAGGGATCTCAACTCCTATTTGTTCACCAGTAATAGGATCCATAACTGTAATCTTGTTTGTTAAATGCTCTGCTATCCACAAGTTTCCATATTTATCAAAAACCATTCCAAATGGGAGTGCTTCTTTGCTATCGAGTGCGAGTTGCCTGAACGATTCTGTAATTGGATTGAATATTGAAATAGCATTACCTTCATGTTCTGATATAAATATTTCACCATTGAAGGGACTAGTAGTAATAAAGATTGGGTCGTTTAAAGTCTCATTTCCTAATTGACTTGAATCCGTACCGTTGGGGTAAAATTCTCTGACAATATGACTACCGTCTTGAGTTATCACCTTTGCTATACGACTAGAACCGCCTTCTGCTACCCATGCAATATCTTCACCACCGAATGCAATACTCAATGGATTGGCATCTAATGACGGCAGTTCAATTTTTGTAAAGGTTTTATTTAAAGGATCAAATTTCAAGATTACATTTGTATTTGCGATTGTGACCCATACATTATCTTTAGAATCAACAGCAAGTGCTGATGGAGCTCCCTGAGATTCTGATGCAAGGTAGGAAGAAAGTGGAGGGGTAGAAGAAGACGATTGTTCCTGATTATTTATAGAATTCGTAGCAGGGGATTGTGAGAACAATATATAATTTTCATTAGAATCGTTTTGAGGATTATAATAACCAAGCAATCTATTCAAAGGATCCAAATACCAAATGTTGTCGTTAGAATCTAATGCCAATTGACTAATAATTCTAGTTCCATCTATTTCGTGTTCCAAATAACTAGTATTATCCAAGTCAAATTCCAGAATTCTTCCGCTATTGAGAACAGTATCGCCTGTCCAAATTACATTTCTATTCTGGTCGTAAACAGGATATAGTGGCTGACTTAAATTCGCAGCAGTTCCTGATATACCTGCAATAGAAGTTTTAAATTCAGTTATATTGAAACTCATCTGATCCAATGATGGTTTCACAAACGCGTCAAATACCGCATAAATATTTGGCATATTCCTCTGGCTACTGATGCCTTCGACTTCAATCTGCCATGGTCCTGTAAATCCAAATGATGAATCAGCTGAAAATACACCTGCTGATTCCTTCCTTGTGTTCACTTCTATCGGAGCGAAAGTTACCGATATGGAAGAAGTAGATTCTTCAACAAAAGTCATTTTGAGTTTAACCTGATCAAAATCTACTGGATTGTTGTCGGGATCAAGAAAATATATTCTAAAGTTATTATTTCCAGGAAGGTATGGGTCGATGGATAACAAAACTTTAGTATAGCTGTTTGAAACATTGGCACCAACAGGATTATTATCACCACTATTATCATCGGATGCAGAAATATTGTTACCTCTATTAGGTATGAAAGCGGTATTAAGATAGGGAGGCTGATCCGCATTTGAAATAGACATCAATTTATTTTGTGCTGGTTGGCTTACTTGAATACCTTCCTCACTTTCTGGCAATCCGGTGCTGGTAAGTACAGCTACTGAACCAAGTAACAATATGCCGAAAAATACTTCCACTTTCAATCCCGCGTTAAATCTTGATAGAATTTTTTTTACAGAGTAGTTATGAGATTTTTTACTTTCTAATGCTATTTGATACTGACTTGTTCTTAAATTTGTATAATTAGCTACATTTCGTACAGATTGATTATAGATGACCATCTGGTAATAAGCACCCATAATAATCATCATACCTGCTAAAATCAACTTGGCAGCCAAAACCTTTCCATATAGAGACGATAACGTCAAGCTCAGGTTATCTTCAAGTACATAAAGGAGGAAAGGTCCAGTCATCAAAATAGTCCCCAATATAATAACTGGAACAAAAGAGAATCGAGGAATAATTATCGAAATTATAGAATTAATTAAGATTCCATCAAAAGGATCAGCACTATCCTTATCTATTTCGCTTTCTATCTTCGTTTTCTTAGGGAAGAGAATTTTGATTATTTTTAGTTTCCTTTTGCCGTTAGTATTACTTTGACCATTGTGTAAGATCTTATCCTTTAGAGAAGGTACAGCTACAAATGCCAAGTATATAACTCCTCCAATCCATAATGAGGCTGCAATATTGTGGATAAAGTCAAGCATAATATAAAGAAAATTTGATGACACTGCAGCAGCATGTCCCATAAGAGAAGTGGTTAGAAGAGTCGCAATACCTGCTACAAAAATTGCTAAATATTCGAAAATATGTTCCTTTTTATAACTATCATTTGCAATGGACAGTGACTTTTTCTTTCTCCTATAAATAACGAACAAAACAAAGAATAGAATACTAAGTGATATAATGGTCCTTACAAGCCAGACATCACCGAATTTTGTATTAATGGCATCAAATATAGAAACGTTAATAGAAATAGCCAGAGATCCTATCATTGCAAAATCGGAAATTAAGAGAATAATAGAACCTGTTAAAAGCAAAAATAATGCCTTGATCTCAATCCTCTTTCGCAGCTGTAAGAAATTCTCCTCCAGCCATTTTATTCGCAAGATAGGTTCCCATAGCCACAACATACAGAATGCTGAACCTACAATCATTACCTGTCCTACAAGAGCAGGAAATCTCGCTATTGCTGATCCTACCGATAACTGATCTAATACAGAGGTCGTTCCACTTTGCGTATCAGAAGTGGAGAGAGTCATTCCCTGTTTACCAATCCCAAAGACAAATGTATCTTGAGTTAAATGTCCATCAATTTGAGACAACATTTGTACAGAAACCGTATATGTACCCTCCTCTAGATCTGTAGGTACAGTTACAGAAAGTTTGCTTTCATCATTGTTAATATAAGTCAAATCAGCGTTATCAACGCGTTCTCCATTGGAATTGACCACAGAAATTTTGCTATAAGTTAAATCCACCGGCTCATTAATATCTGCCTCCACTTTCTCAGGAGATGTATCCAGAGTTTGGCCCGAAGTCGGATTAGTAGAAATTACAAAAGCATGTCCATAAACTTCCGGAAAATAATAACTAGCAACCAAAGAAAGACAAATGATCGAGATAACTAATATAGATCCGATCATAGCAAAGCTAGAATAATGTATTAGGTTATACTTATATGACCTGTTTAAAAACAGATTGACGGATTTACAAATTACTATACTAAACATAAGGATATCGCTTCCTACCTATAAAAAAGGTCATACAACTTATTATAACTTTCAAATCCAAAATAACAAGAACGAATTGATCACAGTTGATAAACATTATGACGATGCAACTCAACTCAGTTCGATATTTTCTTGTGATGTATAAATTTTTGGCAAAACCTATTTAGACTGGGCGGTAATGGTAAGCAAGATATATTGGTAACTGTATAGTAAAAAATAATTCACCTATTATTTTATACTAATCAAGAAAAATCATCATATTACCAATACCACGAGAATAGATTATCTAGTATAGCCTTAGTCTTTAAAATAGATTATGCGGTAAAGAAAATAAGTTAAAGGTATATGCAAAAGTTGTAGTTGTAGTAGTGATAGTGGTAATGACGGAGATTACACTCATTTTGAACTCTTCCTTTTTAATGCAAAGCCAGAAATTATAATAGCTCCAATGGAAATTCCAATGGAACTAATACTGACCATATAAAGACTATTTAGATAAGTAATTTGTTCATTTAGCGATCCCTGTAATCTAATTGTATTGTTCATTAATCCACTCATATTTTCGGAATTGGTCCTAATATTGCTCTCTAATCCACTTAATATGCTACGGATGTTGGATCCTATGATTGCAGATTCGGCATTACCCTGAGCACTTGCTCCACTACTCGTACTATCATCTATGGGGGGAAAGACCAGACTTTGCTTGCCTTCTACATCTTCGATTGCAATCTCGGCATTAATAATTTGGTCCGCAATAGTTCCGTTGAGAACTACAGAGTATGAACCAATCCTGGAAGGTATTATACTGGCTTCATATCCTCCAGGGGTTTCTACTGAAGGAACAAAATTAAGCTGCTTTGAGATCCCACCATATTTTATCAATACATCCATCTGCGAAAGGGCATTTCTTACAGGTGTAAGAGTTCTTTGTGATGTATCATTTGCTTGTTCATTCTGCCTGTTAACAATTATTATTATATTGTTCATCTCATCTACTAATGGAGGCTCTACTGACCAGCCAGCGTCTATTGTTATATTTCCGAATTGGCTTGTGGTATGACCAAATGTTACAGGCAAGGACTGCAGATAATATAAAGATACAATACTAAATAGCAATAACAAAGAAAAGGTAAGACAAATTAACCGGGAATTTATTTGATTACTGAAAATACCTCGATAACCATGAGAATAATTGTTCATCAATGTGATTATAAGACCAATACTAGAAATATATTTCTCTCTATAAACTCCACTCACTATTTACATAGATAAGAAAATGAGTGTAATTAATAAAAAACTTTACAAAACGGAAGAATGAATCGTTATTTTTGTAGAGTAATGGTTGAATTGAATTCATGGTGATCTAGAGAATGGATACATTTTCTAAATTTGTCAATTTTATCTTTGAAGAAATTAATACGGATAAATTACTTTATATTATTACCAAAAGAGAATAGGTAAAAGTAGTGTGGTTACCTCAACCTCTTTTCTAGACGGATTGGGTAAGTATTGAAAGTGGGTATATCCTTTAGACTTCCAATCTATAATGTGTCTAATAACAGAGTTCCAAACCAGGTACGCATACCAATGTTCCACTCTGTGGTGCAGATCCGTTTTGGGTAGGTACAAGCGAAAAGCTCATTTTTCCAACCAAGTCGCCAGAACTAGCAGTGTTATTAGAGTCACTGCCACCATTCTTTACTATATATTCATCGACTATTTGCTTTATAACAGGCTTTGCTAACAGGAAATGTACTACATCCTGAGTTGCATTATTTCCATCAACGGTCAAGACATTAGTAACATCCTTTTCATTAACATAACCTAAATATCCTCCAGTCGAGGATAACGGACTGGGCTTCGGGATTTCCACTTCCTGATGGATAAATACATTATTGTCAGGATCATTTATTCTTTCAGTACTATAAGTAAATGGCATAGTAATATTTACGGAATGCGATGATTCGTCATATGCTACATTGTCTACCTCATCGTAATATGAAATCAGCTCTAATGGTACTGATGTGCCATTTACATCAAGTGTTACATTTTTAGTTGCTCCTACACTTAGCCAGCCATCGAATACAGGCTGTTGATCATCCGGAAGAATAGTGCGTGAAAAGTCAACAGTCACTATTCTAACAATAAAGTGATACAACCCTCCTTCCAAAAATATGGGTCCGGCTGCTACCACTGGATCACTACCCCTGGTAGTATAAGCATTCATTATGGGATCAAGATCTCCATATACTGAAATTTGGCTTTGGTTTCTTGGTTGCATTTGGATAGTAAGATTTCCATTGGGATTAAAGAACCAGTCAGATAACAGAGTCTTACCGTTCTTTTCAATCGTAATGAAATAAGTTACTTCCTTAAAGTTTTGATCTGACTGGTTTTGATATAGTCTAAACTGAATTTCAGGTTTTTGAGCTTGCTCTCTTATGGCTTCAGTAGTCACAACGGGGGGACTCATTCTAATCAGCAAATTTGCTGACCTATCACCAAAAGACGCTGATAAATGTTCCATAAACAGACCATCTCCATAGGCCATATTATGCATAGGAGATAGCAAGGCAGAAATGATCAAAACGATAAAAAAAACCAGTACCGGATGGTTATTCATAGCAAAGTATAATATCACAACATTCATAATTATATCTTGTCATTATCCATCAACAGTCTCAAGGAATAGAATTTAATACCCCGGTCTCATGGTGACGAGCATTAACATAAAGTCAGGGTTGTTTTGTATATGATGGATAAATACTTTAATTCGATAGAGTATTTAGTTAGAAAACACGAAGTAATGAGAATGACGAAAAGAAGATTCACATATTTTTAATTTAAAAGACGTTGTAACCAGGACAAATATCACAGCATCTAAGAATTATGTTTATGATACTGATTGGAATAAATCAATATGGATTGAAATCAAAATCAGTTATTATAGATACGATAGAAAATAATCCGGCAACTAATTTTCTCGATATAGTTTTCCAAGTGGTCAAGAGGATATGACGTTTTGGATACAGTTTTTATCTCTGGTGTTTATACCAAGAGCAAACAAATTGATTCAGTCAGGAAATTAATACCATATCTGAAGCCAAATCAAACAATAAATTTCTCAATTAGAACGGATCCAAGCATCAAAGATGATGTTTACTTTTACTTCATAGTGGGATGATGAAATGCAGAAGATATGAGAAGAGACAAATACAAGCTGTTCACAATTTCTAATTACAAAGTATTAGGCTGCAGGCATTCCGATATGATGTAACTTAACCATCTAATTTATAATACAGATGATGACCAATTAAATACCAAAATTAATAATTTGTATCCCATTCTACAAGCACTATCTATTCACCCGATGCCTTATTGGGTTAATCCAATTATGGTCTATCTAGATGACGAGCAGTATGAATCAACTACCAAAAAGTATTTCGATGACATGATTCAAATTGATATGACTATACCGCAAGGATCTCATAAAGTAGTATTAGCGAATATAGAAGAGTATTGATTTGCTATGTTAGTCATAAATCAAATTTTGGTCTCTTCTGATAAACCAGTATTTTATCAGAAAAGAACGATATTTTTTATCGTAAAAAGATCGATATTCGTATGATATACCCAAAAGTATTTCTATTAATTTAACTCACTAAAAATGTGTCTTATTCTATAACAGCGTCTAGAATGGTTATTTGTGCTATTTCGGTTTTATTAGTTACTTCATTAATTACCAATGATAATGTTTTTGCTCACAATTTTGCCCCAAATGAAAGCGCACAGTTCTTGGCTTTAATGCGATTGTTAGAAACCGAAACAAATCTGGTTGGTCAGAATTTAATCAATAATAATTCCCAGTTGGCTCAGGATCATGCTAAAGCAGCCATTGAAGCACTTACGCCAGCAGTTCTAAGCGAAATAACAGAAAGAAACGAAAGAGTAGCCAATGATTTAAAAACATCTTTAAATGATCTTTATGAATTTGCGTTGTCGAATGAGACCAATACGGTCAGCAGCTCAGATTTGGATTCTAGAACTGAAGAAATAAAAGCCATCATAGGAGAAACAGTAACTGCGAGGATAAATCCGGACCAAATTAACAATGCGACAATACAGGCATTATCGTTTGCCAATTTGGTAGACAGAATCCTGAAAAGTTATGGGAACGCATATGATGTTGATTTTGACATGACGGATATGTCTCAGATGGCTCATATGGGAATGAACATGGGTAATGATTCATCTGACATGGGTATTAGCATGAGTACACGTGGTGTGATGACCACTACAAGTGACGCCTACAGTGAAATAGTAAATGTTACTGGTTATCAGACAGCACAAGCACTCTCAGAATGGGCAATAGAACTGTTCAAATCAGAAGTTGAACCATTGGCAGAAGGAGCAGACAGGATAAACATGACTTCCAATCTCGAAAATGCGCTAATTGAGTTGAATAATTCAGTTGAAAACAGGGCCTCTCCAATGGATGTAATGATGATTGTACACACTAAAGTTCATCCCAACATACTAACAATATTCAATCTGCCTCTGGTTACCCCACCATCATGAAATGGTCATTTATTGGAGGTATAGATATAGGCAATTTCAGATCTGTTAACCTGAGAGAATAACATGGGTTGAAAATACCTGTATTTTGTAATTGGAAATATCAAAAGTGGAACTTGATTATCATATATGAATAGCTCATTGTATAGGTATTTTCTAAGCATTATAAGAGACATTGCCAAGAAAACATGTTTTCTTACACAAAGTAAAGGAAGAAAAATCACGATGCGGGTTGAAAGTAAATTCAAGATGTCATTCCAGAAAAGTTTTTATCAAAATTTAGAAAATCTTGTGTAATTGGTTCATTTAATAGAGGTTATTTAAAATTTACTTTTGATCAAGCGCTTAAGTTAACAGAGCCCTGGGCAATCAAATTACTGTTCCATCTTTGTACCAATTACTTTTTTAATTGTAAATTGTAATAGAGTTTTATGTTTAGAAAGGATAGCCAGATTAGTAATTATGAATTTTTGAAAATTTTTCTGAATAATAAAAGAAATCTATTTCTAGTTTCATCAATAGTATTTACATCCGTCATTGTTTATCCCATAATCTTGCCACATATTCATCATCCTTCAATGATTTATCATATATTTATCCATATCATTATTTTTGAAGTATCATTATTTTTGACATTAATATCAATTTATTCCTATAAAACAACAAAAAGTAAAAAGATCTTATTTACGTCGCTGAGTTTTGGTTTTTTGCTAGTTACAGCATTTTTGTATTTATTGGAAACAAGTGATATTATTGTAGGATTCCACATTCCATACATAGAAGCAGAACTGCCTCATATTCTGCTAATGTTCATGCTACTACTTTTCGCAATTGGAGTATTAAGGGTAGAATCAAAATGAAAATGAAGACTCCCACTGCTCAGAATATTTTAGAATCAGGTAAGAACAGTAGACTGAAACTACACAAAATAATTGACTCATTTATAGGAATTCGATATAATGATATAGTTCGACTTACTGGATTCAACAACGGAACATTATCTCATCATCTCGCAATCTTAGAAAAGAATTCGGGGATAAGGAAACTAAGAATAGACAACAGCAGCAATATGACTAGGTATTATTCTTCCTCAGTATCATCAGAAGAAACAACAAGAGTAGGGTATCGGAAGATAAAAAGTACAAACCAAATTATTAAACTGCTTCAAGATAGAAAGCAATCTACATTTACTGAAATAGTTTAACATATCAATAAGTCCCCCCTCAACTGCTTCTTGGAACATCAAGCGACTTGTCGACGCAAAAATATTGATCAAAACAAAGACGGATGACTCTTCTATATATAGCCTCAAAAAGCCTGATTTGATGGAAAAACTGGTAGTGAAATCACAAAACACACACCGATAGAACCGTAGATAACGTTGGTGGATTAATTGCAGACTTGTGATTTGATTCCTTGCCGTACGATTTTTGGATTTTATGGATTTAATCTATCCAAAATTATCAAATAATAAATAAATATTAAGTATCTAGTTCTGTCAATATTTCATTTGTATTCAAAATATCAAAATCATCCAAGAAAGTTGATTTAAATTGACGCTGAATTCAATCTACTACAAAAAAATAATATTTTAAAATATAGATACTTGGATTCTTCTTTGATCAGAGGATCTCCATGTCTATTATTTTTGAAACTGTTAGATCGTTGTCGTACCTTGCACTGATTGTTAATGTGTGATTGCCAGGTTCTAACCCTTCTGCGGGATTGATGTCTAATGTAGTACTATAAGTTCTAATAACCTCACTAGCATTGAAATTAGAAGTTTGATTTGTAGGTTCTATTGTAAAATTCTTTGTCGAAAACAAGCTTGTAAGGTTTGACAACTCTCCTGTACTGGATTTTGAAGATGTAACAAACATTGTAATATTCGCAGGATCGTTGGATTCATTGCTGCTTAGTGCAACTGTGTCATTTGATAGACCACTGCTGTTGTTGTTGTTTTTGTTGAAAGCCTTTGTATTGATTTTGCTTACATTAACTTCTACACTGTCTCCAGTGTTGTTAGAACTGTCAATACTGATTTTATCTTTTGAAGTAGAAACAAAGATTGGAATTTGTTCTATTTTTTCTTTAGGAATGACTCCTAATTTACTTTCTGTCCATTCTGTAAACCATACGGAACCCTGGTCATCTATGGTAAATTTAAGGGGATTCGATCCGTTACCCCATAGTGGATTTATTGAAGGTATTATGAATTCTACCAGTGTTTGGTTTTCTTTGTCATAATAGGCTATTGCATTTCCATAGTGTTCATTGAACCATAACTTTCCGTTTCTGTATTCGTTATAATACGGTAGAGTAGATTTAGTAGCCGTTGAGGAATTCGAAGTTGCAAATTGTTTTATAGCTCCTGTATTCGGATCCAACATGATAAAAACGCTAGCATCGTGATCATTTGTCCATACATTCCCATTTTCATCTTCAACTATACTTATTGGAACAGAGTTTAGGTGTGTCAGATCATGTATACTCAAGGTTTCTTCACCTATATCATATTTAATCAATTGCCCTCCCACTGGATAGCTTACAGTTGAAAACCACAACGTCTCGCTTTGGTTATTAACTATGTTGTTTTGATTACTATCGTTTTTGAGATGACCATAACCATACTCGTTAGATATTGGACCCATTGTTGCAAATTGAATTTGGTTCAAGAAATCTAGCTCCGAAATTCCTTTTGTTGTGTTGTTTTCTACTAATGCTGGATCCAATAATCCTAATTTCTTGCCAAAAACTTGGGTAAACCATATCTTTCCAGTAGAATCAAAGGCTATGGATAATGGATACCCTCCATCTTGCAGTATTGGATAATTTTCAAATTTTTCCTCATTGACAAAGTACCTCCATATGGAATTTGATCTCTGATCTGTAAACCACAAATCACCATTCTTATCAAATTTAAGATCCCATATCATAGAGCCTATTTGTCCCTGTCTATCAACAGGCCAATTTGGTATCGGTATGGTGTTGTTAAACATGTTAGATTTAGGATCGAATACAAATAGGTTGCCAGTTTTGCCTGATGCTATCCATATGTTATTACTTTTGTCAATGGCAAGTCCCAATGGCTGACTACATGAGATTGGAAGTCTGTATTCGTTTACGAAGAAACTTGGACCCTGAGTTTGATTCCCGCAGAAAAATTGCTCATTATCTTGCGTCAGTTGAGATTCGTTTACTACCGTATCGCTAGAACTAGAGGGAACAATGTTGCTATCAACACGTATGTCTGTATTTCCATTGGTATTCCCGTCGATAGTTGACGAGATGGAGTTCATTCTATAACTGCTAGTACTCCATACAAGAGATACAATAATTACAATTACAGGGATTACGATCATTATTACCTTTTTTTTATTTCTCAATGCAGAAAGCCTTCCACTGCTATTAGTATTATTACTTTTATTCAAGGTATGATTATTAATAGGTAAAATCTTCTTAATAAAAACTGGGATATAACTAGCAATATTAAAGCAAAAATTAAATGCAGCTTTATAAAGCTGTAACTTTGATTAAATACAAGTCCAAATAGAACTGTTGTCATACCGAAAAGTTACTCTAAGCTTCTTTGTTTATTTCAGGCAATATGCCAATTGATAGAAGGCATGGTTTATGTAACCTGTCAATATTTTACTGAGGATATTTGATAGCGAATTTAACAGCCAATTCTGATTCATGTATAGCAAAATAGATTAGAAGACGGAATTGATACCGATTAGGTTTCTCTTCTTATAGGCAAATCCATTTCGCCTGTTTTGACTTAACGACAAGCGACTTGGAAAAAAATTAATGAAACCTTACTAATATTGTAATTATAAGCCTCCTAACATCCTAATTCAATTTTTCGGATGAACGATTTGAACGATTTTATGAACAAGGTAACCGATAATTTGAAGATTTGTAAGCATTTGAGTAGATAGATTTCATGTTCACTGAGTCAGCAAAACAAGTTTACTCGAAATTAATTCAGGCGTACATGAATGGTTACTATTTCAGTCTTCACACACCTAGTGAAATAAATAAATCTTCTAACCTTTTGCCATTCTAATGTTGTACAAGAATAAATATTAATGCTATAATGTATTCTTCTAAGTATAATGATTTTATCCAAATACAATTCTGTAGGATTTTTTATTGTTTCTGTTGTGATTATAATTGGACTATATAATTTCTCTATGAATAATAGTTTGCTAGTTTTAACTAATCCCTTCGTAGTATACGCAACAACAAACACTTCTGAGTCAAAGAATTTGTCAGAAATGAATCAAAATTCATCCACTATGAGCAATCTAGTGAACTCTAATTCAATCAATAGTAGTAGCACAGAAATTATAAAAACTATGTCAGAAGAAGATAAAGAGAGATTTTGTGGTAATGATATTCAAAACTCTAATCAGTATGTTAATGAATTTGTTATTCCTGTTGAGTGCAGCCAGCCTGTAGGATTAGCCGTAGATAAGGATAACAATATTTGGATAGGCTCTGGAATATCTGGAAGTTTGATGGTTTTTAATACAACGACCTTGGAATTTGATAAGATCCTAAAAATACCATATTGGCCCGAACAAACAAGAATCATTGGCTCTATGATATGGGATCTTAAATTTGATAAGAATGGTGATTTGTGGTTTACGGATGAGCTTAGTAATTCCATTTGGAAGTATTTTGTAAATGAAGGAAAGTTTGAAAATTATAGATTATTAGGTGAAGGAGGTTATCCACTTTCAATCACTTTTGATTCTGGAAATAACGTGTGGTTTACCCAAGTTTTTGGCAATAGACTTGGATTTTTTGAACCTTCAAAGGTCATAACTAATACCACGGAGGGTATTTCAGAATTGGATATGTCTCGACAAATAGATTTTCAAACTATGGGACCTATTTCCAATGGTTTTGGATTTACCAGTGCCAATATAATTGGCAATACCACTAATCCCACCAACACAAATGAGATCTTATGGTTTTCAACTGCTACCTTTCCTGTAGGAGGACATATTATTGAATACGATATAGCCGCAGAGGCTTTAACTATTCATGATGTGACCTATACTCATAGTGTTCCTTTCAGTATAACAGAAGATGAAAATGGTACGCTTTGGGTTAACAGTCACATTGCAAATCGTTTCTTTTCGTTAAATCCTGATACGGGTGAAATAAGACAATATGCAACCTCCAATCCTTCTGCTTCGGGTAATTTAACCACTTTGCCGTATTATAATGAATATAGGGATGGAAAAATCTGGTTTAATGAGCACTATGGAAACGCTATAGCATCATATGATCCTAAAAATAAAACTCTAGTTGAATATTATATCCCGTCTCAAAATCCATTATGGGTTAATTCTTCAAATCCACTCAGGTTTACATTTGATAATAATGGATCAATATGGTTTACAGAATGGACTGAAAATAAACTAGGTGTAATATCAAAAGATAGGTTGGATCAAATACCAATAACTTTGGGAGTATCCAAAGATAGATTAGTCTTAGACAGCAAAAACAACAAGGGTGACACTATAGATATCTATATTTATAAAAATACGATAAACTCTGGCAAGACGGTCAATTCAACTATTACGGGTAACAACGATACTACCAATGATATTGGCAAGACTATGAATATAACCATGGATGCAACGTCTTCTATTGCTAATAACGGTAAGTTAGCCAATCTTACTAGCAACTTTAGTCAAGACACTATAGCAGTTGCAGAAGGACCAACAAGTGAAATAGGACCATCACCACAGTTAAAGACAACAATGGAGATTAATCCAACAAAAGATGTCATTCCAGGAAACTACACATTAACAATTAGTGCAAAACACGATAAAGACATCACTGTCTCAAAAATGGTGGATTTGGAAATCAAATAATGATAATGTTACTACCATGCCGGGAGAATATCATAATTATACAATAATACTATATTCTCCTTTTCTGATGATAAAGACAGGCATTTTTATAATACTAGTTTTTAAATATATACTAAGCAATCAAATTAAATCTTGGAGTATCAATATACATACATTGTATAAGAATACTGAAAGTCGGATCATAGTAAGGACCTCTGTCTTCGTATGTAATAGGGATATTTTTTGTTTTTTTAATAACTTTTAATTTAAAAAATATCAACGATGGTAATGTAGTGCTTGGACAAACCGAAAGTTATTCATTTCTTACTACATGGGGATCCCAAGGAAGTGGTGACGGACAGTTTGAAGGACTAAACGACGACGTTTATGAAAAGAATGGCTTTGCGTACGTACCAGATTATGTCAACGATCGTATTCAAAAATTCATATCAGATGGTGAATTCCTTACAAAGTGGGGCACTGAAGGAGAGAGGGATGGTCAATTCCTACATCCACATGGCATCGCTGTTGATGCTATAAGAGGTTATGTTTATGCTAATGATGCAACAAACATGAACATACAAAAATTTGATCTCAATGGTACATTTATTACAAAGTGGGGATCACCCGGAACAGAGAATGGTCAATTTTCAAGACCTGAAGGAATAAATGTTGATCCGTCCGGTAATGTATATGTCGCAGATACAAATAATAACCGCGTACAAAAGTTTGCCCCTGTCAACTCACAACAGTAACTCTAAATCATATATTTTATGATTAATTAATCTCTGAAAAAAAAGGATTCGATAATTTTCTTCCACAATTTTTTTGCACAAATTATTATGATCAATCACCAGCGTTATAATCTCAAGTCACTAACTAAAATAAAAAATAGTAATTTAGAATTAATCACTATGATCTTATATCTTTTTTTTCTTGTATAGTATCAGTATGACTATTAGAAACAGTGGCAATATTATAATAATTGCATATACCGCATATACCAAAGTTAACGGAGATATTAATCTGAATGAATTATCAGACACGTTTTGTATGCTTCCTGCATCGCCGTATGGATTTTGATAGACTATAGTGCCAAATTGGACAAATGAACTCTTATTTTCGCCACTTTCAATTCTGATAGTAGTTTTTCCAGGTGAAGAAAAAGTATATGTTTGAACAGACGAACCAATTTGTGTAATTTCGTTAGTTCTATAAATTTCTGTACCATTTTGTATTATTACAAAATTATACGACCATAAATGTAATCTAGAGTTTTCTGGGTATTCAAAAAAATCCATAATAAAGGATATCGGCTCGTTTGTTACAACAATGTCAGGGGTCCATGACAAACCAATCTCCACCTCGCCATCATCTGTTAAATTGTAAAGTGGAAAGTCTTCAATTCTATTACCCAATTCATCAACTGCAAAAGAAGGTATATTGCTTCCAGCGACATTAACTACTTGCACGATACCTTCCATCCATGGATGAATAGTACAGAAATAATTGAAAGTACCAGAGTTGTTAAATCTAATAGATATAGAGTTGCCTGCGGAAAACAAGCCGCTATCGAATAAACCACTAGGATTTCCTTGTGAATTGGTCAATAAACTGTTTAATCCTCCACCTATACCACTGGTTACTGTATGTTGTTCAGTATCATTATTATTCCAAGTAACTGTCTCATTAACATTAATTCTAATTTGACTAGGTTGATACCACTGCCTTGGAGATAGATTCGTTATATCTACTTCAGGATTTGCAGATCCTTTAGGTATACTAACCAAAGTCTTGTTAGAATCCTGTTCTTGTGCATACAAAAACGATAACGGGTCAGACTGTTGGACATAAACATAATAAAAACTTGACAGTGTCAATAAGGGGAATAATAGATTGAAAATAATCAATTCGTTTTATTATAGTTACTATTACTTAAAAAGACTTCAAAACACTGAGTTAGGATGGTTGGTATTATGAACTATTTATCAAATTGAAGATCAATTTCGAATCAATCTTACAATTTATTATAAAAAAGATAAGTCCAAGAGTATCGTGCTAAATGAGGCATTTTCATAAATTCTGGATTTGGGACCTTCACACGAAAGACGATGTTCCTTTTTTATATTATTACAAACAATTCAATAGGGTCTCAAAAAATAGTGAATACAAATACGTTACTATAGATGCAGCCAAACTTGAATTTTAAATTATTAATAATAGACAAACGAAATACTAATAGTTTTGTAGACGACAATGGCTGTTGCTTTTATCAACCAGGTCTATTCTTAAATAATGCTCTATAATATACTAATATGTAGTTAATGAATCACTATACCATCTTATTTTTGGTTGTTTTTATGGCAGTAATTACCAATACATACATAGTAGACGATTTCGGAGATACTACTGCTCAATCCAATATCGATTTATCATGTGTTATACGAGGTGAATCTATCCCACCTCCACCATTTGTAGTTTTGCGATGGGATACTTCTGGCAAATGTGATTCTACAATTGATCATTTTGTGCATTTCTATGACATTAGATCTATAATAAGTAATAACACCGACTATACTTTATTTTTAGAATCAAATTAAAATTTGTTTTTATTAGTTATCTTGTTCTAAAGAAAACTAACTAAATAAACACACGATACCATCTGCTAATAATGTACGAGCAATTTTTTGACCGTAAATTTCAACCCCCCTGTTGTTTTAACCATCTATTAGCCCTTTAAATAATATGATCGGTAAAATATGCTATGGATTCTAATAATGAACAGAATAAAACTATTCCAGAAAATCTACAGTCTAGTGATCTTGATAAAAAATATCAAAGTGATGATGCATCTCTTAGTAATCCCGATTCCATTGTAAAGTCAAATCTCCCGTCATTTAAAAAAATATTGGTAACCTACGATGGCAAAGACAAATCTGATAAAGCGATAAATTATTCAATCTATCTATCAAATCTTTCAGGTGCCGAGATAAATATATTACAAGTGATAGAAAACATAGACAATTTTGAAAACACTTCTTTGGACGTATCAAATGAAAAATTAACGGATAAATCTATGACTTCTCCGTCTAGCAATGCTACGGAGATAAAAAGTCAAGACTATTCGGTTAATGTAGAAGGTCAAATTATAAAGTCCATGGAAGAAAAAATAAAGACCATCGGAAATACTGGCTTTAAGAATAAGGTATCATATAAAATAAGAACAGGACCGGCAGTAGACGAAATAGTAAATGAAGTAAATGAATCACAATATGACTTGCTCTTGCTGTCATCGTCTCACTTGGACTCTTGGATAAAGTCCCTATTTAGCGACACGAGAAAGATAATTAGCAATATAAATACGCCCGTTTTATTGTTACAATAATATTGCATATATCCTAAATCTATTTTTTTACCAGGCTGCCAACCAATAATTCTGGATTGTTGGTATATTGCAATAGTAGCGGTAACATCTGAAATTCCTGTGATTCAAGTATTGAGAAATAAAGAAGTACACGTTATAAACATTAATGACCATGTCAAAAAGTAATCATTGATGTCAGTTATTACTAATATGTTTATTTTAACAAGTTCAAAAATAAAATCCAAACTTTTGGTTTTTCGACAGTCAATTCTTTTTTATCCGCTAGTATTTACTCTCATTGCTTTAATTCTTTTTATTATTACCTCTTATATTGATGGGGTAATATTTTCTGACTCCCTTTCAATTGATACTCCAGTCCTGGATTCTTTAATTTTTACTGGAAGTGCTGACGCTGCAAGAAGTATATTGTCCACCATAGGTGCTGGTTGGGCCACCATACTTGGTGTCGCATTTTCCATTACGTTGATTACACTTCAGCTTTCAACCTCTAAATACACATCTCATTTGATAGATCGTTTTGAGCAGGACAAAATAAATCAAATTACCTTAGGTTGGTTTATTTTTATAGTCGCGTATTCTTTGTTAGTATTAAAAACTGTTCGAACTGAAGATTTACAAATTGACAATCTTGTTTCATTACTTTTAAGCAATGTTTCAACATCAAATATGGCTGGACTTGCAAATTTCGATCCATCTACTTCATTTGTACCTGTAATAGGTGTAAATATAGCTGTTAGCATAGCTATAGTTGGTCTATTTATTTTTGTCTTATTTTTAAAAAATATTAGTTCTTATCTGAGACCAAATATACTAATATCAAGCATCATTACTAATATTGTAAATTCCTTAAAATCATATAGCGATAGAAATACCACAGAAGAAACTATCAATAAAGCAAATGCTTTCAAATTAATGGACTTACGATCAAATTCAACTGGAATAATAACTAGAATCGATTGGGATAAGATCAACAAGACCATCCATAAAGAATTATTTATTGAAATTAGTAAAAAAAGCAACAAGCATTCTGAGTTTATTCCCAAAGACGAAAACATGATAGAAAATGAGTATCATTACTGGTTGGAATGGTCCAAACCGTTGGGAAATAGGGTAAACAAAAACGATATGTTGGGTATACTTTATAAGTATAAAAAAAACGAAAGAAGTGAATCAGCTCCAGACGATATGGGAGAAAATAGAAGTGAAAATAATTTTGGTCAAAATGTTGAAAACAATCATAGGAATGATCATAAATATAGTAAAGAAAATAACTCTCAAAAACAAAATGATAAAACCTATTCAACAATAATTTCAGCAGTGCAGGTAACAAAAGATAGAAGTCTAAACTCCGATCCATTGTATGGAATTGATCTTATACAAAGTATAGCAGTGAAGGCATCTAATTCGAGGGATATCGATGTTGTTGGATCATGTATTTCGGGTTTATTTAATATACTGAGGTTTATACTAGATAAGGGCGATCCAATGGGCAGGCCCTTTATATTTTGTAAACCTGATAGAAATGGAAAAGGTCCTAAACTCTCTAAGGATCGACAAAAAATAAAATCTTTAGGATCCAAACCTGATGATATAAAAAAAGAAAAAGATGGAAAAAATAATGTATTGAATCTGGATTCTGAAAACGGTTTATCAAGCCAAAATACGCAGCGAACTTCAACTGATCCATTCTCGCTTATAATTGATCCAAAAGAAAAATCATTGATTGACCTGATTCTTTCTGAATTATCCGTAATTAATAGCACGTCCAAAACGAATGACAAAATTCACATTTTTAATAGTTTAATTGGAGAATATACTCGACTAGGTATGTTCCTAGTAAGGTCCGATAAAATAGACGAATTTATTATGTTTACAGAATGGATTTCCCACCAAATAGAAAACGCCTCAAATGTTTTCAACCGCGATTTGGCTGCTACATTTGTTATAGATGTATTGGTTGAATTTAAGAAACAACTCTTTGATTCTGGAAATTCTTCTATGTATAATTCATTTGTAATTATAATTGATCCACTTTTAGACAAGTTTACTTTAACTTATGACAAAAAAACCTGACAAATCACATTTAATGCTCTTATTGTCCAATAAGGTATTCCTGACACTTCCACTTTATTGACATTGATGTTTAGTAAAGATTATAGCATGTTATATACAGTTTTTAGCAATGGACTAGTTACCCGATAATTCTTGTTTAATATATATATCTTGATAGGATACAGTTACTAAATGTACAAAGAACACAAGATAAAATGTGCATCGTGTGGGAAAGCGTTTATTTCAGAAACAAATGATACTTTGTGTAAAGACTGCTTTAAGTCAACTAGTAATAGAACTAAACCAATTAAAAGGTAGACCTACTTAACTTAATTATCTGAGACTGGGACATAATTCTTAACAAATAAAGCTGGTCTTATAAATAACCATATTTTTATTGAAACAGATACTTTCCACAAGACCATCAGGTTATAGTTCATCATCCATTCTAATTAGTATTTTGTATCTTGTTGTAATAATTGATTGGTTATGAACGTATATCAAAAAACATTGAGGCGCTAAGTGTAGACCTTATCTATACTCACCCAATATAATCCTTCGACGGTTTATAGTTTCAAATGGTTTAGATTTGATTCAAAACGGTCATTGCATCATTTTCTTTCCTTGGATATACAGTATAGCAGAAGGATTACCAAAGCATGCGGGCTGTCATTATCACATCTACCCAGTAGACGAACCTTTAACACAGGGTTAAAGACCATCTCTCCAGATATCAAAGAAAGGACAGATGAGATTGGAATCAGGACATTCAAATCAAGCATCACTTCTTTGTGTGGAAAGGGTATCAATTTATTATGAGTTATATATACATCCGTTTTATGTTATTGTATAAATAATGTATAGTTAGTGGATATTTCGCAGTCACCATAATTAGTATTTGATTGTTCTATTGTGTATCTTTGATCCCATCTCAATGTCAATTCAACTAATTAGTGGGAATATCAAATACTGGAGAAAAATTTCAAGGATGTTAAAGATAGATACCTGTGCATTTGCTGTAACAAGGGGCCCAACAACTCCTGTTTCTCCCATCCAACCTCGTTTTATATCCGTGAACTCGTATTGTCAGATCCAGTGGTGCAGTACTTGGGTTGATATGGAATAGATAATTAACAAAATAATATTCTGGATTTCACCTTTGGTATCATAGATAACACCTATGCATAAGGTCATAAACAAAGTGGGCAAGTACAAAACTCAAGTCCATGCGTATTTTTTCCGATTTCATTTTTCCCACTGCTTGAAAGTCTAATAAATGAAAAATAATATTCAAAATTATCTCGGAGGCATGTGGGATAACCAAATTCGTACAAAATAATTCCTGCTTGGCGGCTATGTTGATCATCGTTGATACATTTTGTGGTTGAGTTGATTTATTGATAAATATATATTGAGATTTTTGATACCATGAATTAGATTTTAGACAACCCTTGATTTATTAATATCTTTATATTATTTTATAAATTAATAGAATTATGGTGTTTTGCAGAAACTGCGGTGGAGATTTACCCTCCGATAACTCTTCTTTTTGTCCTGCTTGTGGGAAACCACAGAATACAGCTACTGCAGTAACTATGGCCGCTCAAACTAAAAATATTGGATCAGCCATTGCTCTCGCACTGATCGCTGGCATCATAGGATTCAACGGAATAGGTCACTTGTATATCGGTAAGATAAGGAGAGGCATAATAATACTAGTAATCGGATGGGTAATTCTAGGGATAACATTTCTTTTTGTTCCTTTCGGGCTAATTTATTTGATTTTTTGGATATGGCAAGCTTACGATGTGAATAACAAATCCAAATATTACAACCAATTTATTCTCAAAAATGGAAAAAAGCCTTGGTGATTCGGACTCTAACAAATTGAAGTCACTCATTCTACCGACCTATATATATATTTTATAATAAGAAATGAAATGTGGAAACATTTCAAATGGCACCTAGTTTGAACAATCATGTTTCATTCACTCAACTCTCCATCCATCATTACCTCATACATTTGGATCATATTTTTATCATTGATATGTTGCATTTTCTCATAGATGAAAGCTTCTGATCTATTTGTAAAGTGCCTAGAGGCCGAAAATGTTGAATATATTTTTGGAATCCCCGGAGAGGAAACAAATGATCTTATGCTATCAATATCAGAATCAGAAACTATAAAATTTATTCTGGCGAGGCATGAACAGGCAGCTGCATTTATGGCAGATGTTTACGGAAGATTAAGCAATAAGGTTGGTGTTTGTCTCGCAACTCTTGGTCCAGGAGCCACTAATCTTACCACGGGGGTAGCTAGTGCTAATATGGACAGATCCCCGCTTCTTGCAATTACCGGTCAAACTGTAATTAACCAGATGCATAAAGAGTCTCATCAGAATATGGACCCTGTAACTATGTTTATTCCCATTACCAAATGGACGTGGTCCATAAAGGATGCTGATAGTATACCTGAAATTCTGAGAAGAGCTTTTAAGATATCTGCTGAAGAAAAAAAGGGGGCAACTCACTTGGATTTACCTGTTGACGTGGCAAAAATGGAATCATTTTTGAAACCACTAAGAAGTAAAAGTGGTATAATTTCAGGTCCGACCCCATCAATGCTCCAAGACACAACAAGAATGATATTGAAGTCAAATTCACCCGTTATTCTAATTGGAAATGGTTGCATTCGAAACAACGCGTCAAATATTATTAGACGATTTGCAGATTTGACAGGATTTTATTCGATGAATACATTCATGGGTAAAGGCGTGATCTCTGATCTTTCTCCAAATCATATGGGGACTGTTGGGATAAAGGAATCCGACTATGCTTTACACGCTCTGAAATTGGCCGATGTTGTGATTTCTATCGGATATGATTTGGTTGAATACAGTCCTAAAAATTGGAATGGATCTGATCTCAAAAAAATAATTCATATTGATTCTACATCTGCAGAAGTTGACAACTACTATAATCCTGATATAGAAATTTCTGGTGACCTGAATTTAACCATAAGTTTCCTGATAAATTCTATTAAGAAATACCAGAACGAATTTCAAATAAATTCTATTAATAGACAAAAAATAAATAGTGCGAAGGCAAGATTTAGGAAAATTAAGAAGGAAGTGGATTGGCGTATTGAGCAGTTCAAAGGTGACGAATCTTATCCGATCAAACCTGAAAAATTAATTCATGAAGTTAGAAGTGTTCTTTCTTCAGAAGATATATTGATATCAGATGTTGGAGCTCATAAATTGTGGATAGCAAAAATTTACAAGACATTTAATCCCAATACCTGCATAATAAGCAATGGATTTTGTTCGATGGGATTTGCACTTCCCGGATCAATTGGTGCTCAACTAGCTTGTCCTTCTAGCAAGGTGGTGGCAATGTGCGGAGATGGTGGTTTCCTAATGAATGTTCAAGAACTAGAAACAGCAGTACGATTACAACTTCCAATCATTATTATAGTGTGGTGTGACTCGGATTTAGGCGTGATATCTACCAAACAAAGATTAGAATTCGGTAAAAGTGTTTTTACTAATTTTAATAATCCTGATTTTGTAAAGCTCGCAGATAGCTTTGGGGCAAAAGGATATAGGATAACCAGTACCGAGGAATTTTCTTGCGTTTTAAAAGAGGCGATAAAGTCTTTACATACTCCTACGGTTATAGCAATTGATATCGATGCTGATCGCAACGAGTTACTATTCATACGTGATCGATTTCGTGGATAGTTATCCGTTGGTAATATCTACCTATAATAATCTGTGTAGGAATTGGCGATAAAAATAGTCCAATTATAGTGCTTGTTGATATCACAAGGATAAATAATAATCTGGATAAACAAAAAAAGTAAATATGACCTCTTAAATCTTAATAGACCCAAAATCATAAGAAAGCAAGAATTGAAAGTAAATATATCTACGTTTTATCAACCTAACTTTGGAATCACTTTATATTTCACGTCAAACAAGAAAATTACATGTCACTAAGAATCTTGGTACCAATTTTTATTGGAGTCATATTAGGCTTTGGGTCCGCCTATCTGCCACAAGAAAGTAATAGTCAAACTTCCATAAATGATACCAGTTTCCTACCAGACGCTTCTTCAAACTTTTCATTTATGTTGGACCCAAATATGTCAAATGGATCAAGTGGAATGCAAATGGGTAACCAGCCGTCAATGAATTCATCTAACTTAAACGATTTGTTACTATTGGAAGATCAATTAAAGTTGGCCCAAGAGAAAATTGAGCAATCGGACATTAAAAACAAGGATTGGGGAAATTATACGAGTAGTAAACTAGGATTGTCTTTGGAATATCCTACAGATGTTAATCTGCAAAAAGAAGGAAAAGAAACGCGATTTGATCCCGATAAGGATCTAAAGATAGGTACTATAGAGAAAGATGGATTCAGTATTAGTCCTAGTATCTATGGCCAAAATTCTACTGATTTTACCAATGTTGTTCAACAGGCCAAGGAATCTCATCTTAATATGAATCTAAACGATTCATATCTAATCCTAGTAGAGGATATTACACCAATGAGTATTCATGATGATATCGGTATGTCATACTTGATATCATTGATCGACAATGATCTAGAAAAATCCCTATTTGTTTCTAATAATACCTTCCTATTCCATAATGATAATATCTATCGGTTCGTATTTGTTACCAATACAGATCAGTATAACAAAACAAATGCAATATTCAATCATTTACTAAACTCAATTAGTTGGAATATAAATCAGGATAATAGTATCTCGAAATCAAATATTCTTGCGAATCAAAGATCTCTGCAAAATAATGCTAGTGCTGCGACAGTCAACCAAACCTCAGGAAATAACACAGCTATAATTGAAACGACTCAAGGTGCGATAAGAATTGAGTTTTTTCCTGATGTAGCTCCTAACCATGTTAAGAATTTTCAAGATCTCGCTAACCACGGGTTTTACGATGGAGTAGTATTTCATAGAATAGTACCGGGATTTGTAATTCAGGCAGGAGATTCAAACACAAAGAATACTAGCATCGGTAAAGATACGTGGGGAACTGGAGGTCCAGGGTACACAATAAATCAAGAGTTTAACATCTTACCCCATGAAAGAGGGATGTTATCTATGGCCCGTATGTCTGATCCTAACAGTGCAGGATCTCAGTTTTTTATCGTACTAAATAATTCGAAATTCTTGGATGGCCAATACACAGTATTTGGAGAGGTTACGCAAGGAATGGAAGTTGTAGATAAAATAGCGAATGTTACTACCAATTCTATGGATCAGCCCATGAATCAAGATTTAGTAAGAATAATTAAGATAATGATTAATTAGAAATAGACCCAGGGCAGGAAATAACTATTCGTCAAGAATTCTAGGAATTACAAACCTATTTTGGGATATAATCATTTAATTATTAGTACTGAACAATTTTTTTTCAAAATTAGTCAAAGATTCTTACCTATTGAAAACATTTTTCAAAATTACACCAGATTTAGAACCTCTTTCGTTTAGATGTGACGGTGATCCATAAACAATTGGATCCTGAACCAATCTTTAACTTGGTCTTAGTTATAATATATTCCTAAATCCTCTTTTCCTCGACTTCATCTTTTTGGGGGCCGTACTTTTGATTCCAATTACAGATGGAAACATAGTTTCACCTTTTCGGGAAAGCAATAACCGGTACATGAAATTACTAGTACCAGTCGAGCTAATTTCTACCTCGCCAGACCTATTTTCAGTGGAATAAGGGAAAGTATTACAAAGTATTATATTAATAACCCCTCAAGATTAATAAAAACCGCAAGCTCCGGTGGTGTAGAGGCTGCTACTGCTGCTTATAGCAGACAAAGTAGTAGTAGCCACACAGTCCGGCTAAGCATTTCGCCCTCTCAAGGCGACGATCCCGGGTTCAAATCCCGGCCGGAGCACTCTTTTTTCGTTGGTTTGAACCCGGTATGCGTTTATTTCTGAATTCTCCATAGTATACTGTTTTTGTGTTACAGTATACTGTTTTGTAAGGTTAGGTGAATAGTAGATATCAAAAGTAATACAATAAAGCCCTGTTTTCTTGAAGGATTCTTTTGATCCGATTCGAATGTAGCTAGAGTTTAATCCCTTGTGGCAAAATTGACATCGGGTCAATTAGGTTATTTCTCTGAACTCCTATTTGATCTTTAACCCTAAGAAGAAAGCACATATGAGCCGGACCAGGTGTCCACTTATTGTGTTAAAGTATGAATACAATTCCAGGCCAAACCTATATCATTATGAGATGCATTAGAATGAACAGATGCTTTTTATAAGGATTGCATATTATTTGAGCCATCAGAAACTTTGAGTAATAACCGAATTCAACCAGAATGCTATTGCTATGATCCAACGTTGATTAATGTTATTCATGAAGGTTATACCAATTTTGAGATATATTGGTTTCACTGGCCTCTAGATGGCATCTTTCCTATACATGATTATGAGCCTATAATAATCATTTATTACAACGGTACAGAATTCTGTAGAGCCATAATTAGAAGATCCTGGCAATTTGTAACCACAGATGTTATCAACATCTCTAACGACCGAATCAGGGTATGGTTTGAACCTTCCTTTCATCATCCATATTTTGATACGTCACGACTTGTATCTTCTTTAATTCCAGTTACTCCTCACATTACTAGACCTATTGTGTCAATTAATAAAGAGGAAGTGCCAGAAATGTTTAGAATAGGCAAATCTCATCCAACAAATCTAAATAATGTGATTTATGTTGACCCAATGATTTATGCAGAATCAATTTACAGAGATTTTTGTCATAATATATAAAAGAGTATATATTTAGATATATATCCTAGGATATGAATGATAAATCTAAATATTCTCTTTTATTGAAATATGGTCCAAATGAGGAGGAAATCTTTAACTTTATTAAAAACTCTGATGGAAATACCAACGTAAATGGTAATCGTTCTGAAATAATTAAAAGGGGATTAGCTGCTTTCCAATATATAGTACAAATTAATGAATTGGAGATGATGACATCTCTATCCAAAAAAATGAAAGAAATCCATTTGTCATACAAGTATGAAGATATTATAATTGCTGAAAGTCTCGCCTTGGCTATATTCGCATCAATGATATGTAAAAAGGGTATGTTAGAATCAGAATTGTTTGGATCAATAGTAATAAATCTTAAAGAGATAAAACAATATCTTTATCCATCTGGACCTTTTACTATGAGTTTACAATCACCGGAATTAGAAAAATTAATGGATCATTTGATAAAAAGTATTGATTTAATTTTCCTTAAAAAGGACCTTAATTCTATTGTTGAGGAAAAAACAACTCCCAATGAAGCCAGTTATTGGGACTCCTTTGAAAAAATGTATACTATAATTTACACGAAGGATCCAGATGGTAGTTCCAGTGTTAAAACAGAGAATTATTTTGTGCCTCCAAATGTCTCACCTGAAGTGCGAGAAATTCTTAAGGTGCCTTATCCTGTTCCTGTCTTTACAGAACCAGTTAAAGAATATGGTACAATCGGTCTAGAAAGAAAAAACCTCATTAAGGAAATAGTGAAGTAAATTATGTCGAAACCAAGTGCAAATGATCGAGAAGTTGAATTCAAGATACTGAAAGAAGATTGGAACAAGTATAAGTTGGATGATGGAACCACTTTGAGGGCAAGAATCATACTCGGAAAGGTTTTTGAAGGAACAAACGAAAATGAATTTGCTTTCGAATTCGTCCCTCCTTTCTTTTCTATAACTGCGCCAAAAGAAAAGATGGGAGAACAAAATAACGAACCTAAACCTGACGAACTGGATTCTTCACCTAACGAGATTATAAACTTTGAAGTACTTAAAGAACCTTGGAATAATTATTTAACTGAGTCGCCTAAGCCTAAAACAATTAGTATAAAATACTCTATATCGTTCCTAAAGAGATTAGTAGACAGATATGACAAAAATGGAAATCCTTTTTATGTAGTTAGTGGAGGACCTGCGATCACAGTAACTTGAATTGAAAAATGGTAAAACGATTAATATACTAATTTGCAGGATTATTGTAAATTTAATATTATTTGCACAGCGATTGTATTGATCAAAATTATTTGTAAGAGAAATTGTTTAAGATATGATCAAATCTATAGGAAACTGATTTCTTTCAAAATGTTTTGGATCTCATGAATGTGATCGTTGCGGTACAAACTAATGTAATCAATCTCCTTAATCCCTAATTCAGTCTCCAATAGTAATTTCCTTTTCATAATTTCGGATATCTCGTCCAACTTCTGGGGGTAAATTACTCTAAGATTATAATCCCCTCCAATAAACTCGATTTCTAAATCTTCTGCAGTTCCTATGATTTGTGAAACACCTAAGCTTCGTAGGTAGTCGTGAATCCTTAATCTAAATCGCTTGTCAGAGTCTCTTATGATTACGTCTTCTAATTCAGACATTTAATTTGTCACTCCGTAGTTCTTAATCAATTTGCTAATTACCGAATTGAATGAATCACCTGTTTTACCCATTTCTTTTAATGCATGATAATTATCAGAGTCTATCAAGATTTGTTTATACTGTTTGTTACTGCCAAACATATCATATTTATGACATCGATGATATTTAAGTATTACCTATACATGGTAATGGTTGGGCTATTCGTGGTTTTATTTTTTAATGTTGTTATTAAGTAATTGAGTAAATGATTAGTTATCAGCAACGTTGAAAGTAGTGAAGGTAGTGAAGGCTCTAGAATGGAGGCAAGCTAAATAAAGCGGTATCAGAGGATTTGGTTGATCTATTAGACGAATATAAAAAAAAGAATTCTATTTAATCAAAAAAAGTATTCATTCCTTTCTAGGGATATCTAGGATATGTCCATGTCCTTAATCAATATTTTAGGTTCCAGAAAGACTATTCAAAATTGTTGGGACGGGACTTGCTAAACGACAAATTTGTTATTCATACTGGAGCACGTTCATATCACGACAGCAATAGTCAACGAATTTACATGTCTCGTCAAATATGGTATTACACCATGGTACAGGTTCATAATGCATCATTGTAGTAAGCGATTCTCCGTCGACGTTTTGATCATCAGCAATCACCATATCTCCAGTTTTACTCTTGATTTCAATCATGATTACTTGTCCATGCTCCATTCGGTTCCTCGCACCATTTAAATAGATAAACCATATTTCTTTGTTAATTTTGTCCAAGTACTTTGCGATATCCGTGTTCTTAAACTCTTTATTGAATTGTTGCTTGATAAAGTAAAAGTTTACTTCGTTTGAATTTAGTTTCAAGTTATAAACTTTCCACAGTTCTCTACAAACCGAAATTACCGCCCCCCATGTCATAGTAAAGAAATTATCTATGCTTAATTGAAAATATCCTTGGCTTCTAGGATCCACTTCAATATCTAATTTGCCATCTTGGAGAGGCGTTACCGTATAGTAAGCGGAATAACTCTTTAATTGCGAATAGTAATACGAAGAGGCACCTAATTTGTACCCCGTAGTAAGATGCTGGAGAAGTAAATATTTTTTATCTGTTTTCTGTCGAGGATTGATGTTAAGTATATTATAACACATTTTGGTGTGATTTGGAGCATTAAAATCAACTCCTAATATTGTCTTAACGTCCCAAATATGAAAATATTCATTATAATTTTCTGACACAAAAAGGTTAATATTTTTAGAGATTTAAATTTGCTCATGATAGGATAAGGAATAGACCTTTTGCCTATTGTTAGAACTGTATTCTCTTTAAGCGATAAATGGGCAGTGAAGGCTTAGTGTTACAGCGTTTTTATTATTAAAATGATCTACACTTTTCTAGAATTCAACTAAATTTGTGAATAAGAATATTAATAAAATTGGTCTGCATTATGACAATTTATTTGTCAAAGAACATTTCACTTCAAGAATCTCTAGAACGTTTAATTGAGAAAGTAATAACAACTATCACTATAGTTCAAGACCAGCATATCCCACCATACATGGACAAGAAGTATTCAAAACATTTTTTAGATAACGAAAATCCTATTAAAAATCCACGACTTCAAACGGATAAACCTCTCTCTGATAGATTATTTGAAGAATTCTTGATCGAGGAAAAACCCCAAATTAAAGCACTTCAAGAATACAAGAATTGTATAATGGCTATTAAATCGTCGAATGCCCTCAAAAACAAGAACAAAATAGGAGATTATTGGGGACAACAGTTTGAAGATGAGTTCGATTTATTACTGTCAAGCATATGGAAGATTGTTAAAGCAAGTTATGAAGAAGGTAGTTTCAATCGTTCGAAGTTAACGGAGGAATACAAGAAATTAAAAACTTACTTCTATGACGAAAATACGACAATCGTACAGATTCTTATACCTTTTTTCAATTTGGAAAGTGATTGTACTAATATAGACTTTGGTCAATTGATTGATTCGGTAGGAAAGGCAACTTTAAGATCAATGACTGATGCTGATAAGACATTTTTGATTGCTGCATATGGAGGTTACTCAAGTGAAAGAACCTTTGCCATTCATCGATCAGTATTTTTACTAGAGATTGAATGTTATGATAAATTTTATTCTATAGGGGAGAATCTACATAAAAAAATTAAAGTACAAATACAAAATTTGGTAACTGCGTTAAGATTATTGAAAAAGGGATATGTTGGTGCACCTTTCATATTGTTTAAACATCCCTTGTCAGACAATTCAATGACTATTATACCTCTTGACTATGATGTATCAAGTTTGTGGCCTTCGGCTAATCAAGGTGAAGTTTTGTTTCCTTATTCTTTTACTATAAGCAGGGATGAAGTTGATCTGATTGTATCTATTTTACAGTTACTTAAACAGCCAATTAACAAGAATAATGACCTGCCAATTAGGCGTTTCAATTCTGCGTACGAAAAAACTAACAAAGCAGATAAATTTCTTGATCTCATGATAACATACGAAGCTATATTTTCAGGGAAACAATCAGATTCTATTAGCCATAAGTTAGCGTGGAGATTTTCACGGCTATTGGGTAATAGCTCAAATCAACAAAGAGATCTATTTAATGATATGAAAAAGGTATATGGGGAAAGAAGTAAATTAGTTCACGGAAGTGGAGATGAAATTCCGCAGGTATGGTTGGAAAAAGCAGAAGAATATATGCGTAGTTCCATTAAAGAATATCTAAAATTGATGAATATCAATTCCTTTACAAATAATGATCAATTTATAGATTTTATTGATTTCATAAAAGGAGCTAAATAGATCGATTCCATAATAACAAGCATTGCACACATACTACTTGCAACATCCCCCACTGCTTTTAACATGAATTCATTTAATAATTGTTGATCAATTTTATTGACATTTGGATTTTCTGAATGCATCTTGATTTTTTAGAAACTATGGTATATAACAATTATGATTTCCGAATAAACCTTATGTAGATGCTATGAAGATTGATAAAGACTGTCATAACTGAAGAATTCTATGATCTAGTCATAAAGATATTTCATAAATCCATAGAGATCGAGTTAGTGGGAAGAAAAAGATATTCGCTAGGATTCTTTCTAATTCCATACTATTAGAAAATAAAAATTTGAGAGAGAATAGATAGGATTTTTTAAACTTATTAGAAGATTTAAGCTTGAATGATCTGTTACTAATCAAAAATATAATTAACCAGCAACAGATAATGAAAAAAGAATATGAACCGACCGAGAATCTCTATAACGAAGTGAAAACTGTAATAAATACTGGATGGGATAAATTGAAGCATGTCTGCGGCTTTAATGAAGAACAATTTAGATTTTCTCTTCTGAAGCTTAATAGAAGTGGTTTTGTAAAGGAAATTAGTGGTACATATACTGGTTACATTGGGGGTATCTATGTGATCACTCCAATCGCAACAAATCTTATTCATCTCGTTAAGGAATTATAATTAAAACAATGTAAAAAATGGTGTTACGAAAAACTACTACTGACTAGATAGTTCTTTAACTCTAAAGATAACAATCCGTTTGATTAAATCATGAGGAATGGGTCTGTCAAGTGGAAATTGGATTGCTCCTTTTGACCATTTATAAGACAACAATTCATCATTAAATCTCTCTATTGCGGAAGGCGCAGGATAAAATCCAATATGTTTTTTATATGCTGCAAAATGTACAAGGTTTTTGTTGTTGAGCTTAAAAGTTGGCATTTGATAGTTGATTGTCTCGATAGCATTGGGCGCTGCGTCCCTTATTGTCTGTCTTATTAGATCGAGCGTAGATTGAATCTCTTCAGAAAATGCACTGTTGTATTCATCTATTGTCTGAAAGTTATCTTTTTTCATCTCACTTTATATGATTTTGATGTATTAAATAAAATGATTCAAAAAAATGTGACTTGAAAGTTAATTTTCCTAACACATTATGATTAGACAATAAGGAGACTAAATACAAAAGTCTTATTCATGAACGCACTAGTGTGATGTTTTAACAAGAATCACATAATCTAGCTTTACTAATGTACTAACTATGTTACTAGAATAGATAATACTTAAATAATATCAATTCCATACATATGTTATGGTTAACAGTAACAAACATTACAAGCAAATACTAATCGACTCGGATAATTACAATGCACTCAAAGCACTAGGACAAGGTGTAGATTTCGGTTATTTGAGAGTGGTGGTACATGTAATTGATAACTTTTGCGATTGGATGCAAGCTTCTGATTTTTCCATCCATATTAGCGGAAATCACTAGTCACCAGATACCTTTCAAGGGTCAGAATTAGGAACCGCTGTTACATTAGGCTTTGGGAGTTTATCAAGTAACACAAGATATTCCTATTAATGCTAATCTAGGAAATCATCCAACAACAACCTTCAGCGAAGACTGTTCGGGAGTTATTCATCCGGATGAAAGTAAGATATGTACTATTACTAATAGGATTAACCCCTAATATTCCGATTTTAACACATTTTCCACTAACCAGGATAATGGCCGCATAACTAACATACTAAATAGCCTATTTGGACAGTTTAAGTTGTGGATTCAGTGCAGGTAAATCCCCGGGCCCCCATATGTTTTAGGAAGATACCGGTCCTTTAATGTACATTGTATGATAATTGACCCTCCGAATATATAGCGCTTCAGAGGCCGATTGAAGATTTTTGTGATTCTTAAACCCATTATTTTCGGTTATTTCATTCTTACTACCGCCTATTATATAATATTGTTACATTCCAGCATACCAAGTTGATATTCGCACAAACCGACATTCATTTGGCTAATGGTAAAGTAAACGAAAATGTAGCTCCCTTTTCAACATCATAATTATTTTGTGCCCAAATTTGTCCGCCATGCGCTTCAATTATGCTCTTTGCTATATACAATCCTAGGCCAGTACCTTGATTTGATTTGGTAGTAAACTTTGTAAATAATCTTGGCAGAATATCTGAGTCTATTCCATTTCCTCTATCTCTGACTGTTACTAATGCCATCATTATAGTCAATTCTCCTTTATTTTTCTGCGTTTCATCTAAACTGAGTTCTTTACCTTTATTCTGTTGAGATTTGCTTTCAACTGCATTTTGTTGAATCTTTTTGACCGAAATGGTAATGGGCTTTTCATTTGAAAACTTTATTGCATTGGTTATAAGATTAGTTAGCACCTCAAACATTCTAATTTTATCTGCAAAAACAGTTATCTGGTCTTCAGAAGATTCAAATTCTATATTGACGTTTTTATCAAGACTATTAGGCAGTGCATTAATAGTAGTGTCATTGCGATGAATATCCTTTATTACATTCTTTATTTTTTCATTTAGATTGAAGTATTCCTTTTGTAGCTGTAGCTTATCACTTTCAATTCTTGATACGTCTAGAATATTGTTTATGAGCTTCTCAAGTCTTTGTGAATTTCTAAAAGTTGAAACAAGGATTGATTTGAATTGTTGTAATCTATCCTTATCTTTTACCAAATTCTCAAATTCGATATCAGAAGAGTTTAGTTTATCTGATGGTCGTTCGAAAAGTGTAGGAAGATAAGCCATTTCAATTAATTCCAGGTTTCCGGATATCGCTTGAGTGGGTGTTCTTAATTCATGAGCAGCTATATTGATAAATTCCTTTTGCATTTTGTCATGCAATTTGAGGTCTTCATTAGCTTTACTTAATTTATCTACAGTCTCTCTTAATTGAGAAGTCTTTTGCGATACTTGTCCTTTCAGGATTTTGTTCCATCTTAGTAAGACGAAAGCTATAACAGTTGCTATCGCAACAATTAACGCTATAATGGAAAAATTGGTAATCTTTTGATTATCAATTATAGATGCCACATCACCTGCCAGGGTATGAGGAATCGTAATAAATAAGGTACCAATACTATTGTCGAATTCGTCATTATCATTGATATTAAGGCCTGTAACTGCCTCGTAGGCTATTGTTGTGCTTGTATTTTCAAAGTTAAATTCACTTAATCCACTTTCCGAATCAAGTGTTTTATTTATTATATTATTAAACTCATCAACCTTACCCTTCAAAATTGATTTCAAATACGATTGAAATTCATTTCCAAAGATATTTTTGCCAATGTAGGATTGATTTTGTGTATATATTATGGTGCCATCTCTATCCATGAAGGCTATATCACCATCAAATTTAGGATGTATCTCGCCTTCAAGAAAATCTCCAAGTGTTTTTGCTGCAATAGATGCAACCATCACTCCTTTAAAGTTAGTCAAATTGAGATTAGATTGTGATTCCACTGATTCTGATAACCTTGTTTGATTAATTTCGAGAATGGGAAACGAAATATACATTCTGGGTACGTTATCATTCGAATCTATAACTGTACTGATATATGGAATTTCATTCTGTTTTGGAATCTGGAAATATTCTCTATGACTTAAGTCGATATCCCTATAGTTTGCATTTTGTTCTTTCTCTATGCCAGTGAAAGTTTTCAATCTTCCATTATTATCCAAAAAGTAATAGCCGTCAGTCAGGTTACTTGTAGACTCCAGACCAAGATTAAGCAAGGTTTGAATTTTAGAGATGTTTCCTTCCATTGTTGAAGGGGAATTAGCAATTAGTTTTAGATTGGAAGTTATAGCAGAAATTGCATTTGATAAACTATTAGAAATGCTATAGGCTTCTATCTCGGCGTTTGTTTGTAAATCATCTATAGCGAGCTCTTGGATTTGATTCGCTGTTTGTGTAAAATAACTATACGATAATATTGCCAAAATGATTGAAGATGCAAGCACGATGGGTAAAATGATAGTTCTTCTGTTGTAATCCAATAATCACAATATTTTATCTAAATATAATATGTTTTAGTCTATCTTCTTCTGTTAACTTTGTGCACTTTGATTTAGCCGAAGTACGGTAAAGTACAATAACCAAAATCACAAAAACGTTCATCCTATTAAGTTTTGATTTACAAGAATAAGATAAAGGAGAGTGTTTTTAATCCGAGTCAACAAAACAATTTCCAACCTCACAATTGAAGATGCAGTGAAGAAAATCATTGAATCAAAGTATGGATTTCATTGCTTGCTTATATATTCAAATCTTAAAACATTCAGGGAATTTTATACTCACTATATACAAAGACAATTTGATATGAAAAATGAAATAATTCTATTCAATCCTTTTTATGAAACGGTAGGGTCAGTAAGACAAAATCTTTCAATGGGCCATATACAGCTGGATGAATTTCATCATGAAGGTGATATTTCCCTGATAATTGCAGATTCTTTAAATCAATACTTTGGAAAAGTGCCCATGGTGGAATTCAAAGATAAATTGCTCAAGTTTGCTGTTGATAAGAGAAAAGATGGTGTTTCTATATTATCAGACATGGGTTCTTACTTTTTTAAAATGCTTTACAAGGAATTAATAGACTATGAATTATCATTACCTACACAATTTGATGCACCTTTAAAAGGAGTTTGTATATACAACCAACTTGATTTTGATGCTAGATTAACTGGGAAACAAAAATTAGAAATGGTAAACCATCATGGTAGGGCTATAAAACTCAAATGAATTAACTAAGTAACAGAAACAATTGTAATCAATGAATTGAGATTGTAACTTAATACCGCTATAGTTTGGATTATTTACTTCATTTTCAATTATTAAACTTCTTCAATTAGCTTTTTTAAAATAGAAAGTTTTATTGGTTTTTGAATTATTCTATCAATCTTTGCTGATTGATATGCTTCGCTACTTTCTAAATCAGCTATATTAAAAGCAGTGATTAAAAATATCTTCACTGATTAGTAGGACTCCGGACCTAAAATCCCACGTCATGAGGGCTTTAGCCGCTATATCAAAATTCATGGGAATGTATGATAGTTGGCTCACTTTAATCAAAAGGTATAATCTCAAGTGGTCAAATGGAAATGGGTCGCTTGCTACCTTAAGTCAATATTTGATGAAAACGATAATGACTTCAAATCACTGACAGACTGGATTGGAAAAATATCGACAGTTTTACCTCTTGAATACAAAAATGTAATATTGTTCAATACTCTTACCGGCCTTCGGCCGAACGGTACTCAAAAAGCAATTTGGTTGATAAAAACCAAAGAGTGATTATGTGGATAAAGAAAGCGGAATTTTAAAGCATTATCAATTTTCTTTTATTTTTCTGAGACAAACCAAAAACGGGTAGTTAGTATATCATTAATCCCCATTTTTTGGAAATTGTAAAGGCTGCTCCAAACAAGGAGCGCTATTTGGCAGGATTAAGTGAAATAGTCGTCAAACATCGGTATAAAATGAACATGTACTATTGCCGCAAAGTCTTTGCTACCTAATTAAGAAACAAAGGTATAGAGCCTGAAATTATTGATTTATTGCAAGGAAGGATAAGTAGTTCTGTATTTGTTAATCATCATTACTTTATACCTGACATAAACGAAATTATAACAAAAAGGATAAGGCCGGTGGTGAATGAGTTGAGTGAGGAACTGCAAAATTAAGTACATATTTATTCTCTCTACAAGATTATTCTTTCGTTTTAAATCGGTATGAGTTGTAATGGAATTTGTATAAGATATAAGGCAAAAAGAAATTATCATATTCCGTCTAGATATAAGGAAGGTCAGAAAAGATGTAGTACATGTGAGATATTTATTAAATGGGATGAAAATCAGTATTGTCCATGTTGTAACTTTAAATTAAGAACAAGATCATTTCGTGGGTGGGGAATGAGGAAAAAGTATAGAGACGAAACAATAAAGCGTTATTAATGGTTATAAAGATCTTTAGACATATTTTCTTATTCCGCTGACTATCAATAGGCTTAACGATTATTGTTAACTATTTACGGTAGTTGTAAGACTTCTTAATTCATTCCAAGATTTTTCAAATAGTATCTCTTGCAAAAACCACCACCTACTTTACTAGTAATACAGGACATTTAGTATCACGAATAACCATGTTTGAAACACTACCTAAAAACATCTCTTTCAAACGTCCCGTTCCTCTATTACCCATGACAATTACATCAGATTGATTTTTTAGAGAGAATTTGATTATCTCTTTTCCAGGATCTCCGAAAACAAGTTCAGTTTTTATTTTAATACTTTCTCTTTCAGCCAATTCTTGATATTCATCAAAAACCTTTTCTCTCCCTTTAGAATACTTTTCAAGTAATTCATCTAACACCTTTTGAGATTGTAAATATACTGTTGGCGGAGCTTCTGCCACATGCAAAATTGTTATTTCCCCTTTCAGATTCTTTGATAAATATAATGCGTAGCTAAATGCTCTTTTAGAATTCTCAGAGCCATCTATCGGGGCTAATATCTTTGAAAACATATGTTATACAATATGCATGTCTGATTTATTATTCTTTAACAAGAATTATGAAGTTTATAATTATTAATTAAATTAAATAAGGTAGGAATTACTCTATTAGCAAAAATAAGATTAATGACTCAAGAAGATATTAGGATAACTGCATATTCTGTCTTAGTATCGTACCAGATTCAAAGCTAGTCTTAATTTTGCTATCTCATCTGTTAGTACGGAAAACTCTTCATTATCCTTCCCATATTTCAATAATCTCTCACTGGCTTGAATTTGAGCTAATAATAATTCACTCTTTTCTAAACAAAGGTTATGAGAAGATTCGATAAAATGATATGAAATTCTTTTTCCCTCCTTTATTAAAACCACATGTTTTCGCTTCAACTACATGCGGTATTTCACTTTCAATTATGTTCATACTTATTTTTAGAATAGTGGATACTGGATATATCGTTAATATACATGATGTAAATATAACTATATGATTATAGAGTTGTCAATTTTAAAGATTTTATTTTGAATTCATTTAATATAACTAACCTAACAACTGCGAAGTGCGGGTCGTTAGCATTTAGATGGATCGCGGGTTCAAATAGAGCGATTCATCCTTGATCCTGCACAAAGATCATGCTAATATTCTGAATATATCCGAATTTTTCTATTTTAACTCGATATCAAATTCGTAGTAGTGTTAGTGGAATTGGCCCGGTCAGTATCTGATTGACCGTACACATTTTAGTAATGCCATAAATTCCATAGTTACTAATCATTGAACTTGAGATAATAAGAGTCGAGATGAATACTATAATGAAAAGATTATCCTATCTTATCTATCTATTGCCAGATACAACCCTATTCGTTTGACTGGAATATATAAAGTACATCGAGTCCTATCTGAGGGACCGCGGGTTCTCTCCAAGAAGAAGGGATTTGAACTATACAAAGCAAAGAGCGGGTTCAAATCCCGGCCGGAGCATTTGTATTTTAGTCTCATTTTGCGCACGTTTTAGAAAACTTTTGGAGATTTTGTCGCCTTCCGGTTGGATGTCCGGTTTGGCAAACTCACTAGCAGCATGCGGTTTTCGTACTACAGTATATCGTTTTAGTATATCATAGGAATAATATATATCACATATGGTGTGATAGCCTTTTTTAAGGGTACTCGGACCCCAAACTCCTTAATGTCATTTGAGCATTAGCCATAGGACGATTAATAGAACATACTATGAGTCATTCAAGTTGAGCTTCAGCATAAACCATTATGACAGAGCAAAAAAAGGATTTCAGGTTTGGGGAGTTAAAATAGCTATCAACCATTATGTATATCTACAAAAGTTGAGTCTTTGTATGGTCTCTATACAAATCCCATCTCTAATACCTAGTGAATTTTTATATAAACGGCAAAAAAAAGGGAATTTATTGTTGTCCTGCAGCTATGTTACCATCTTGGAATTGAAAACCTAAACCTACGTTATTGCAGTCTAACAATGAAATTGTCCCAGCAACACATTGTGCATTTTGTTCGTTTGCTTGTACCTGCTCGATTTCCTGTTCAGAATCATTGTGTTTCTTCTTTCCACCGGCATATGCAATATTATCGCCGAAGGTTACTGCTGAACCAATTAGGGCTGCTGCAATAAATATGGCAGAGTCCAACTTTGTGAGTTTTTGTTATATTGCTCATTATAGTCATAATTTATAATTGAAATTAATTATATCATATCTTAGATGCTTATTACTGTTTAATTTCAATGAAATTAGAATCTAGTATTATGCTCGCATAAACAATTTAGTAATTTGATTTTGACATAATTTAGTATTCAGATGTGGAAGATGTTTAATGTGATTTATGCGTCCTGATCTAATGTTCTTATCTGGATATACGATACTTGTACAGAAAGCCTCAAATCACGTTCATATATAATGTAAAAATCATGACCGAAAAAAGTCCTTGTCGTTACAATAATCTCAAATTCGAATTTAAGAGTTATTATTAAATTTTGATATCATCTTATCGAAATTAATAAAATAACACACACCCAAACTAGAAGATCATTCATGATATTTGGGATTTTGTATGGCTAGATAAAGTATGGAAAGCATTCAAGCCAAAGCCCTCTTTATCATACCGCATACCCACGTTCTCATATTAGGTATTTTAAACCAAATACAATTTGATTATGGTTAGAATTTGTAATGAGAGTATATAAGTTCAGAAATATGTCCAAGAAATTTGACAAAAAGCTAAATAGAACTAAGAATCAATATTAAACAAATAACTAACATGAAAAGATTAGTATCTACTCTTAGCAGATCCAAAATTTGGTTGTGGCTAATACAGCACAATGCATGAAACTTTAGAGAACATGGTTGGTAAACTATATGAATATTGGAGTATAAGGTTAATATAATTTGTGTCAATCTGTATATATATATCTCTGATCTGGGGTTGCTCTAAAAATTCATAAAAATAATTCAAATGGTTCTTGATAAAAATATATAATAGATCTATATATTAGAACAGTTAGTTGGAATATTGATTAAAATTTATATAGTGACGCTTTTGGTTGTTTCCGCTTTGATGGTTGCTGCACCCACCTCAACCGCTCAACCAACATGGGAGTTATATGAAAACAACTACTGTGGAATATCATTAAAACATCCTTATATTTCAGACATTATTTTAGATAACGATAGTTCTAACAACAATTTTCAAATCCATAGTTTTGAGGACCCCGCAGATCCTGATTCATTGAACTTGACTTTAATGGTTTCTTGTATAGACAAAGCAATCCCGATAACTTATGAGTCCATGGAATTAGCTAAATCAAGTTTGTTAAAGGATTCCAAAGATATAGTTCTCGAAGATATCTCATTTAATGGGACGACAATTGATGGTGAAACTGCCGGATCAGTCGCGATAAGCAGGCATATCGGTTTAACAGATCTCAAAGAGATTGACAAAATAATTGAAACCAATCATACCGACCAGACCTATATCATTAAACTAAATTATGCTGGGAATGAAGGTATTAGTGGATTTTACAACAATTACAAGTATCTGGATGACAACCTTATTGACTCGATCAAATTCTCTCAGTAATTAAATCATACGCAAATATTAATGTGAATTAAGAATTTATTCGTCTTGGTTTAATTTAGCTTGAAGGTAAATAGGATTCTAATGACTCTTTTGGTTTATCTAATGAACCATCTAATTATGGGTAGTGTTTGAGGTAATTAATCTATGATTTAGATGGGCCTATCTTTAATCATGATGCCCCTTTTTTTATTCAAAATATTGCAATGCATTGTTGATATTTGAATCATAAAAACCAAAGAATCAGATTCATGATATGCTCAAGGGCAATTGTCCTTTGTTAGGGACAGTGATCTTGGGAAGTTGATTGACGGATTCTAATTACACATTCGCTGGTTAAAGCAAGATAATATCATTTTATAGTGGTCAGAATTATTTTACAAATAAATAACATTCTTCGATATACTACAAAGCCCTCGTTTTTTCTTGCTATGTACAATTCTGGAGCGTCTCCCATGAGAAAAACCCATCCAAGTAAATGATACGCCATGATTGTTCAAAATTATTTCCGTCAAAGGATAATGAAACATACTAGATCAAGGTAAGATCTGGGAAAATTTAATCCAAAATCATCGTTTCATCCGTTTAATGAATTCAACAAGTTCATTTACTATTTCTGCCTCTTCTTTAAGAATATCATGTTCCTTTAGATAGTATTCATATTCATTTTCCAATAGAACAATCCCTCGATCTAAATCTTTCCCATATATGTTAAGTACACTCCTCAATAATGCAGTATTCAAATATTGACTATTTCCGTGATTGTCAGATTTCTCAAAAAGAATGCCAATATTATTCAAAACATTCTTCCTGTTCATGTCCAATGAATGCAGTATCAGATTTGTTTGGGCTATCACAACTGAGTTATTATTATTTTGTTGCTCTAGTTTTATTTGGCTAAGAAGTTTATTTTTGTAAAAATCGAATGCATTTTCAGTCACTCTCGAATAGCGTAAAAAACCATTGAGATAATCTTCATTTATCACAATTATCAAAGACATGACAGCGTATTAATTTCTTACATGTTTTAAATATGAATAGGTTTTCGATTTTTGTATTAACACAACAACTTGCCCTGGGACCCAAATTTTACCCTTATTAAGATAAAGGAAATAGTGTTTCATATATTGAATCCCTATTTTAATCGGAGAGGTATATGTTGTTCTTTTATGATGGATGTAGTTTTATTATGGATCTTAATTTTCTGAAATATTTGTACTTAAGAGTGTTATATGACTCCAAAGCTTTTTGAATGGGTTCTGTCAGAAAAGTTTTCGTAATTATGCCTATGGTAAAAGAACAAGGAATAGGTTTGAGGATGACCGGTTGACTCTAAGGGCTGCTACCTTTGGGGTGATAAAATATATATAAAAAAGGGTCCAGAGGATGCATTTTAGTCTTTATACATGCACTGAAAATTAGACCAGCTGCATAATAATATTATCAACTAAGGTGGGAACTTGGCGCTGCAATATGATATACAAATGAGTGCAAAAACACAGATTCATCGAATTGGAGTTGGCGTATTATGATTACGCAGCAAAATTAACTCATACGAATAGAGAATTAGTTGGTGCTAGTTGTTGTCTGCTTCTTTTTGGATCTATTAAATATATTCATTATTTTTTCTTTTATTGAGTTATTAGTTTTTGTCATTTACTACTAGTACATATAGGTTGGATGTTTGTCTTAAACCTTTTTATGACCAGCTCGGTCAGGAGGGTAATGTTTCTGATAATCAGAGTCAAACAATTACTATTACTATTACTATTTCTAGTCGAAGATAATACTCCCCCCATCGTACTCGAGTTTATCTTCTGATCAAATATGCAAAAGATGTAACTTTCGAGAAGGCCAGAAATCAAATGATTGGTTAGGCGCATGCGGTGACTATTAGACAGGAGTAATTGGTGACAAGTCCTGCTTAAATTCCGAAAAGATAATGGAGGGCATAGAATGCTTAAGATTGATTTTAGCATAAACAGAATACGGGAATTTGCTTCCCTCAAATTCTTATCCTAATTTAACCGAATCAAATTCTTGATAACAGAATTTATAGATGTGCGAAAGGCATTACAGCTATTCTTACCCCTCGGGATGGGTGAGATGCATAAATTTTTGTTGTCCATCTTACAGTAATCTATTTTAGTTGG
>JBGTFK010000097.1:0-15135 GCA_041747305.1 Candidatus Nitrosocosmicus sp.
TTTTGTAGTGATAATAAGAATAGCAAACTGAATATATCCTATCATTACAGCTGGACTACATTGAATCGAGAAATCTAATATGTTTGCATCCTTCATTCTAGTAAGACGTCTAGTTGTAGTTTTTTCAGATATACCAACTTCCTTGGCAATATCTGATATTTCAGTCCTTGCACCTGATAACAGTAAACATTTTATTATTCTTAAATCCGTTTCACTTAGATTAATTGATTCAACACGTCGCTCTAAAACAGTGATACTCGCAATGGTTGCAGGTGCTAAGCGATTGTTCAATGATTTAGTGGTTACATCATCTAATGGTTTTTCGATAATTAGCGCAGCTACACACGTTTTTCCCATATGATGTACATGGTACGCAAGGTCTCCAAAATGCTTCATTCGCTGAATCACATCCTCTTTAGTTATTCCATCACTGGTTTTTATCAATACAATAGCTACCTTCAACCCAAAAACTGCAGGGTTAACCCTAACCACAAATCTTTCGATAACTCTATGGTGCACCATCTTTTTGACTCGTGCCTTTACGCTCTTTGATGTTAGGCCAACCTCCGAACCTATGCTACTATAAGAAGATCTGCAGTTCATGGCCAATGTAGAAAGAATCTTGAGATCAGTTTTATCAAGTACTAATATACTTTCATCGAACGCCATCAATTATTGATTACAATTTCTATTAATAAAGTGTCCGGTATTCGGAGTTTTGCTTCCTCCAAAGATAAGTATCTGTAAGAGTATAAAATAATTATGAAAAACTTTGAAAATGATAAAAAAAATGAATATCAATTGTCTGTAAAAGAGAAAGCAAACGATACTACAATGAAGACAAGCTCAAGAGGCTCGATCACATATGAAGGTGAATATGCATTTTTAACGTATCGACGTAGGCTACCTCATTCTAGAGAAACTATTTGGAAAGAAATTACAGATCCAAAGCAGTTGTCCAAATGGATGAAAACTGAAGCAATCATAAACGGGAAAAGTGGTGGTGTAATTGATTTTGTCAATACTGTTTCTGGATTCCACACTTCGGGAACTATTCTGGTCTGGGAACCTAACAAGGCTCTTGAACATGAATGGCATATTGCACCTAATCCCAGTCTTCCTCAAGGAGAACATCACTCTATTATCCGTTGGGAGCTGAAGCAAGATGGGGACTCCACGCTTTTAACTCTTACCCACAATTACCTTAGTAAATCGATCTCTTTACGGTTTGCCCCAGTTTGGCATGCATATTTGGATCGCCTTGAAGCTGAATTAGACCATAAAGATCTCCCGGATTGGATGCATAGGTTCGGAGCGGTTAAAGATTTGTATTCCTAATGATAAGACTTTCACATATTCAAAAGCGTAATTCTGTCAAAAAAATAAATTTGATAGATCGATTGTTTTCTTATTTAAAGAAATACAATCTTTTGCATTAGAACCCTGCTAATACAAGGAACTTAATCCTCATGGTTGTATTCAAACAAATATAAGATATTCAGTAAATGGCTAGAGTTTTGCTCTGGTTTATTCTTGATCATCTAAAGATACACCTGATCTAACGCTTACGCTATTTCAAAACTTGTAGAAATAGAGATTAAGAAATCTGAAATCAAAGAACATCAATATATAAAAAAAATTAAGGAAAAACATAAACTTGTAATATACTTTTGATCCCGTCTATACTTACTAGGACCCTTAACGTCTCATTACTCATGACTAATCCTAATTTTCAAGAATAGTTTTTTTGATTCTTTTAACCAATTAGCACACATATTTTATAGGTTTTTGATTAACCTCCACAAAACCAGTCCCATTATTACAAAGCCCAGTATTATCAATGATATGTAAACATTGGGAATAGCAATCACCAAATATAAATTCAAGCCAAATACTGGTTCTATGATCTTTGATTAGCTAGGAGTAAACCTCCGGAAATAAGTAGTATTGTTATAAGTTTTGTTTTTAATTCATATCCAATTCCAAAAGAAGCGATCAATAAAATAATAGATGGACTTCCTATTGCTATTCCACTTTGTCAGCAAGGTTCAAAATCCCTGCCCATCTTGAGAATTAAAGGTGTTTATCGTATCTCCTGTCAAAAGTATTATACCAATAACGGCTAATACTTCAGAAACTCGTCTTCTTTTTTTTTGATTGTGAATCTATCATTTAGAAGCATTTGCAATCTTGTTGAGCGCTTCATCTACCGAATTACTCATACCGTCTTTTGCAAATCCTTTTCCAAATCCGGGGATTTTAGACAAGTCCAGATTCCATACTATGCTAACTTCAGTCTTATTGGCGTCATTTCCAACCTGTACCAGAGATATAGTTTTGACACCTGCAGCGACACCTTGAGTTTGGTTTTCAATAACTGTGTATTGTTCCGGATTAATAGTGATCATTTGATGAGCTTTATTATCCATGAACGGCGGTGCAGGTATGGTAACTTCTCTTTCTACCGTGTTATTCGTTTTACTAATATTTTTTACGATCGAGATGGGCCAATAGTCTGGATTCTTATCCATATTTGAAATGATATTCCACACTTTATCTTTTGACGCGTTGACTATTTTCGTGGCATTAATTGTATCTGTCTGTTCAGCATGAGCAGCCATGGTAATGGTAGGTCCAGCAAACAAAACAAGCAATGTTGAAAATGCAATAATTACTACGGTTGTTACCGATGCTAAAGTGACGGTTGCTTTTGTAGATTTTATGTTTTTTAATTTTTGTGATTTTTTCATCCTGAAATTATCATATTTAATTATATTAACTATGTTGGATCTTTGAGACGTAACTATGTTACCTAAGGTATTTTATATAGACAATCCGTAGATAATGGTGTGTTTCTACAATGAAAGTGCAAATATTTCTAAATTTCTTTTACAAAATAGTCAAGCGATACACTAATTGGACAGATGAAAACATTTTGTTACCAAGAACAATTTGTCCTTTCTGATTGATTCATTGTGGTTCATGAATACCGTGATCGAATATTTATCAGGAAGGATATTCTCTTGAAACTTTGTGAATATGGTGAAATCAATCAAAGTAAGCTTATGAGTTACTGTGGTTTGAATAATGTCAAGCATAAAGAAATCTTGGACGATATGGTTAAGAAAGGATTGATCAACAGGATGGAAGAAAATTGGGGTAGCAAAGTTATAATCAACTACAAAGTCTCAGAAAGGGGAAGATTAATTTTGAACGAAATTCTCGCACCTTATGAAGAACTATTTCCAAGAAGTAATGAAAAGGAGCGAGATTAATGAAAAAATCAAAAAATGATGATGGTAAAGATAATTTTGATAACAACAATACAAGATCAGATTCTAGTATTTTTTACATAATGGATGGGATAATTGATCAGCTGAATAAAACCAAGAAACTTTTCATTATTATGTTATTAACTATTATGATTATTCCTCCAATAGCATTTATGTTGACGTTTATGCTATTTGGATTCCCATTTCATGATAACTACAATAATTGGACAAGAAATGGATCTTTGGAAGGTGACTCCGGCCCTGGGTTTAACCCTTCGTTTAGATATTTACCACTAATTCCTGTTATTGTTGTTATTGTGTGGTTAGGTATAGGAATCAGGCAATGGTTTGTTCTCTCCAAATGGGATAAAAAATATAAAAAATATAAAGAATTACAAGAAAAAGTTAACGAAGAACTAGAAAAGGATGACAAACCGGAGTATAAATGATTTTCAGATGTAAATCGGATTTATCGGACTGGCCTAATTAATCAATCCAATTCAGACGGGTTTTTCGGTTAATTTAATTGATTTAAATGTAGATGGATAAATGAATTAAACCCTATTACCAGACGGAATTTACTCTTCACAACAGTGCCATTAGTTAATGACCAACTTATTTTCCAAAAGCCAAAATCAATTACAGAGTGTTAGAAAGAAATTTCCTTGCCCTTTCTAAAGCGTTCTTTTCATTTTCTGACAAAGGCTGATCATTTACCATTTCCTTAAATTGCAAAGCATTTACTATTGCTTTACCACTATAATGATTATTAAAATATACAAAAACACTATCTGTTTCTTCCTTTATTCTTTTGATTTTATTTACCCACAGCACAAGTTCTCTTTCTGAATAAAGGTAGTCATACCAATAGTGATCTCTAGTTGTATTTCTTCCATGAAGTCGGACTACTGCTATATCCTTAGACGTCGGGTTTTCCTCATTGGACAGAAATCCTAAATTTTCTTTTTCAGGGGAATCAGTTAGTACCGATGCGATATCATAATGTTCTAAGAGTTCTAATCCCCCTTCTGTATCCCATGAATTGTGTCTAAACTCTAAGGCATAATAGTAGTAATTGTTAGATCCAATATCTGAGTTATTTTTTAAAGCATCCAGAAAATTTTTTAAGTTTTTAGATTCTTTTATAGCAAAACTTGGAGGCAACTGGATAATTATTGCTCCAAGTTTATTGATATTTTTTAATGGTGATATTTTGTCGAGGAACTGTTTCAAGTCCTCTATTGCATCCTTACTTACATCTAATCTTTTTTCGTGAGTAATCGTCTCTGGAACTTTGACTGATATTTTGAAATCATCTGAGTTGCCTTTGTAATTCCTATAAATAAACTTAGAGTCATATGCTCATAGAATCTTTTATAGAAGGTAGCATCCATTTCCACCGTGTCAAAGAATTGCGAATAATAGTTTAATATTCTAGTTTTATTATCAGGATAAAATACATTAAGCCATCCTCCCTTTTCAGAAGGATCACCATAGTTCCATCCTGAACAGCCCAGAAATAGTTGCGGACACATGATAATATAGAATTTAACAATGATTTCAGATAAAAGTAATTATCTGAGTTATTCTGGCAGTTTAAGTTTGGAAAACTAATATTTTGTAACCTACTGAAGATAATAAAATGTTTTTGTTGAATATCGTATATTAAAAAAGAACAACTTCTTACCTTCCATAAATTTTAAAAACAGCAGTCAGAACCGTCCGATCACCAACTAACACCTTTTAATATTTACTAAAAAAATATAACTTTAATACAAGCACAAAATATTCAAAAATTAAGCACAACGATTTAATAAAATTTTGTCAAAATAACAAGAGGATCAACGATAATTTGCTATTTTATTGGATAACATGAATTCAGCCTTTTATACTCTCGATCACATAGGAGGTATGTCATCGGTATCAGTTGATGAAGACAAGAAAAATCTCATTATCCAAAGACGCAAGGAAGGAGTAAACATGAGAGAAATAGCAAAAGAATTTCATCTTTCTTTCACCACAATAGGTAAAATCGTAAGAGAAGATGTAGGTCAAAAAGAACCTAAGCCTGAAAAATCCATTACATCTAGAGCATTTTTCTTATTTGAAGATAAAAAGAGTTTAGTTCAAGTTACTATGGAGTTGGATTTGAATCCAACAGAAGCAGAAAACATACATCAAAGTTATCTAAGACTTAAAGGCTTGGATAAAATAGTTACTTATTGTCAAACTGTAGAAAAATACATTCCATCATTTAGTGATTTTGTTTATGCCTGTGAAGTACATACCCCTGAAAGTCAAAAGATATTAGACATAACTAACCTTATAAAATTGAATTCAGGCTTAAAAGACGAAAGATGGAGGCTAATGTCTTTGTGCAGTAGTGAACGTAAAAAGATAACCGACCTAAATCAAGAACAGAAAATAATAAAACAAAGAATAGCTAAGTTGCAAGAAGAAGAGTACAATAGATGGTATGCATTATTTGGAAATGGTAAGTACAATTCTGTCAATCAATCTAATGAATAATAAATCAAGGTAGGAAGACGTATATATTACACCATCAACTATCATAAAAATTTATTTTCTGAAAAATATAGAATAGTGAATAGAGTCTCCGGAAATATTGAAAAAATAAGCCAAGCTAGAATGAATGGCCAGACAATCGAATGACTTAATCTATAATCTCTAAAAATGATTATTTATGATTTGATAAACTAACAATTCTAGAGATTTTGATTTGCTTTTTATAAATGCTATTAGTCATATCGACGAATCTTATCTAACAAAAGAATCATCAAAAACTGGTCTTTTGAATTCTCAGGGTGTCGGTGTTAGTTTTAGGCATTGTGCAAAGGCTTGCGTAAACGAGGGTCACTGTTAGTGCCTTACTCAAAATGATTTGCCTTCCATTGTAAGAACCTATCCACCTTTGGGTTGGGTCCTCGGCGATGGGTTTTCGTAAATTATTAAGAAATTCTAAGATTTCTTGTTTAGTTAATTCTTTAAAGAATTTCTTGCTGTCATGAAAATTTGAAAGCCATACAAGAACCTTTATCCTTCCTTCTTTAGTGGAATTCATTATGTTGATCTCTGTTTCTTCTGAAATAATATAATCACAAATTGTATTTGTTTTGTGGATATTAGCATTGGCTAGTTTCTTTTAAAATTCCGTTATAGTATAGTTTAGTGTATGACCTTGTCAATGAGTTTATCTTTTTAATGGATAACGAATCGTTCTCTTGTTGTTGTTCCTCGAAACCAAGTATATGACCATGAGCCAAATTTGTCGTTCTGTCATTATTTGCTTTTCTATTGCTTTTAAGATTGTCGTATAAATCCCCGTTTTAAGCGCGGGGAGTGGGATTCGAATCTACGTCTTTCGGACGAGGGTTCCGACCAAAACATCCATAGTAATCTTCTATATGCTTGATTTATACAAGGTTCGGGCCCGTGGGGATTAATGCTGATATCGGTATTTTAAATAGGATTCTAGTATACATGACGGAAAGAAATACTTAAACTTTTAACAGATAAACAGGGATTATAATCGGCAAAATTATATTTTTGATATTTATTATGCAATAAAATATTGAATACTTGAGATAAATAGGAACGTACAACACGTTCTATATTCAGTGGGCTTCGAATCCATTTGGTATATAAAATCAGATTTTTTTTCTTTTGTAGTCCTTTGAATGTCCATCTTTAGAGAAATGAAGATTATAACACAAAGAGATATTTTGGATTAAAGGATGGATCTTGGTAATTACGGACTCGGACTACACTGTTCGTTTAACTAATTCTTTTATATTTACAACTAATGCTATAGTAATAGAGGTTTGTATTGGTAGTAGAAGATGCGCATATTTTTATTGTTCATAAAGCAGATCTCTCAAAGTATCCCAAGACCGAAGAGGATTTATTCGGACTAAAGAGTCGTTCTTGTCTACATCAAACCTACTCTGGAGTTTATAATTTTGAAACAATCACTAAAATAATAGATGGATATAAACCCCTAAGGATTGTTGTTTATTGTAATGAAATGCATGCATCTACAATTGTAAAAATTATTTTTACTTTGCAAATGAGAAGTTATCGATTACGTATAAATAAAGTTATGATCAACTTTGACAGATCTACTACATTAAGAACTATGATCCTGCGATTTTGGTTATCGTTATAGGAATAGATATCCAACTATAAAAATCAAGGGAGATTGTTTTCGTAAGGAAAACTCTAAACCTTACGCATAGAGTTGTTGATGTGCAGCGAACCTTAGGATTGTAGCTGGAGGAGGCGGAGAGATCATTTTTGGCTACAAAGGGCATCATATATTGGTTTATAGATTTTGAATCAAAGACGTACATAATAGACTGTAAATCTAAAAAATGCTAAAATAAGTCAAACTAAGCTTAGGCATGAATTTACATTCAGCGGACGTGGATCATATTGTTAATGGTCAATTGACAGTTCTGCTTTCAACCTTTGCTAGGGATTCCAAAGCTAAATGTACATCCTCCTTCAGATTTGTTATTTATGGCCCAAATTCTTCCGTTATGAGCTTCTACAATTTTCTTGCACAAAAAAAGACCAATACCAGTACCGTAGTATGAATCAGAAGAGAATTTGGTAAATAATCTCGATAACAATTCTGGCTTTAGTGCTTCACCATAATCAGCTACGCTAAGGACAACGATGTTTTTGGAATGTACGGTTTTATGACTCAAAGTTAAAGTTATTCTTCCTTTGTTTCTTGTGAACCGTATTGAATTGTCTATCAGATTTTGTATCACCTGAGAAATCCTGAACTTGTCAGCGTAAACCAAATATTCATTTTTAAAGTCTCTATATTCAAATGTTATTGATTTATTGTATTCCATGTTGGTTACATAATCCGATACGATTGACTTTACTAGTTCTTTTAGATTAAACTCTTCCTTGTTCAGATACATAATATTTCCTTCAAGACTGGTGATGTCTAGGATATTTTCGGATAACCTTTGAAGTTTTCTGGCATTAGACATGACTAAATGCAATATAAAATTTTGATCACTATTTTTGATATCTTTACTTAGTACTTCTGTAAATCCCAAGATTGATTGTAATGGCGTGCGTAATTCATGAGCTACTAAACCCATAAATTGACTTTGCATTTTGTCATGGGATTTCAGTTTTTCATGAGCCTCTTTAAGCCTGATATGAATTTCAGATTGGCTCCAAAGACTATTGAAAATTGAGGAAATGGTCTCAGAAGTTTTGTTACCTTCTATAAATATCGCTTTACCTAATGCTTCTGTGAATTTGAGTTGGTCGTCATCCTTTACTTCCCAAATAACTGTATTATCTTTATCAAATACGAGGATCCGATTAAATGAAGCCATGGTCTGTTCTAAATCCTTAAAAGCTACATTTTGATACTTTGCCTTGATTTTATTTATTTCAGAAAGGTTTTCTTCGTCCCGTAATGTTAATATTCTAATCTTAATACCTTTGTTGCCCAGTCTGTTTAGCATTTTGAAGCCTCCAGACATTTCTGTGCGGAAAAATCCGTTTGTAGATGGAAGAATAATCAGAATCTCGTCTTTTGCAAGGGCAAAAAGCTCAAAAAGCCTATGGAGAGATTCATTTGAATCATAAACTATATCAATACTATCATCCCCTTTTCTTTCTATTTCTTTAATTCTTTCTTCAGCATCCATTGCCGAATTCCAGAGTTTCTCAAAAATCATATTATAAAATGTCAAATTTGCTCGATCGTCGTTTAGTAACATATTATCAAGGATCATTTTATCCTCTTCGTTTCTTTCTATGGTGCATGCAAAGTATTTGTCAGATATGGCAAAATCAAATGGAGGTCGGTCACCAGAATGACAAATCTTAATTCCCCGTTGAATCAGATCTCTTACAAGTCTTAAATCATTTTTATTTCTGATTGATGTAAGCCATCTGATCCCTTTTATGCTTGTTAAGTTTATGCTTATTTAGAATTTCTTCAAACTGATTAGAATAATTTTGATATCCTAAAAGCATTCCTCCAATCGATGAATAGATATAAACGAACTCAGAATCATTTAAAAAATGTACTATTTGATCTGAGATCTCTGCATCTACCTTAAACCTGAGTACAGGAGGTAATATTCTATATTCATCGTCTGAATGACTAGATGTCTCTAAAAATGAAATGGAATTACGGAACAAGGTATCAAATGATTTCTTTACTGCGGACAAGACAATATGGTTTTTAGTACTAAACGACTCTTGTACTTCAGGATTAACAGAACTATTACCCAAGAAGAAATATTCCGAATCAGATATCGCTGATATTCCTTCAATCCCTTCTAAATATTTTAATTCTGAAGCTATGCTTGAGAGAATCTTGTAATCTTGAGTGCTCTTTGGAAGAGCTTGAAGTATAAATCTTATCCGAACGTTCTTTTTTTTTAATAAACTCTTACAACTAACAATGAAGTTATCATAATTAATAAGAAAAGGTAACCTTTCATTACTGATGGAGATATCTAAACTCATCTTTACATTCTTAACAAGATCTAATAGACGAGACGAGGCATTTTCATCATCTAGGAAATATTCGACAGTTTCATTCATGGATCTGACTTATCGATACTGTGGTACAGGAAGTATATATAGATGACATTATACTTTGGCTAAATTTTTTAATCCAATTTTTTAAATATAATTGTTATCCAAAGGGTTAAAAAACAAGTCTAATAGTTAAGAAAGATTCTATTGCCATTATTAAATTGGCTAGAGAATGGTCAGTGACAAGGTCATCCTAGCATTCTGATTGATTGTTTTGAATGGCAGATCTCGATGAATGTTTCCCTTATTGAACTATATCTATGGCTATTTTTTTATATTTTTGGATTATTACAACAGTAAAAGAGGTTTGTTTTGGAGACATGAAAATTAATGGGCTTGATGTCTGTCGAGGTCACAGAAATCATGAAATTTCATTTGGGAATTATTCGGCTACAAGAATTTATAACATGATTGAATACATCCGTGGGGATTAATGCTGATATCGGTATTTTAAATGGGATTCTGCTACTTACTATAGCAAAGACCTTTCATTTAAGGATATATAGACAAAATGCGGAGTATAGGTCAACATGATCTTGTTTTTTATCCATAAACCTACCAACAAGGCTAAGTCCATACATAAGATTATTTAAAAGTATTTTCCAATTTTCTTCAATTCTATTAGGATATAGTATTTCGATGGCTTTTTCATCCGTATTGATTAATATTTATCTCCCTATTTACTTCGAACATGCCAGTTCCTGTTATAGAGAAAGTATCAAACGAAGGTGCAGAGATCTATTCCGAACATAGAGGTAATGGTCCATCGCTTTTATTGATCCATGGTGCTATGGAAGACGCCGGATTCTATTCTTCTGCAGCACAGATTCTTGCGGATAAATTTAACGTTGTGACTTATGACAGGCGATGCAATTCACGAAGCTCAGGGGATCGAAGTGCTGACATGTCAGTAGCCCAGCAGGCTCGAGATACTGCTTCCATCATCGAGACGATTGGAGATGGAAAAACCATTGTAGTGGGTAGGAGCGGAGGTGCCATCATAGGTCTCGAACTTGCAGCAACTAGGCCTGAGCTTATCGACTTTCTAATAGTCCATGAGCCACCCTTGATTGAGCTTTTACAAGAAACGGAATCACGAAGGTGGCGTTCTTTTGTCGAGGAAGTATATATCAAAGGTTTACACGAAGGATTGGATGTAGCCCAGGCTGAATTTATGAAATCTCTTGTAAATGTGCCTTTTAGTCCATACCCTTCCGATCTCTCTGAAAGACTCTCAGGTAACGTGGATTTCTTTTTCAAGCATGAATTAAGAGAGTTCATTGGATATGTACCTAAAATCGATACAATTAGAAACAACAAAGTCGGTATAGTAACAGCTACAGGAATTGACAGCAATGATGCATATTATGTCCAGGCTACAAAGGCCTTAGCTTCTAAACTTGGATGCAATAATGTAGAGTTCCCAGGTCATCATGATGTTTGTTTTTGGATGCCAAAGGAATTCTCTAACGCCATTCAAAGTACTCTAAATCACTATGGGCATGCCAAAACAATAGAATAGATAATTTTTATGTATGCAATCATTTTTTATAATCCAAAACTTTAATGTTGGCAAAACTGAAATCACTTATATTAACGGGTAACAGTTCTCATCCGTGGGGATTAAGTTCCTGGTGGGAGTGGGGTTCTATTGCAATTTAATGATCCCATAGTTCTTAAACCTAAATTAGATTAAATATCCGCATAAAGTTTTAAACGTATTAGGCATCCAACTATCACTTTGACAATCCAAATCCGATTTAGAGTTACTTTTGAGCTATTTCCCAAATATTATCGAAATAGTCCACAAAAATACCTGCTATTTCACTAGAAGCTATCAGGATACCAGTTATTGTTTTCCAGTCTACTATTAGAAGCTTGTTCATGAAAATATCAATAGTTCCAGGTAATGGAAAATCAACATGACGCAACTTTACATCCTTAGGGATTTCCCTAAAATGCTTAGAATTTTTGAAGTCTAAGCTGACTATTCCTCTCTCAACCATACCTTTTGATTTTTGATACTTATAGAATCTAGAATAAAAAGGAGAGGCATTCTCATGAAAATTAGAATAAGGATAAAAATATCTTAGTATATCGCCTTTCTTTGCATTATCCAATAATACAACATAAGCTGAACGCAATGATTAGCTACAAATTATCACAACATAGCAAAGGCTATAAAATCAAGGACGTATTAAAAACTCATTAGTATGTCTAATTCACAATCTGACCAAATTAAACAAGGCCAACGTCAAAGCTGGGATAGTGTAGCTTTTGGATGGCAAAAATGGTGGAAGACTTTTGAAAATGGAGCACAAACGGTAAGTGATAAATTAATTGAGCTTGCAGATGTAAAACCCAACTCAAAGGTTTTGGATATTGCAACAGGCATAGGCGAACCAGCTATTACTGCTGCTAATCGTGTTGTCAATAGTGGTGGACATGTATTGGCCACGGACCTGTCACCCCAAATGCTATCTATAGCAAAAGACCGGGCTAAATCTCAAAACTTAGATAACATAATAGAATTTAAAGAGGGTGACGCAGAAACAATCACTTTACAACCATCTGAATTTGATGCAGCTCTTTGCAGATGGGGATTAATGTTTCTTCCAAGTGTTGATTTGGGACTCTCAAATATTTATAAATCCATGATAGATGGTGGACGCTTTGCTGCAGCCGTTTGGTCTACGCCCGACAAAGTGCCGCAGCTTTCCATTCCAATGAACATAGCTAGACGCGAAACAAATACCCCGCCGCCTCCGCCTGGAACGCCTGGTCCTTTTAGTTTAGCTGATGAAAAATTACTTTACAGTGCTTTTGAAAAAGCTGGATTTAAAAATATTCAAATAGAAAAGGTCAAGGTGACTTTCAAGTTTGATACGGCAGAAGACTTTACAAAGTTCACTCAAGACATAGCAGCACCTGTCAATGCTATATTGAAAAATCAATCCAAAGAGCGTACTGATGATATATGGAATATGATAACACAAGAGGTATCAAAACACACATCTACTAAAACCGATAATAGTGATAAACAAGGACCAGTAAGTATCGATAATGAAGCTATATGTATAGCTGGTATAAAGTAAAGTTAAATTGAAGTTATTCAATCTCACTGGAAGTAACAGTTCTCATCCGTGGGGATACGATTCAATGTTGAATCCAACCTATCCAATGATTCCACTGTATCAATGAAAAATAATCAAGTCAGAATCTTTGTTTATCAACTTATCCTTAATGTTTGAATCGCTTTATCTATGACCGGTTCGAATTTAGATAAGTATGATTCATTTATCACTTTATTTGATGAATAGTCACTAGATAATATCAATTGCAGGATATACATTGTGGTAGGTGAATCATATTTGTAAGATTTTGTTATATCATCATGACCAAAGTCAATGCCTTCTGCTATCGGTGTTTTATCAGATGTTGAGCACTTCATTGTTGCAATTTGAAATAGTTTATCGTTTATTGTAGATGTTGAATTAGAGGTTAGTTCTGTACACTCGGAAGAAAAAGATGATGGTCCAGACAAAGAAGATGACATTTGTCGTTCTCTAAGATCTCCCTTATCTTGTACAACAAGATTCATTATAGGAAGTGTTTCATTATTGGGCAGAGAATTTAAATTTGTGAAAAATTCTTCAGTTGTTCCTGGAAGTATAGTAAGGATAATCCCTTTATCTCCGTTCATACTTTCTGTTGCAAACCAGCCAATGGGAATTTCAAATTCCATTATACCATATTTAGGATTTGTATATTTTCCACTAGTGTCTTGTCTAAATTCAGATGGGTCTGTAAAGGTATTAATGCTACTGTTGCTGTTGTTATTTACATCAGGACTAGCATTAGAAGTATCAGCATTGTATACCGCGATTCCAGTCACAAAAACTCCAAAGAAAATGAAAATAATATGATAAAACCTGAGAGAAATATTCAGTGAAACAAAGATGTCCTTTAACATTGGACTGTATGAAATAATTAGTTATTTAAGAATATCTTTAATACAAGTATAACTTTTTATCTAAATATGCATTAGCCGGCTAATGAGGTCATCAGTGGGGATTAAGTTCCCGGTGGTAATTGGGTTCTATAAAATAAATGAATATTATTACAAATAACAATTTCTTATATCATCACTAATTTGATCATTCTGTTATGGTTACGAATTAAAAGATAATTGTACTAATTTATTAAAGCCACCAAATGACACTACTGAACCCGGAGTAATAAGTTGCATAAATTCTTTATAAAGCGGCTCCATACTTGTGTCGCCTTCCATGCTTTTAGAAAATTCTTTTACATGTTCTGCATCTCTGTAGGATTGGATCTCAAGCCATACCTCTTCATCCTCAGAAGCAGAAATGGTTTTTGACAGATTTACAAATTCCATTATGTTCTCTCTATTTTCAAGAGAAAATACCTCAAAGTTGGAAGCCCCGTGTCTCATAAAGAAATCTCTAGATTGTCTGTTAACTTCCATCATTGCATCATGGTTTTTCTTTGGTGCACGGTAAAGGAAAATCTCCATATGCTTATTGGGATATTTTTCTTTTAAGGAGCTAGTACTTGTATTACTCATGAGGATTCATTCTCTTAAAGATATAAAAATTATAAAGGGATCAAAAGTATAGTTGCTCTATTACATTAAAGAAGGCGGATTCGGATAGAATCCATGACTAATTTGACATGAACATTTGGAAAAAGGTAATAATCTTGGCTTGATCTACCATCATTACCATATTACAGTATCATCTAGTTTGGGCGCGTGGGGATACGGTTCAAGGTTGAATCTAGTCTCAACATATCACTCGGAGAGGTCTCAAAAAGTTTACAATTTATTATGTAATCATATGCAAAATTATTAACTAAATTTGATAATACAAATTCTATACAATCCTTAACTTCGATCTCTTAAACTCTAGATCATGCATTATGATTCTAGAATTATACACGTTAAAATGGTAATAACTTTAGTAAATATTTAGAGTAGGTATAACAATCACTTTATTCTTTTGCAAAATAAGGTGTCAGTAAAACAACCTATGCCGACCACGAACCTAGGCTGGATAATCTATTCACTAGTGAATTAAAAACGTTGAAACCACCTCTGATTTAATCCTTCATTTATTTAACATGTTATATAACCTTCATATAACAAGAATATAGCACCATTTTAGGTAATAAATATATCAAATAAAATACCCTTTGAACCAGTATGAATAAAATATACTTATTTGCAATCGCTACT
>JBGTFK010000098.1:0-3676 GCA_041747305.1 Candidatus Nitrosocosmicus sp.
CAATACATCAATACATCAATACATCAATACATCAATACATCAATACATCAATACATCAATACATCAATACATCAATACATCAATACATCAATACATCAATACATCAATACATCAATTAATTCTCAAATGTAAATAACATTAACGTTTTTTTACATTACCTCCCAGCAAGACAGAATTTCAAAAGATATGAGAATTAGTATTTTATTACTTATTTTATTGGGATTTCAGTTTGGATCTAAATCAATGATTACTAGTTTAGTATCCTATATCAGCTCTACAGTCTTAGATATATAACAGATATCATCTTGCTAATTGAATTGAAATGAATTGATTGTGGAATTTGAAAATAAATAATTAGGATCGTACAAATTTTTTAAAGAAAATCAAGTTAATGCATTTATACCAACGGATACAGTTTAATCTTTGTATATACCAATGCCAACGCAAGGAGCAACTAAAATTAGCAATATAATGACTAAGAAACTTGAAACTGTCGGATCTACCTCCTCTGCACAGGAAGTCGCCATAAAGATGAGGGATAAACAGGTTAGTTCAATCCTGGTGATGGATAATAGATACGGTATACCTTTAGGAATTGTAACCGAGCGGGACCTTGCAAGAAAAGTATGTGTTACTGACAAGAATAGTACTCAATTATTAGCAAGCCAAGTAATGTCATTTCCTCTTATCACTGTTAATGCGGAATCATCATCCTCAGATGCGGCAGATTTGATGTTAAAGAACAAGGTAAGACATTTACTCGTCATATCTAAAGACTCGAATCAAAACAATGATAATAATGAGGCGTTAGAAGAAAAAGATCTCATTAAACCAGTCGGAATAATCACTACAACGGATTTTATAAAATTTAGTGTAACTGCTGATATGGATTCGGACAAAGATGTAAATGAAGACAAGAAAACCGAGGAAATTTTAGAATATTATAGAAATGACTCTAATCAGGCTTAAATGAAGCTTTTTAGTGACTTGTCTATTATGAACAAAACAATTATCAATTAAAGTGTGGCTACAATAAACAGATAGATAGACTCGCTCAATTTCTTTTATATATGATCATATGAAAAACATACCATTGTCTGGGAATAACAGAGAAACTATCAAAATTGGATCCACCGTAAGAGTGATTAAAAAAAGCGACCAAAAGACAGGAAAGATAAGTGAAGGAATAGCAAAGGAAATATTGACCAATTCCAAATTTCATCCCCACGGAATCAAAGTAATTCTAGAAGATGGAATAGTTGGCAGAGTTAAAGAAGTAGTCAATGTATCAAATAATAAGGACGTATCAAAAGAAAAACTCATCTAAGAGCAGGAAATTCTCAGATCTACTCTTTTAAAAGAGCATACTCCATATTAAGTTACCATTCTGTAATCTCATTCCTTCATCGTCAAAGTACCTCATTCTTAGATATTGTATATGTTTCTTAGAATAGGTAGAGTCTACTAAAATAACAAGATGGAAAATCTCGATTTGATTTGTCCTGAATTTTTGGCATCCATAAATATGGTAGGGCAAAGTAAAGTGCTAATGGCAAGACAAAGGTGGAAAGAACACCAAATACATACTGACACCTACCACTAGACTGAGATCCATCATCACTGGACTCAGCAAAATTGGTTGGCCATGTTCTTTTTTTCTTAGTTATTTTTTCCCTTGTTCAACCTCTTTCAAATATTTTTCTAGCCTTTCTTTAATGGCTTCTTTCGAAATGAGGCCAAAAGGGGCAAAAGGTGTCTTTAGTCTTGCCTCCCGAGCCCATAAATCATACAATCTTTCCTTGATTCTATTTACATCACTATTTGTCTTTGATTCTTTTAAGACATTTGTCAAAAATGATAAACCCTTAGGGGTAATAGACAGATGTGATTTGGATAGGACCGCATCCTCATCAATATGAATGAGGCCACCATGTTGCAAGTCCTCCAAGAGTTTCCACAATTCAAGGATTGTTGGATAGTCATAAACCAAACTTAATTTCAGCAATCGCCAACCATCAATCAAAGTAAATGAATGGATCTCATCAGATTCTGATGCATTTGTGGTCGATTTTACATATCCTAAGTGAAATAATATCCACATCCGGACGAATTCAAAATTCTTCATTTTTATAAACTACACTACATTCTATTCTACACTTTTTGTTCAAAAACTTTCCAAATTTTTATGACCAATATTCAAAAGATCTAGAATGAAGCAGAATTCTCCTCAACCTCTTCTTGTAACTAGTTGTAAGTATAGTATAGAATAGTATGGTTGCATTTTTTTAAGTAAATTACTTAGAATATACCTTTTGTGTTTTTATAGTTCTCAGTTTCATTATGTTGGTTATTGATTTGAGTGGGAGTTTATATAGATCACTCTAGCCGTTTTAGAATCAGAATAGAATGAGAATATTTGAGTAGATATCTAAAAGGTTTTCTCAAAAAATAGAAACAGGTAAAATTTGGCGATTCAATTTAAATAGAAAATTTTTTTCATTAAACTCACATTTGTGTATGTGACACTCCCCGAAACTGACCGTTTATCGATCATCTTCTTAGTGGATAATTATACTGACAGATTGTTACCATCATCATTAATAGCAATTCGCCCTCCAATGATGAAAAATGAACAATTTCATCCGCCCCCTCCTCCAATAGCAGAGCATGGTTTTTCAGCTTTGATTAGAGTTGCATCTACTGAAAATATGGTATATCAAAACAAAGACGAATTACTCGATGAAAACATGTTTCTATTTGATTGTGGAACCAGCGAGAATGGCGTGTTATCTAATGCCGAAATATTAGGAATAAATTTCAATTCCATAAATTCTATCATACTTAGTCATGGACATTTCGATCACTTTATTGGCCTCCCAAGTATCGTCAAAAGAATAGGTAAGCCTCTTAGATTAATTTGCCATTCGGATGCCTTTTTTGAGAAGATGGATAATTTTCCCCAATGGCAAGGATAAGGCACGATTGCCTTTTCTCGATAAAGAGGAATTGCAAAGGCAAGGGGCAATTATAATGACAAAGAAAGATCCCAGTCTAATTTCTAAAGACAGCATAGAAGAATACCAATACAAGGTTGAACGATAGCACTGTCGACAATTCGATACCTACATCACTGGTTACTGGCCGGATCCCATGAACGACAACTTACGAAAAGGGATTTCCATTGCAGTACAAGAAAGACCTAAATACAAATAACCTTATTCTCGATCCCTTGGTAAATGATGATCAAGCTATTGTCGCGAATATCAAGAACAAAGGCTTGGTAGTTATTAGTGGTTGTGCACATGCGGGTATTATTAACACAATTAGATATGCCCAATTGCTTACGGGAATTAACAAGATATATGCAGTGATTGGTGGTTTTCATCTTACCGGAGGAGGTATATATGAGGATGCAATCGAACCAACAATAACAGAATTGAAAAAGATAGATCCAAGATATTTAATTCCTTGCCATTGTACGGGATGGAAAGCTACCAACCGAATAATTCAAGAACTGCCTGAAAAATTCCTGCAACCAAGTACCTGTACTACCTTTATGTTTACAGCAGATTCGACCTTTTAATGTAACTATATTTAGTAAAGTATAAGAAAGTTTAACATGTACGCATGTCTACTCAGAGATCACGTTTCACCTACAATCTTAAGACATTATCAT
>JBGTFK010000099.1:0-2307 GCA_041747305.1 Candidatus Nitrosocosmicus sp.
ATAAATTTCAAACCATCAGTATATAACACTTCTGTTGAATAGGATTTTAATGAGGATAATATTTTCTCAAAGAGATATTTACTATCAATTTTAGGATCTATAGAATGTTTTGTTCGTATTTGTTTAAATTTTGAAGATAGATTCATACATTCATTAATTGTATTCTGATCTAATGAGCTGATAATAACGCTCGCCAATAACCCATCCCTACAAGAAGTAAAGCTTGACATGATGAATCCCCCGCTACTTCCTTCTCCACCTGCTTGTGAATCGGTTTCAAACATCCTTTTTATCACGTTTGATTCTCCAACTTTAGAGACAAAGACTTGACCACCATGATTATTGACATATTGTTCGATTGAGAGGCTAGAGTCAAGACTAATGGCAAATCTTTTGAATCCGTTATTGCGTACAACGCCGGCAATACATAACAATAAGGTCGAATCAGGATTAAGCTGAATTCCTTCACTATTAACGATTACCAGTCGATCCCCATCCACATCAAATGCAAAACCAAAATTCAACTTATTTATTTTAACTAATTCACATAATTCCACTAAGGGATCAGACGTCGGGTCCGGACCACGAGAAGAGAACCCCAGCTTGTCATTTATTCCAAGATATTTTACACGATAGGAATCAAGCAACTGATTTGTATAATTGCATGCTGCCCCTCCTCCAAAATCAATACCAACTTTGAAATCATCATTTAATTGATTTGGTTGTGGAATATAGTTTACTATATCGTTCAAAAAGCTCGCATTAATTTTGAAATATTGACCAATTTTAACGTGATCTTGGATTTTCGTTTTTAATACCTGATCTAAGTCTTCCTCAAATAATCCTCTCCCTTTTATAAGCATCTTCAATCCATTCCAAGTTAGCGGATTATGTGATGCTGTAATCATTAAGGCACCAGAATATTTTCTAGACTCTCTAAATAAAACAGGTGTAGGTGCAATACCCAGATCATAAACATTAATCCCTTGCTCTAAAAGACATCCGATTACTATATCTGTAATTATGCCTCCTGATGGTCTGCTATCTCTTGCAATTACACAAGTCGGTATATCATAATTATTTTTCAAATAAGATCCATAAACCCTAGAAAAACGGGCTATCTCTTGTATACTAAGATCATCTCCAAATATCCCCCTTATTCCTGAGATAGATATCTTCACGAAAATAATAAAATAGATGCAATAATTTATGTTAACTGGATTAAAGAGAAAAGTAAAAGATCAGGAGAAACGTGAACCGGTTAACAGTACTTCGCATTGTTCACAGATTCTTTTATCTATATTCGATTCAATACTATGGTGGACATCACATATTATGAAAGTATATCGCATAAAATTACATAGTTGAATGAATTTCGTCATCGTACTTGGAGAATAGGCATTATTTGTAGAAAGATCTTTGGATATTTCGTTTATCATTTTCATAACTTCAAAATTATCCTCTAGTTTAGCTACCAAGGAAAGATCACCCCGTGTTCCTCTGATGTAATTACTAACTGCCGCCTGAGTAATCCCAAGAAGTTTTGCCACAGTCTCTTCTTTTAGATCATAGTCTTGAATTAATCTTTTAGACAAAATAGCACGAATAGCTGGAATTAAAGACTTGGATTCAATTTCAGAGGGTAATAGCATAATAATTCCTAAATTTCTAATTATATAAAGATTTTTTAAATTTTAAAATAAACAAAAAATAATTGGGTGATATGGATTTAGCCTTCTTCCCAGCCTTTACTAAATACACCGAATTTATGTAATGGAACTGGTTGGCCTGCAGTATATTCTAATGGTCTCATCCAGAATATAGCATGAGTTGGACAAACACCTACACATGCACCGTCAGAAATACATCTCTCGGGATAAAAGACAAATGCTTTGCCTCTTTTCCAACCTTCAACAGGTTTAACACGAAGTACATCCGGACCTAATGCGGTACAAATTTCTACACAAAGCGCACACCCAATGCATCTTTGTTCATCAACATCTGGAAGTATAGCAATTGGCATCTAATAATTCACTACTCGTCTTGTAACGATAAAACTATTTAAACTATATGCCAATAACAAAACAGTGTTATACAAAAGATAAAAAAACTAGATAATAATATCTATTTTTTAATTTGACGCATTACGTCTACTTGACCACTATGAAGCCAGTCTTTTAATTCTTCATGTGACGGTTTTGTATCATGTTTACCCTGAAGATGAAGATGGAGTAATACATAATTTACCTGATTCAATAAAACCTTGTTGGCTTCATCGCCCTTGCGAGCTTTTGCTTTTAATTCCTC
>JBGTFK010000100.1:0-2099 GCA_041747305.1 Candidatus Nitrosocosmicus sp.
CTTATCCTAATTTAACCGAATCAAATTCTTGATAACAGAATTTATAGATGTGCGAAAGGCATTACAGCTATTCTTACCCCTCGGGATGGGTGAGATGCATAAATTTTTGTTGTCCATCTTACAGTAATCTATTTTAGTTGGGATATCATGAGAAGTATCTTTTAGCAATCATAACAATAAAACGAAACCAAACGACAAAATTGTTTTCGTAAATCGATCACGATATTCCCATTATTTAATACCACTAATTAATGGTTTAAAAGCCAGAGAATTATTCTAGAAAAAAATTAACTATCAATCATAGTATAGCATTGTATTAAACCTAATTATACACATATTTTCACTTAATGAGTTATGGCGATTACCTTGTCATCATCTGCATCAACCACAAATTCTCTTATGGAAGAAGATGAAATGAGGTTCCGTTTAGAGAATATACATGAATGTAACCTCCTCCTCAGGAGATTAGATGGAGGAATACACTACTTTAAGTGGGATGGAATTTTACCTTCGACAAAACATTCAGAAAAGTCAAATGCACAAAAAAAAATAGAAATTAAAATTGAATACGATATAGAATATGGAAAATTCTTTTACCTAAGAAAACCCTACATTACAAAAAAAATAAAAATATGTGGAAGGGATTCATCATGGATAAAATCTTGGAAAACTGAGCAAATAACGGAATTAGTATCGAAGCTTTCGTTTCTCAAATGATTTGCTAGTTTAACTCTCATGTGTTGCTATTAACAACTAATGACAAGCATCCGACCCCCCTTCTCACCTATGCTGAAAAATCAATATTCTCTAAATTATTAATCAAATGTAATCATTATCAATTGGTTACAGTTTGAACATTAGTACGTGTCCATGGAATTCATAGATTTGTATAAACTAAACGGCTCTGTTAACTAAACGAAATTTTTCAGTTGCTTTCCAATATTGCTTTCCAATCAGTTAATTTATTTTGGAACAATAGCTCATAAATCCTGCTCAAAATACAGAGAATAGTGGTGTAATTGGTTCATTTGATATGAGGTTTAATAAAATTTATTCTCGAATTAACTCTTAAGTTAACAGAGCCAACTAAACTGATAGAAAATTTGAGTATGAGCTTAACAACTTCCTACCTCATTTAAGAAATAACATACGGCGTTGATTGATTTATGCCCATTTTTCAGTTAGAGGTAAATTATAACAATGATTGTGGACAAGCAAGAGATAATGTAAGATCAACTAGAAATTTATTTCTAAGAAATATAGATGTAATCGGATGTGGTATTTGAGTCATACAACTATTTTTTTAGGTCTTCAAATTGGGTTGGCTGGGTGTCTTGATTTGAAGATCAGTAATGAATTGTAGCCATTTAAAAGGAAAAAGTAGAAATCACTTTTTCCGAACAAGAACAATTTAGACCCCTCCTCTGTCCCGGGATTCAATTCACTGGAATCAGATATCATCAGGTAAGAGGTTTTATGGACCCAATATAGCATCAAATAATCCCGGCATATTACTGGTGTTAACTAGCATTCACTGTTATTTTGAAATATTACTAAAATACCATACCTGAGAGGTTAGCATCATCGCCCTCATTATAACTTAAAAAACTACTTATTTCTCGATTCGCAAACTGCGGGTTTCCCCGAACCACTAACACACGCAGTCAGCCCAGACTATATTTGTGATTCAAACGTACCAAATTTTATGCCATAATTATTTCTGATTTAGCTTTAAATTTTAACAATTTTCAACTATAAATTATTTTAGGACTCTAATCTATTTAGAATTATCCAAAGCGGATTAAAAGCGGTCCATGATCAATATTTCTGATCAATAAAAGTTATGCATGTCGTGGAGTCAATTTTAATCTAGTCAACATCGGCTTTTGATTCAGCAGCTCATATCTAAATTCAAAGCAGCACTAATAAAACAAAAACAAAAACAAAAACAAAAACAAAAACAAAAACAAAAACAAAAAAAGAAGATTAAGGAACTGATCTGCTGTAGAGTTTTCCTTCTAATGCTAGTTTGTACATTTCTGCTACATAGGGGTTTCTTGCAGGAGTTTCCGCGCCAAGTTCCACCAAACGTGCGTATA
>JBGTFK010000101.1:0-1682 GCA_041747305.1 Candidatus Nitrosocosmicus sp.
TGCGATAAAGGAAACTATCAGTGTGTTGGACTGAATGCCAAACTCATCTGCTCCTAGAAGAGGAACCACAGTTTGCTCTAGTCCTATCATTGAACCTACAAATGCATTGACCAAGACTAGAACTAGGAACTGGCGTATGTTAGGCCGTAAGCCCAATTTTATAGGTATATCATCATTACTATCCTTATCCCTACTCATACACACAATTCCTTAAGAAAACAAATGGTCAAGTAATACATATTTGAAGTTTTACATTGAGGTAAAAAAACAGTGGAATAAAAATCGCAATCAACTATAATTTGGATTTTTATCACTTATTACAAGCAGGATATTTATGAAGACATTTTCATATTATAAAAAAAACCTAAACTTGATTCTATATTATAAACAGATGATACAATCATGATATTCTTTCTCTACTAGATTTTCAGATGATCACGTTAACTAATTGGTAAATACGATAAGAAGAAAAGAAAACCATGAATAAAATGTTATTTACAGGGATTCTATCTGCAGTTTTGGTTGCAGCTGGGATGTTGAGCGCTTTTGTACCATCCAGCGCACTAGCAACAATAATAGGGGAACCTATTGAAGATTGTATCAGCAGCGGAAATAGTGCCTTAGCTCAAGACGGAAATAATGCCGCAGAACAACAAACAGAACAAGGACAAGCAGGTGACGCTGGAGCACAAGGTGTTTCGCCGGAATTTAATGCACTAACAGGGAATAATCTCAACCTTAATGACCAACAAAACGGTGAATGTATTGAACCCTCGATAATGATGGTGGAGTAGGAGGACGCATCTAAAAAGAATTAGATAATAACTAAGAAAACAAATATTATAATTTTTACAAATCGACCAACTAATTACTCTAAACCCACATTTTTTATACATCCTATTTTTCTACAAATGTTTAGGTTACACTTGTTTGATTATTTTTATATAGTTTGACCATTACTTGGACATTACATTTTGTTCAGAAAAGAATATCAAGTTTCAAAACGATATCTGTCAAAACCTTGAAACTATCTGATTGCAGAAGATATTTATTATATATCCCAAACTATATAGTTAACAAATAATCCAAATATTACACGAATTTATATTGATTCTTCTTATTTACACGTATTATATCTTAATTGTAAAATTAATTATCAGTATTAAATTATTTCATTACAAAAATTATGAAAACTACTTATCTTATGCATAGAAATAGATGACCGAATTGTTTGATCTGAAGAATATTGATCTTACTATTCATGAATCTCTTGATGAATTAGATGAGTTAGGTAGAATCGAATATGAAAAGTATTATAGAAAATTTTTACTAGGGCCGTTTTATAGTAAATCTTATTATCTATAAGGTCCTATGGCAACAGAAATGCAAAACAATATGGAAAATTCATCATTTAGAGTATTAGCAATCCTTGAATCAAAGGATGAAAGGAGAAAAGAATTATTGGATATACTTGTTCCGTTAGTAAACCCGGCAAGAGAAGAAGAGGGCAACATTTCATATGATTTGTATTGTTCAACCGTAAATCCTAATGAATTTTTATTTGATGAGGTTTGGTCCAGCAAAGAGACCTTCAATAAACACTATGAGAGTCAAAAATCATATAAAGACAGAGATATGGTAAGCCCTCTATTGGCTAAACCACTACAAATTAAAACTTATCT
>JBGTFK010000102.1:0-4581 GCA_041747305.1 Candidatus Nitrosocosmicus sp.
TTGTCTTTGGGCTTGAGCCTCGGGTTTGTCTACCTTGCTATGGGGGTGCTAATTGGTTCTGCTGTAATTCCTATTGCGTTGACAATTACTTGGAAGAAAACTGACAAGACCGCCGCAGTCGTTGGAGCAGTAGGAGGATTATTTATCGCACTTGCAGTATGGATTGGAACAGCAATTACATTACCCCAATATGGAGGTCAACTTTCTCTAGCAAGCCTAGGAGATAACTTCTCTATGCTATACGGCAACGTTGCTGGGATTCTAATAGGCGGCGCGATTACGTTAATTGGAAGTCTTATCAAGAACAGAGACTTTGAATGGAGTAAACTTCAGGAAAGAATTACACTTGTGGACATACCCCAAGCAACTATCGATCAAGAAGTACAAAACGAACAAACCCTAAAGAAAGCATTTAAATTCAGTCTCAAAGGCGGCGGCTTAATGACACTTGCACTTATCATCTTCTGGCCCCTGCCCCTGTATTTTTCCGGATACGTATTTGATCTCTCATTCTTTGCTCTTTGGGTAGGAATTGCAGTTGTCTGGGTGTCAGTAGCATCCTTCTTCATAATAGGATTGCCGATAATTGAGGCCAGACATGGTATAAAGCAAGTCTTAAAAAGGAAAGCAACCATAGTAGTTGAACAATCCGAAGATACATCCAAGTTAAAGAAGGAAGATAAAGAGGGAGATAGAGAGGGAGATATATGACAGCATGTGATGGTTGCGGCAGCATACTTGGCTTTAAGAAGTATAAATTCCATCGAATGTGGAGAATTGAGGGGAAATACTGTAATGAATGCATGTTAAAGTTAGGAAAGGAATTTGATCGGTATGGAAGGATAACCTTGCCTAAGAAAAGCTGTGATCTATGTAACGTCAATTTTTACTTTTTGAAATCTACTTGGAGCGGAAAGCAGCAGAGACATTATTGTCATACCTGCAATGAAGCAGTATCAAATGGCGTGATTCCCAATAGATCCAAAAATCTAATTCCAAGCAAAGTCCCCAAGGTAATGATGATATTTGCAGCTTTGGGCATACTCATGATGGCATTAGGTCTTTTTTATACAGTATCAGTTGGTTCAAGCGGTCAGGGAAATATTATAGGTATATTATTTGGATCAACCACAACTGCAATGGGATTCGTATTATTCAAGAAAACGGTAAAATCAAGAAGTTTGATTCTCGGCAAGACAAAGTCAAGCCCTGCATCGACCAGTGCAGGATATCAGAAAGAAAATACCAAACCACCCTATTAATTGTAGAAGGATTCTGTTTACTATTATTGGTATCTTAGATCCATCTATACCTAGAGCAAATTCCATTTCACCAAATTTTGAGATTACTACATGTTTGAATACAAAAGTTAACATATTATCCTGATATTAATCATTTAAAATCTACATGGCATATGAGATTTTTTTGTATTGTTGTTAAAGAGATGAATTAAACTAATTATGGACTTAACTTGTGAAAATGATTTTATCTTGAAATGAGAAAATATTGGGTAAGAGGCAATCTAGAAAGTATATGCTAAAGGATTGTTCACAAATCATATCAAGATTAATGTCGATTAATAACATATAAATTCTACATAAAAGAAGCAAATTTGTTTTTCAAAAGGTTATGATGTATGGATATAGTAGAAATAATACAGGCGAATTTGTTAACGCCTATAATACTTTTCTTCATTTTAGGTATAGTAGCTGCACGAGTTAAATCAGATCTTAAGATACCCGATGCAATATCGTCATTTCTTCCAATATACTTGCTAGCTGCGATTGGATTGCATGGCGGAATTGAGATGAGATCTTCAGGGCTACAAAACATTGTGCTTCCAATTATAATTGCAGTCGTATTGTCAATCGCAATGACACTTAATCACTTTGTAATTTTGAATAGATTAGGTAAATTCAATATATTTGATTCATATGCTATAGCTGCAACCTACGGTTCAGTTGGAGCAGTAACATTTTCGGTAGGACTATCTTTCTTAAATAATCAAGATATATCATCGGAAGGTTATGTGGCAGCAATATTGGCAGTTCTCGAATCTGTTAGTCTGGTTCTTGCAATATTTTTAGTTAACATGGCATCTGCTAAGAAATTAAAAGAGAAAAGAAAATATTTCGAAAATGATTCTAAAGATAGAAAAGAAATAATAGAATCCAATGATAAGGAAATAAATTCGAATATCAATAACGACGATAAAAAAGAGATCGGGGAGGTAAAATTACAAAAGGAAGGTGTTAAAGAAATATTACACGAGACATTAGCTGGCAAATCTATAATAATTCTTCTGGGTGCTATCGTGATCGGCTTTATTATAGGGGAAGAGGGCTTTGAATCCATAAAGTTATCTTTTGAGGGCTTATTTGAAGGAGCATTAGTCATTTTTCTAATAGAAATGGGTGTAATAGCAGGACAGAGACTTAGTGATATAAAGAAAGCTGGACCCTTCTTAATTGCGTTTGCGATTCTAATTCCGACACTTAACGGTATGATTGGAGTAATAATTGCAAGTTATATCGGTCTAAGCATAGGAGGTGCCGTTATGTTTGCGTTGTTATTAGCTAGTGCTTCATTTATAGCAGCTCCAGCTGTTCTGAGAACGGCCATACCAAAAGCGAATCCTAGCTTGTACATCACATCAGCCCTTGGAATATCATTTCCTTTTAATATAATCGCCTTACTTCCAATACTTTTGATAGTCTCGACAATGCTGCACGATCCTTCCGGACCGATAAGTTTATTCAGATAAAAATAATATTTTTAAGGGTATGAAGTTATATTCCATAAAACTGCTTACAATTATTTGCGAACTTTGGGTTCAGAACCAAGTGAAAGATATTCTAAAAAGACACAAGATAACTGGATATACATCTTATGAAGTTGAAGGTAAGGGAGATAAGGGATTAAGGGGCCATGGTCTTCCAGAAGAGAAGAATGTGAAAATTGAAGTAATATTAACAGAACAAAGTATGGAACCAATTGTTGAAGAAATAGCTCGCACAATGTTTTCTGATTATGCTTTGGTTTTGCATGTCAGCGATGTTCAGGTCGTACGAATGGAAAAGTTTTTTTGAATGTTCGACCATTTTCGCATCCATTGTAATAAACCAATAATAGATTCTACAAGTTCCTGACCTTTAGGAGCAAGACATATTCTACTCTAGGTGGAATTTCATTAAAATACTGTCTATTTAAGATCTCATTTTTTTCTAGCTCTCTTAAGCGAATAGTAAGAGTTTTGCTACTAAATCCTTTCATCGAATTCTTAAAAGTAAAATATCTGACTGGATCGGTGGAACAACAGAGTGGCATCAAGATTTCTAAGGTTCCTCTTTTGGTAATAATCTCTCTCAAATCAGAGGTTTCTTTCATTAGATTCATTACATCATATCCATAAAAATTACATGGGTTATTTTCATCATTGTCAAGCACAGGTAAATTCATCAAAGTTTTTCTTTTATTTAGATATCTCCTATTAGTTTCTCTGACTTCATTAACTTTACTATTTTACTCTTACTAAGTTAAATAGTTTCCTTAGTAAATCTATACCTATGGATAAACAATTGCATTTAAAGGAAAAAATTAAGGAACAATATGGAAAGATTGCTATCGATGGTAATTCTAGTTCTTGGTGTGTGCCCTCCAGTGACTGCTGCGGTACATCATCTGAGGTTCTCCTTTCTCCATTTGAATCATCAAAAACTATTGGATATGATGTTGACAAATTGAATCTGATTCCGGAATCATCAGTGTTGGGAGTAGGATGTGGAAATCCCACTAGATTTGCAGATATTGAAGAAGGCAATACCGTTGTCGATTTGGGTTCTGGAGCAGGTATAGATGTATTTCTTGCAGCCAATATTGTTAAGGAAACTGGAAAAGTAATTGGAATCGATATGACAGAAAATATGCTCAAAAAAGCAAGAGAAAATGCGCAAAAACATGGATATACAAATGTCGAGTTCAGACAGGGCGATATTGAACAAAAAATACCTGTTGAGGATAATTCTGTTGATGTAGTAATTAGCAACTGTGTAATTAATCTTACAACAAACAAGGAAAGTACGTTCAAAGAAATTTACCGAATTCTTAAATCTGAAGGAAAAGGAAAAATGGTTATATCTGATTTGGTTACATCTAGAGAAATAGATCTAGATTCTGTTAATACGGGGAACTGGTGCAGTTGCATCGATGGTGCACTAACCAAAGAAAATTATATTGATAGCATTAAGAAAGCTGGATTTACCAACATTGAGATACTAGATGAGAAACTATACTTGGAACTAGATGAAGACAATGACCAAGAAAAGCATGAAAAGAGACAAATCAGTAGTATCTCTATCAAGGCTGTTAAAGAATAATAGATTAGCTAAAGAAATTATTTAGACGAAGTTTTCATTTGGCAAAAAGTCCTCGGATGATACAAAAAAAAAACTGTTCTCTTTGTATGTGTTCAAAATGCTGGAAGAAGCCAGATGGCTGAGGGTTTCTTTAAAAAATATGCTCCAAAGTGTTATGAAGGTACAAGTGCAGGTACAGTCCCCACCTCTCAAATCAATCTGGTTG
>JBGTFK010000103.1:0-7701 GCA_041747305.1 Candidatus Nitrosocosmicus sp.
TTTGATGAGGTTTGGTCCAGCAAAGAGACCTTCAATAAACACTATGAGAGTCAAAAATCATATAAAGACAGAGATATGGTAAGCCCTCTATTGGCTAAACCACTACAAATTAAAACTTATCTTGAGATAAATAAATCAAAATTATAAAATGCTTAGTTCCTTTAGATGGCTTATACGGTTACTTTTAAAATAAATTCTATTTTTTCTAATAAGATGTCTGATCTTACTACAGCATTATTTATCCTCTTCTTCAGCTATAACAGGAAAAATATAAAAAAATGTAATTATATCTTTATATCACGAAATTTTTAATGATTCTTTAGCTACACGCGTCTATAAATTAAACATTGTCCTATCTATTATTATAATCTCTTTTTAGGGACCTATATCGGTATGAAGCCCCTTGCGCCCATTACGATAAAGGTTCTTTTATTTGGTTATATTAAATAGAGTGTGGAAAGAATATCGTTAGAGTTACAAAATAAAAAGAATAGTTTATTTATTTAGAATGCGATTCCAGCCACACATACAGATCTTGTAAAACGTCAGGCTGTATGGAACCCAATCCTGTTTCCCATACCGATGAGTTGTAGAAAAGATGCCCAAGATTTGGATAGGTTATCAATTCATGGTTGATATGTCCAAATTCATCCAATTTCTGTTTAATCAAGAACGCTTGTTGAACTGGAGTTTGCGAATCATTTTCACCGTTTAATAATAAAATATTAATAGAAGTAGAAATATTTCCTATCATATCTATACTAGGTAACATATTCTTATGCGATTCCAGCCATACAGGACAAATCTTGTTTTTACATTCTGTTTGGGTAGTATCAGTTTGATTATTAAATGCGTCTACAAGAATTGGTCTTATCTGACTTTGTATATTAATTGTATCAGTGCCATTATTTTGGTCATTGAATAATTTTATCAAAGATGTTGTTGTTATCTCAGTATTATTTTGCATCGTAATCTCCGATGGCAACAAATGGCTACTTAAAAAATGATCATTGGCGATGGAATCAATTGGTATTTCACCTGTATTGTTTTTGTCCAAGACCTTCATTGCATACATTATAGGGCTTTTTATCATCTGAAATTCCAGCAAGTCAATGAGATTTTGTGCGACAGTTCCCATAAGTACAATATTTTCAATCTTTGTTGGATTATCTAATGCAACTCTTGGAGCAATCATTGTTCCTTCACGATGACCAACTACACTTATTCTTTTTGGGTCAACCTGTGATTGATTCAACAACACATCAAGTGCTTTTTCAGCATCGCGTATAAAGTCATTAACGGTCGCATTCTCCCATACTTGTAGATTGATTACTATTCCGGTGTCGCCTACACCTCTCTTATCGTATTTGAGTACCGCAAATCCTCTTTCAGAAAGGTATTCAGAGATTTGCCATAGGGGTTTGTAAGTATGTGCTAGTGTTTCATTCATATCTGTTGGACCTGATCCATGGATGAGTAATACTCCTGGAAATGGTCCATTACCTATTACTGGATAAGACAATTGAGCATTTGTTGTTACTCCTTTGCCAAGATCTATATTCAGGTTTTTGTATTTTACAACTTCAAGGTCAGATTGTGCAAACGTATCAGAAATTGGAGATAGAGATGAAATAAATGAGGCGGGAATGGACAAAATCAACAAACCGCCAAAAAACATATTTAACACCATGTTCTTGGACAATAAATTAGATTTAAACGAATTCTTCGCTTATGGCAACAGCAATCAAGTATTTAATATGAGTGCAAGTTAGTCTTTAGTTAAAAGATCTCGCGTAATTTGAATAAACCGCATTTGAGGTATGGAAGCCTACTATCACAAGGAACTTAATCCCCCCCGGCCCGCTGCTACGAAGACAATATCTAAATAATCAAATTAAAGCTAATTAGACCGATATCCAAGAATAAATTGATTGAACCCCTTTACCTATCTTACTCAAACCCCCCTTGCGCCGATTACGATAATGGTTCTTTTATTTGGGTTCTTCAAATAAAAGGTGTATAAGGAAAAGTGTTAGAATTTGAAAGTAAAAATGAAGAACTGAACATAGAAGAACTGTATCTATTTGCTCTCAAATCTCCAATAACTAGAGACAAATATAATATAAGAAAAAGCAAACCGTTGGTTAGAAGGCGCACTCATGAATCCAAAAATGGTATCGATTATCAGATTTAAATTATCCTGAGCAATTATGACAAAATACAAAAGTGCTACCTTCTCCCACTGTAAAACTCCTCGACTTGGCCGTTTCTATAGGTATTGCTTTCTTTTATCATTTCAAATATTATATTTGCAACATCCTCCGGTTGATACAGATTTTCTTCTTCACTACTTAATTGAAACCCTGTATTCACCATGTCTTTTAGCATACTGGTATTAATTTCACCAGGACAGAGAACCATAACACGGATATTTGTAGATACAACTTCCTTTGAAATACTTTGTGAAAAACCCATTATCCCAAACTTGCTTGCACAATAAGCTGAAAGTTTTGGAAACCCCATTTTTCCCGCTCCTGAGCTTATGTTGATAATTGTACCGGTGTTATTCTTAATCATATATGGAAGCACATATTTACAGAACAAAAAACAGCCAGTCAGGTTTATATTTATTGTATTTGACCATTCGTCGAAAGCGGTATCAATCATATTTTTATAAAATGCGATACCCGCATTGTTTATTAGAACATCAATTTTTCCAAATTTATCTATAGCTAGTTTTACAAGATTCTCTACATCTGAAGGTTTGCTTGTATCACATTTGTAGCCTATAGCCAAACCTTTGTTGTTTGCAAATGAATTTATCTCGTTTAAAGTCTGTTCCACTTGCTTTTGATTCCGAGAACAAATCACTACATTAAAGCCATTTTTTGCCAGTACAATAGCAGTTGATTTCCCTATACCCTTGGTAGATCCAGTTATAATTGCTGTAGCCATCTAGATAATATATGATATAAATATAGAAGTATTTGGCCATGTTAACTTAAGGAATTGATTTAGCTTGGAAAGGTCTTAATTCTATTATGTTTAGTAAAAGAAACAGATTACTTTCATCAAATATTTGCCGTGCGTTGTATGTACCACCTTGGTTTGTCAACCATAGGTGTTTCCAAAGCAATATTTTTCACACACAGGGTCAAGGGAAGCCATGTTGTAATATCGGAATGAAATCAGAAATGAGTATCAAAGAGAATCTCAAATCTTAGTTGATAGAACTGTTCTTATTTTGATTTTTTGAGTTCTAATTCAGGGTCAAATTTGTTTCACATACCGCCTCCCAAGTATTCATTATAATAACGGCATGATAAAACGTGATGAGGCTATGCAATTAGGGAAAGATCTAAACTCACAACTATGACGTAACACATTGTCCATTTTGAAGTTGAGGTAGATGACAAGCAGATCCACTTAGAGCCTGTCCCAAAATTATCTTTCTATATGTGATCATACAACATGAGAACTGTACCAATCCAAGATAGTTCTCTACCTTCTTTTCATACCTTGTGAACAGTTTCCTGAACCTGCTATACCATGAATTAGTTCTTTCTACAATCCATCTTTTTCCAGAATATTTTCTACGAGATGGGATCACTTTTCCTTCGTTATCTACTCCTTTTCCTATCCTTAGCTCCTTTTTCTTGATTGGCATATGCAGTACATATCCTCGTTTGATTAATTCCTGTTCTTCTTGTTCGGAAATGTATGCTTTGTCAAGACATACATGTTGCAGTCTTTTTCTATTTCTTAGTTTAGATATATGTACTGATGGTCGTCGTCGTCGTTTTTTTTCTATTGATGACCTTGTTATCAACTACTTCTGTTACCAGATTAATATCATGGTACTAGCGGGAGATATTACAGCAGATAATGGGATGCCTTCCTTGTCTGTTAAAATATGTTTTTTCTGTGCCAAGTTTGCCCATATCAACAGGACTATTTCCAATCATCGCCCCTCTAAAGGTGACTCTATGGATATAGAATCAATAGATTACCAAGTCCAGTTGATACCTATCGATTTATCATAAATTTTTAATAGTTTAATCCATGTATTTTTGAAAACACCTAGTATGTTCCATTCTTGGAATCATATATGGCATGTTGAACCTGAACCGTATTCTTTGGGAATCATTCTCCATTGACATTCTGTTCTAAGGAATAAAGAATACCATCCATTACTTTTCTGTATTTCACTATTGGTCGACCAACTGTATTGGATGGTTTTTCTTTGGTAGGACCTTTTTAATCTCATCCCATAGTTCATCCGGAATATTTTTGATGGTAGGAAGATGATGGTTTTTAACAATCCTTGCTTTTTCTTCCTTCTGGATACAGGTCACATTTTAGGAATGGAAATAAGGATCTATAATCCTGTCGAATTTTGGGATATGCACTTAATAAAACAGATTAACCCTGAATACATCAAATTACTTTGGGTATTGATAAAGCGATTCAATTATCGTTAATTATTGGAACTTTATGTTTAATTTAGTTTTTTCTGTTCTGTTACTATCAAAGATAATTGCACCTTGTAATCTTTATTGCATCATAGTCCATTTATCTAAAAAAGTTGACTCTGTTCAAACTTGATCTTATGATTTTACATTACCTTAATTTCAGTTAGTTTAACACAGCGGTTTCCTTTTCTGCAATTATTCTTGTAGCTTCAATACGAACTAACACTGTGCCTTCACCACTGTTAATCCTGCCATATTTTTCCGCATTTTCTTTACCCATATATCGTTCTGCAATATTAGTAGCCCACTTAAGTAGTTCATCATGTTTTGGATGATATATTTTTGCAGTACCAAATATCACGACAAAGGAGAATGTAGGTATTTGATCATCAACACTAACGCTTACTCGATTATCATGTTGAATATTCCTTGCTTTGATTGATGTGCCACTAGTGGTAAGAACGATGTCTCCTATGTTATTACCATCACTATCTAATACGAACCAGATAGGAACTACGTGAGGACTTCCATCTTTCTTTGATGTAGCAAGTTTTCCTGTAAAGGTACCCTGCATCAGAAAATTTTTAATTTCTTTCCTAGACATTTTTGTCATTAGCTATCGTAACAATACTTCTATTTCTTAAGGTTATTGAATGATTTTTTATTTGTCTCCGATTTTTACATTTTAATTGATTCGAAAGATGTGCTGATGTATAATTTAATATTACCATAATTTGATATCAAAATCATGAAAATAATTCAGCAACTTTCTTTATTTACAAACGGTTTTTCAACATCTGATAATAATATTATACAATCCAAAAAAAAATTAAGAAAAAGCGTCCTTTACCTTTTCTTTTGCCTTGTTTAGGGTTTCAGAGCTAGGCTTTCCCTCAGCATGGTCTTGTGCTGTCTCGGCCTCTGCTTTAGCGTCTTGTTGTGAATTTTTCATTTTCTTTGCTGCATCATCAAGAGGATTGTCTGTCATTACTATGAATAGTTTAACATGGTTTATAATGGTAATATCTAATGGAATTACCACCTACTTTTAAACACTAGTAATTATGCCGAAGGAATGGACAGAACCAAAAATTATGGTAAAAATTCCTAATCAGTAAATGATTTAAATTTATTTAGCATAATATTGTATACCTTTTGCGAAAGGCTGTAGTCATTGGCGTAAGCCAATAAAGGTCTGGTGTGATAGACCAAATAACAGAAGGATTATCCAAGCCTTATTTTCGCAGAATATTGAAATTTTCAAAAAAGTTATTGGATAGTCATTAAAAAAAATAATGAAGAATTTACATTCAGAATGCAATCTTAAGTATCCAATAGAAGATGACTAATTATTTATCAATAAGTTAAAATTGTAATGCCGCAATAGAGGAAAGGTTTATCTAATCTCTGTAGTAAGTATTCGAGTCCTCTTTTAGTGGTGAAAATGCAGCGGAAACATTCGGGCCCGAGCCCTTGGTAATTTATGACTGGTAGATTCATTAGAAAGCTAATAACAATAGTACGATCAAAAAAAAACAGAATTCAAAATCTAGCAAACTAATTCTTCAGATCACGTTCTTAATTTGAAAATTAATCTTTATTTTCTTTCATTTCACTATAAAAACTTTCAATACAGAATTACGATTGCATTGATTCCGTCAATGATGATAATAATAATTACAACAGATGGTAAATATGTCTTTATAATGGAATCTGAAAATTTTTTGAATAACTACATCGGTTGATAAACTGAATAAACGCATACTATGATATATTGAATCTTTGAAATACTTGCATCATTACTAGTTTGAATATATTGTTATGAAATAATGGTTTGTGTTCATACCCCGCTAATATATCCTATAAAAAGTTTGTTTGATAATAAATGACAATGAAAAGGACTATTAACATTAGTGTACCGATAATACTGACCATTAGTTTGGTATTATTAATGAATACAGGGATATCCAATGCCAATGGACAAATTGTGGGTCAGACAAATCAGACCAACCAAACGGGTGCGCTAAATACTACTAATCAAACTCAACCACAACCAGTTAATCAAACTCAACCACAACAAGACCCAAAAATGAATGAAAAACTACTTAACTATACCAATGCTGCTATTCTCGCTTTAAATAATGACAATACAACTGCAGCTCAGGATAGCTTAGTTCAAATTCAAAATGCATTAATCAACGCCAGTGGAAAACAAGTAGTAGTAATTCCAGCTCCAGCATTACAAATTGACGACGACGAAGATTCTGACTAGATAATTCTTCTTAATTTATATATTTTTTAACAAACGATTGTCTTTTAAAATACGCTATTGCCTTCTGATTAATTTTCCTAATTTTAAAACTAAGAGGTGTAATCAAGTTGTCAACTTAGTTTATATAATAATTCTTCTTTCTTCTGGATATGGTATGAAAATTTTAATATAGGAATTTAGAATATTTATGACACACCGCGTATAAGTATAGTCTAAATGTCTTGTACTTTGTATAATCCATCGAGTCCTGATAAATTTTGTTATCTGTTCATTATTGAATTATTACTTGTATTGATGCTTCGTAAAGAATTTGTTGAAATATTATTTGTAATGTCATAAGAGAAATTCTTGAATCCCATATAATCTGGAGTTAAGTTACCGAACATGCGATAGATCTCTTCAGAGATGTTTTGACGGGCATATGCTGTACCAGGGATATTTGTTGTAATCGATATAGTCAATATTAATAATAATGCATATTGTATCATCAAATTATTATAGCAATAAAGATTAATACATAGCTATGAATCTGAAATTGTAATCAATTTGAAAGAAATCAATTAAAAAGCAATGATATTCTTTTACAATGAATTAGAATCTATATTTCGACAAGCTCTAGAACTGTCTAAAAATAATAATTATATAATAATGTAAAACTCCATAAATAATTGTTACAACCCACTTCCGAAAGACGTAGATTCGAGTCCCACTCTCATTTAATATGAGAAAAAGTTTAACTTGTAAACATTGGCTTCTTTTGTCCTCGCTAAAATCCACAATTGTTTAATTCTAGGATAATTGATGTGTTGTAATAAATAACAAATATCTTTAAAAAGTTAAGATCAAATTCAATTGTATTTTCCAAATGTCAGGATCTTAAATGGTTGATTTTACTAAACTTCATCATTGTTATTGGGAGTGCTTACAATGTTTCTCTAAAATATCTTTTATACTTTG
>JBGTFK010000104.1:0-10973 GCA_041747305.1 Candidatus Nitrosocosmicus sp.
ACAAACCATTCTAATAACCCAGTTGTACTACACATGTAGTAATTTAGCTCATCATAGTTTTTATACACATTATTCATTTGTTTTTGATTGTAGATTTTTATCTCGTGCTAAACGCTAATAGTGAACATGAAAATGACTACTTCATTTCATTGAGACTTTCAAAGTATACTTCTTTTCCCATACTCCTTTTTATTGGATGGTAATAAATACGATCCAATGAATGATCCAAATATAAATGCGAATTCAAATCAGTCTAGTAGTCAAATAGCTATTTTCCTTTATCGGTCCCCTAAAAAGAACCACGATGCTTTAGTAAAGGTTAACAAACATTCTCATGATTTTTTTATGAAACACGGCGTATTAAAATTTGAAGTCTTTACCCTTAATGCTAGAGAGAACATGATGGATTTTGTAAATTTATCAAAAACCATTTCTGCTAATGTTGATGAGGATGTATGGTTGGAAATACAATTCTACAGAGATGCCAAACATGTACAGGAATTTATGAAGGCAATGGAATGTGATAAAAGTGGAGATGAAATGTATAAGGAATTTATGGAACTTATTACTCCAGCTTCGATCGTTACTTTTGGGGATTTTGGTAAGCTAGAAGAAGTGTCTTAAATATCATACAATCGGATTTTTTATCCAATCAATACTTTCATTTTTTATCCAATAAATCCATCCAAATTGGTTGTTAGAAAAAAGCTATCTTGTAAAGGTACTATATACAATACAAAATGAATTATAAAATATTTCTAAAATTCTTAATCTAATGTTTCAAAATTGATATAGGTTACTATACCGTCTGCTGCCTCAAGAACGGGCGTACCTTTGAGAGCAATAAAATCTACCGCATTCCGAAGTTTCCAATATGAGCAGGAGAAGACGACCTGTATATTCTTTGCAATAGTTTTCTAGGTAGGGGGATTATATACATATTTTTAGTATTCATCAATAAAAAATATTCACTTTATATTGAGTATAGGTTATTATGCTTCGATAACAACATCTGAGCCTAATGACTTGATATAGGGTCCCATGATATCCTTAAAGTATATCCAATTTTTCTAAGATATGAAATAATATAAAATTCAAACTCAAAGTCACAGAATTAATATACGCATTACTGCGTTGTGTATTATTTCCTTTTTTGACTTGTTATTTTGATTTGTTAATGAGTTGTGGAGTCTTTAGTGGTAGTTGATGTAGTAGATGTGTTTACGTTTGAATTGGCGGCTACATCTTTAACATCTGCTGCTATTTGTCTTGAATTTTGTTCAAACGTTCTTGCTGTGTTTACTCCCGTGTTTGAAATGTGTCTTGAAATATCTTTTGCTTGCTGTAGTGCTGGTTTCCATGCATCAAGGGTTGAGAAAATAACGTTGTTTGAAAGTCTAATAGCTGATACGGTATTGTCTGCAACATTACTTACAAATGTTGTATATGCTTTAACTGCTGCATCAGGAGTACAAAAGTTGGTTACTAATCCATTAAAGGCTTCATTGTATGGCCTCCATGCTGATTGAAGAGAATTAACAACTTGTTTTTGAGAATCAATATATTCTTCTGAAATCTCTTTTGCAGTTTGTAATGATTCTTCTTGATAACTATTTACAATGTCATTAATTTTTGGAATTTGTTTTCTTGATTCATCGATTGATTTTTTGATATTATCTTTGGTTTCATCTAATGACCTGTTAACTGATTCATTGAAATCAATATTATTGTTATTGTAATTGTTATTGTTATGTTCATTGGTATAACTTGAATGATTTTGATTAGATGTAAATTTTAACCAGTATCAGCATTTTTTAATCATTTCACCAATTGTGGTCATGTTTTGTCAATATTTGGTATTAAAAACCGTTTGATACCGATGTTTATATAGTAGATTAACTGATATATATTATGTCAAAGAAAATAGAAACTAACCAAAATTATTCAAATAATAACAATGATTTCCAAGAATCCGTTAACCAATCATTTGATGAAACCAAAGATAATATCAAAAAATCAATAGATGAATCAAGAAAACAAATACCAAAAATTAATGATATTGTAAATAGATATCAAGAAGAATCTTTACAAACTACTAAAGAGATTTCAGAAGAATATATTGATTCTCAAAAAGAAGTTGTTAATTCACTCCAATCAGCATGGAGACCATACAATGAGGTTTACAATGGATTTGTTACCAACTTCTATTCTCCTGATGCAGCAATGAGAGCATATACAAGATTTGTCAGTAATGTTGCAGACAACACAGTATCAACTCTTAGACTTTCAAACAACGTTATTTTCTCAACCCTTGATGCATGGAAACCAGTACTACAACAAACAAAAGACGTTTCAAGACACATATCAAACATGGGAGTAAACACCGCAAGAACGTTTGAACAAAATTCAAGACAATTAGCAGCAGAAGTTAAAGATGCAGCAGCCAATTAAAACGTAAACGCATCTACTACCTATACATCTACTACAACAAATTCCACAATCATTAACAACGAAATAAGAAAAATCAAAGACTAAAAAAAAATTCGACCCATTGGTTTTTCCTTTTAGAGTTAAACAATCCCAAATTTTTAAATTCATTATACTAATTTAATTCACTTTTCTGACACTTGTCTTTTTCATCTATATAAAGAAAATTGTTTAAAAAAATATAATTATTTCTAGGCTTTAGTAATGTAGATATCCACATTATTTCCACCGAACCCGCATAGTATATCGGACTTTCCAATTAGATTCTTTAAGAAAAACCATAACAATTGAGGCACTAACGAAGATGGTTTTTTAATTGGTCAATTATCGCAAAATTAATTATTTCAAAATTGTTCAGTCGATGCAGGTCTAAATGTATATGCTCACGACAATAATAGGTTGAACACGAAACACACCTGGATATAGGCTTGCTAGAACAATGATGTACAGAACATGAAATTATATTTTCATTGGTTGTGTATGATTCGGTTGTTAAATACTCAGGTAAAATGTTATTTAATGAATCAAAATATTCTGTGGACATTTCAAGCAATACTGTGAGAAAAACAAACTATCTAAGCATTCTAGACGAAATAATTTATTTACTATTATATCATGACAGATAAATTTACTTATTTCTATGGTTAAAATACCTATTATTATTCAATATATAGTTAATCTACTGGAATCTATTTTAAAGAACCGATATCGGTAGTAAACCCTTAGGGCCCGTTATGATAAAGGGTCTTTTATAGAGGTTCTTGAAAGTGTTAGAAGTGTTAGAAGTGTTATTATAGAATACTTGTGTGAACATCAATATTCTTAATCTTTAATAATTTTCCATTAAAAATCAGTGTTAAGAATAAATCCTTTTTGTGTTTGAACATCATTTTAGTCCGTGTCACTCCTCTCAAATGCCTTGATACCATTCTTACAAGGTCAAAAGCAGGTATCCAAATCGTATGAATATAAGTTAAAATCAATCATAAAGAACAAATTGTCTAACCTTTTGGATAAAGAAATTCCATTACTGTCATCCTTAATTCATGAAAATAATCTTACTGTTTTTAGTAAGGGGAGGAGCCCTCTCAAGGCGACGATCCCGGGTTCAAATAGAGCGATTCATCCCTGATCCCGAGCAAAGATCAATACTATTAGCACATCATTGCTTTCAACATTTTGTCAATCCTTGTTTTACTGATCTTTGATTATTGAATTTATGAACTATCTAATTATTGCTAATGACTGTAAGGCTCTTTACCTCATTCCAATATTTTTCAAATAGTGTTTCTTGAACCATTACACTATATTCCTCATTTGAAAATGAACCAATCAATTCATTCTGTTCGTCATATTCAATTTGTAGAGAATACCTGCCATCACATAATATTACTAATTCGTTAAAGTTTCCAAGTTTGTTTGTATATCTAAACTGGATTGACTCTTTATTAATCATATTGTTGATAGACGAAATCTGACGGATTAGAGTTTCATTATCATCATCAATCAATATCTTAATAGTAACACCAATTGTTAATAATGGGATAAATTTATTCATAAAATTACTCTCATTTACAAATTTTTGTAAAATCTTAGTTGATGCTAAGAAGATCAATTCACTTTTACATAATGCCATTATTGATATTACCTCTTCATAGATTTGATTATAACCTACTATTTTCTTTCTATGGTCCTTGTTTTCCTGGTATGATAACTCTTTACTTCTTATTTCTATCGGAGTGGCCAAATCCCATAGTCTGTTAAAAATGGCTTGTTGTCTATTAACCAATTCTTTGGAATTACTCCATAGGGTCTGATCAGGGCGTTCCACTCCCTTTTGAAAGATAAATACCATGTATGCTCTATGGTCAAATATCCCAAAATTTCCGCGTAATCCATCTATATGCTTTATAGTGTGGTGCTCCATATTCCTCAAAAGATCAACATTTTCCCTAGTAATATCGAAAATAGTTCTTACTCTTATTCCCATTTCTTTAACTCGCTTGTCTATTAGTTCAATACCGTGCATAAAATTACTCATAGTAAATTTGAGCATGGCCGAATCTATTACTGCGTCATACCCTTTTTCAGTGATACTAATTGAATCATAAATCATATTCAACATCATTTCATATTCAAACATGACATCAGTAATGGTAGGACGATAATACTTGGACTCCCTCAACTGTCTAAATATTAAATCATCCACAATATTGCCTTATAACTCCATTTTATTAAAAACTTGTTATTTTCTGAAAATCTTCGAGGTATAATTGTTATCATGTTGATTGTGACCCTATTTCAATTTCGTTTGCGTTGTATTCAAGAAGAGATTAAAGTATTTTACTGTCGCGGGTTCAAATAGAGCGATTCATCCTTAATTCCGCGCAAAGATCAATTCATTCAATACCATCTGACTTGCTTTTTTTTATCAACATGGTAATCATCATACTAATATTCCTAATCTTAAAGTGCTAATTCCATACTTATAGTCGATTGTATAAAAAATAAATAATTTTTATAGCATACCTTTGAATACTTTAGAGTCCTCTAATATTAAAATTAGGTAACCATTTCAGCCTGTTTTTTATTTATTTTGTTATTTATTAATTCTTTGAGATAGGTCATTCCTTTTCCGATAGATCTACTAAAAGGGGCTAATGGGGTCATAGATGCGATCGTCTCTGCTATGGTTGGAGATATATCAATCAGGTTGTGTGCAATATTTTCCAGTGTTTTAGTTATACTTTCCTTTTTTTCAATTGGTATGGGCTCGCCTGGTTGTAAGTTCTCCGTCTCCGTAGATAACTTACTAATGTCGTCTTGCAAATCTTTCTGATTTTGCTTTTGTGAATCGGTTGTTCCTAATTCAGGAGACGCAGTTAATTTATTATTAACTTCTTTTTTAAATTTGTCAAGAGAATTCTTCATTTCTTCAATATCCTGAGACGAAACGATAACTGTGTTATTATCACCAATGATATTATCATTGCCTGTCGCTGTATTCTTATCTCCACCAATTATCTTATCTCCACCAATTATCTTATCTCCTCCCACCTTGTCTCCTCCAAACTTATCTCCTCCCACCTTGTCTCCTCCAATCGAATCTCCTAGAGATGTAAGTTTCGCATCTTTGAGATTTCCATTCATATCACTCATTCATAATCACCTACCGACATTTTCAAAATAACCTAGATTCTTGTTTTGATCATCAATTATCTTATCTCCGCCAATCTTATCTCCATAAAATTTATCTCCTACCACCTTATCTCCTGCAACAAAATCCCCGGCTATATTATAGATAGCCAATATACGTTCTCTCTCATCTTGAGGATAATATGCCATCGGAAGCCAAATTGTCGGGTCCGCCATTGTTTTTTGCCAAGTTGGTGGATCGGACCAATTCAAATAAAATGCACGTGGAAGCCATATTCTCCAGTCTGTAGGACTTATCTTACTCTTACTTGATGATTTGACCCAGGTCTTCATAAAATCAAAGAAAGCATCCGAATAGTTAATTTCTCCAAAAGGGGTCTTGATATTTGATTCATTAGCCATATATTGTCAATATTTAGCAATAACGTCTATAAAAAGTTTTTGTATTCCATTCTAAATAATGAGTATTCGGTAGACATGAATTAAAAACAAAAGTAATTTTATTTTTGATACATGATGTAAACCCACTGAATGCAATAAGCGGGTTCAAATAGAGCGATTCATCCTTGATCCCGAGCAGAGATCAATCTTATTGCCCGGGTTTTCGTAACCTTCCATATATGATTTCTAATTTCATAAGAAAATTATTTCATTTGATCCAGTTCCTTCTTAATCGTATTCTTAACTTGATCTATTAGGTTCTCCCCCTCAATCAAGACTTGTTTAGGAGATATGCTACATTTGACAGGATCAGGATATTTACATTTAAGGGAAATAAATAATTTTTTACAATAACCATCTGAGATATAAATGATAATATTCTCTGGTAAATTTCAAAATCTATTAAATCTTGTAAGGTTATAGTCACTTTCTCTAATTCAATGAGTTCGTGACTGACATCTAAAGAAATCACAACAGCATTTTTTGTTTCGGAATTTAACAATCTGTTTTTTAGATTCTTTATTAGGAGATCCGTATGTGTGGACATTTTTTGTAAACCATAAATCTTGGTTCTACTTTGTGTGTTGTCCAATGCTTTGGTATATTTCTTGATCTCAGAAAGTAATTCTTGCTGTCTTTTCGTATATCTACTATCTAACCAAAAAATTAATAACGCTATAACAATGCCCACCATGATTTCTACAATCAAACTTGTAAGATTTGTTATGTCAAATATCTGAAAAATATCAAAAACAATTGGATCTTCCATTTAATCTATTCAAGTATATCGTAAATTTATTCCATGCTCGAAAAAGATGTTTCTAAATCGTCATTGACGGCTTCAAGTAAAGCGGTTCATACTTGATCCCGCGGAAAGATCAATAAATGTGAGTCATTAATCCACAATTGTATTAACGGTTTAGCATTCATGGTTACCTTTATAAAAAAATAGGCTCTGGATATGCCCATTTAGTTTATGAGTCTATCCTTAATTGAGTAGTTCCCATTAATTTTCAGTCTTACAATTAGAATGGTTTATTTTAAGGAAACTATTACTACAAAGTTTGTTCAATAGACGAGGTGCGATAAAAGAATTCGCTATTCCGCCCTTTTTACTTTTTTCTTTCATCTCACTTGCACTGGCTTTCTCCCTTACCTTTATTACAAGTGAACATGCGGTATTTCTTTTTTCTCTTATTACCGCTATTACTATAATTGCTTCAATTCCTATATCGATCCATATTACTCCGCGAATAGAAGCAACATTAGAAAGTGGTTATGTTTATTTCTTAAGTGCCTATCAGGAAGGAAGAATACTATTGTGTATATACATACCTATCTTGTTCTTGTCTTTTGTATTCCTATATTTCCCGTCTTTGAGCATTTTTATAACTAGTTATCTTCATTTGGATAATGATATTCTAACACAATTTGAATTTTTAATGAAATTAATTTTGTGGTTTATAATTGCAAATGTATATACTATAATGTCGTTAGAATTACCGTTCCTCTTAAGTAAAAGAATGTGGTTTTTCGTTACTAAAGCGTATATTATGTGCATAAATGATCAAGATCAAGAAATTAATAAAGTAGATAATCTAATGAATGCAATTGATTCCTACAATATTTACTTAGTAAAGAGATTAGGAATAAAATTCGATAATGCAATTGTTTATTACAAATTATTGTATACGGATAAAGATAGATTGAAAGATATTATCTTACAATTTAAGGATTCTATTAAGAGTGACAATAGTTTAGACCTTCTGAAATCTATTATTAAGTTAGTAAATGTAGATGATAGAGTCGAATTCATCTATTCCGACAAGGAGTTTCACAGATTAAAAGAATCCTTGGCGATTATAATTCCTATTGTAACAATTGTAATCGCTATAATTGGATTGATGATGGGAATAAACACATGAGAACTTTTTGACAACTGTTTCACTTTTAAACGAAAATGGATTAATTCAAATTATATCTAATCGCATACTGCTTAATCTCAATCATCAGCAAAATAAAAGATCTTTAGAAGCGAATTACTAGGAAGTATGGCAATCCCAATGACTGTAGCGGGTTCAAATCCCGCACTTCGCACCTTTGAATACGAGCGTGCGACTAATAGTTAATCGACTATTGCAATAACCTTAATAATGACATCGATATTGCAATAATATTGAAACATCTGCTATCAAGAATGTCTGGTGACGAGATTTTTAAATTCTCAAAATCAAAATCAAAATCGTTATCTATTTTTGTCTAAACGGCTTTTGTCTTTCTTACATTAGCATTTGCAATCCCATCGCAAATCTTGACCTTTTCATCCGCCCTTGCAACGTCTTCAAATAATAATAATGATGGTAAAGGGAGTGAATCTGATTCGGATCAATCTAGCAATGATGAAAATCGTACTTCTTCTTCTGATGAAAATCAACAACAACAAGAAAGTACGACTAACGAAGATTCAGATGAGAATGGTATCAACGACAATGATCAATCGCCTACCAAATCTCAAAATACCACTACAGATCCCTCAGAAGGATTAATACAACAAAATAATAATCAAATTCAAAATAATAATCAAATACTACCAAACACTCTAAGTGGTAACTTGGGGATACAAGAACGACCACGAGATAATATTGTTCTAAATGCTCCAATCGAAGGAGTGGAAGAATTACCTCGTGATAGTACTATTTTTTCTGGCGACAGTTATCTAAAGATTTATGCTAACTTCGGAAACTTTAGTGAAGGAACCGATCTTGATATCGCCTATGCTGAAATGGCTAAAACTTCTATCTGTGTAGAAACGATATCTGAGTCAGATTATAATCGAATACAAATTCATCCCGCCAGTCCGCAATGCATGTTTGGTCAAGGGGTTAAGACTTTTATTGTACAACCTGGAGAAGTTGATTTGACAATTAAGTCCGTTCCGCAAATATCATATTTCGAGGAGATAAGTTGTCACGTAACAATCGAACCCCAGGAATCAAAGTATTGTAGAATTCAATTCTTTCTTTGATACAGAGGGACAAGGCGGATTTGTTGATCAGCCTGGAATTACACCTGATACTATAATGAGATAATTGACTGGGTACATCACTATTAGTCAGATTGTTCGTCTCTACTCTTACTAATCAAAAGAATGTAATTAAATTTTATATGCCTCGCGGGTTCAAATCCCCCACCTCGCACTTCTCTTAATTTCTATGTATAAATAACGGATTTGAAAACCCGCTTGGCTATATTGTACTCAGGATAAATTAATTAGATAACCGAATGTTTCTTTCCTGCTTGGTCACCTTTACTTTATGGTTGATAGGAATGTTTGCAATATCTTACCGACTTCATCAGGATATTGATCTGGAACTGCATGACCAGCATCTTTTATCTGTACAAGCCAGGCCCCTGGAACTTTACTTGCAATGACCAAAGAATTTGCATGCGGGACATAAAGATTATCGTCTGTTCCTGCTATTACTAACAGGGGCTTGGCTATTTTCGCAAGGTCGTCACAAGCACCATTCCAGTCGGAAGCCACCCAAGCAAATCCGGCGTTCTTCTGATTATTCAATGTTTCAGGGGAAAGACTAGGCTTCATTTGTTCGAATGTAATGTTTTCTGGAATGTCAATAGATTCTGGGTGTAGTTTTATCCATCCCGATCCTAATGAGGCATTTACAAGCGATTTCATTTCATCTTGAGAGACAGGTATATTATTTAGAGATTTGTTTACAATACCGGCTTGTAATTTGTCAAACTCAGCAGGTCGAGGTACATGATCTTTACCACCACAAGATCCAGCAATAAGTATAATACTACTAACCTTGTCAGGATGCGTGATTGCAAATTGTTGGGTTGTAAATGTACCAAGAGAATATCCTAGGACGTTTGCTTGTTGTATTTTCAAAGCATTCATCAAACCTGCAGTATCATTACCAAGTAACTGTATAGAATAGGGTTCTGTACCTGCAGTTGTATTTCCAATTCCACGGCTATCAAACACAATTACTGTGTTGTTAGATGCTAGTTTACTTAAAAGGGCCGGGTCCCAAGCATCCATATTGTCAGAAGCACCATTATGAAGTATTACAGGGTCGCCTTTACCAAACATCTTGTACGCCATTTCAATGTCACCTACGGGGACTTTTTCTAATGGAATATCCTGTATATTTACCAAATTTGTAGTATTGCTTGAATTGGTCTGGGTAACATTCGTTTGACCATTCACTATATTAGTAAAACCGTTGATCATAGTCATACTTGAGAAAATTAGAGTCGATATAATTGCTACAATGAAAAGATGATCTTTTCTTATCTGTCTACTGCTATACACAACCAAATTCACTCGAGGAAGTATATAAAGAGCATGAAGTCTTGTAAGAAGAATATCTTGATCAAATTATCACTCTCTATAACCAATAACTAAAGATAGAGGGATCGCGGGTTCTCTCTAGGAAGAAGGGATTGAACATTAAAGTAGTGAGCGGGTTCAAATAAAGCGATTCATCCTCGAATCCGCGGATAGATCATGCTTATCATGTTGATTATGAGACTTTTTCTCCTTTTACTTAAAATTTGGGATTCCAATGGAATAATTATTAATCTAGGTGTTATCCACAACTTCAAGACTCTTTACCTCGTTCCATTGCTTCTCAAACATTAATTCCTGAACTAAAACTTTGTGTTCTTCATTTGAGAAAGTGGCAACTAATTTGTTGCCTTGATCATATCGTATATGCAGTAAATATATGAGGCTGGGTCATTATTCTTTTCATTTCCTAACAAATAAAGCTAGTCTAATGGAGTATAATGTGTTAGTGAAACAAAGATACTACCAAAAAGACTAGCAACATATAGTTCATCATCCATTCTAATTAGCATTT
>JBGTFK010000105.1:0-4042 GCA_041747305.1 Candidatus Nitrosocosmicus sp.
TGAAGTTAGTGCAGATAGCGTAAAGAAAATACCTACTTTTGCTCAATATTTGGTCATGGCCAATGCAGTAAAAAAATTAATTGATGTAGATTTGGAAGGTACTATTCGAGGGATGTATTATGCAACCCTTAGTAATGTAGGAGACGATAAAAACAGGCAAAAATTTTGGACAGGCCAAGAGGATTCTGATAATGCTATAAAAGCTGTTGAGCTTTTAACTGGAATCCCAAGAGAAGAGTTTTCTGTAACTTCAAAACCTAAAGGAATGATTTCTGGGCCTATAAAACTGCGAGTTGGGGGTGATATAATAGATTGTAATCTTGGAAGCAGAGCCACGTCTCAACTTATCCCAACCAACATTGGTGATGTCCAAATAGATGATGTCAAGGCGGATTTTGTAATGGTGGTCGAAAAAGACACCGTTCTAAATAATATAAGAAAATCTGGTTTTATTCAGAAATACAACGCTATTTTGTTGACTGGGTCGGGTGAACCAGATCGTGCAACAAGAATGATGGTGAAGATTCTAAATGAACAGTGGAAAAAACCTGTGGTAGTTTTTGCCGATGCCGATCCTTGGGGCTTGGGTATTGCGTTAAGGTACAAGATTGGTAGCGAATCGTTAAGTTACGATAGCGAAAGGCTGGTAACTCCAAACGCTCAGGTCCTTGGAATGATGTTTTCAGATATTTATCAGTATAACATTCCAGAAGTTGCTCGATTGACAGCAACTGATGAAGATATTAATAGAGCCAATGACATGAAAAAGAAACCTTGGATGCAAAATAAACAATGGCAAAAAGAACTAAATCTCTTTCTAAATAAAAAGGAAAAATGTGAATTAGATGCTTTTTTTAAACATGGATTTAAATATCTATCCGAAACCTATTTGCCTCAAAAGCTTCGAATGGTGGGTTTAATCTGAGATTGTGAATTGTAAAATGTAAAATGTTTTTTATAACTAAATGAGGATGTATATATGCATATGGATATATACAATACATAAATCAGTCGCTTACTATTTTTGATATCATCGGCTTGTTTAACTTATGGACTATATTCTCAGAGTCTTTTATTCTTCTATTGTAATTTGAGATTATCAAGTCGTGATGATCACTTCTTCTATCTGCATTGCAGTTAATACTTCTAGTAGATTTCACCTTTAAAATGCAGTATTTTTTATACAATGATTTAACATAATCTGAATTAGAATTCGAAAGCAATACTTTAGAGCCAATATTGTCTAGTCTCTCAAACTCACTCGCCAATTCTTTGTGTTGCTGAATTCCAAAACTTTCTTTAGTGTAATCTGTAAAGTTTGATGTTTTTGATATTGGGAAATAGGGAGGATCCAAATAAACAAAATCATTGTCTTTACACTTTAAAGTAGTATTTTTATAAATATCGCAAACAATCTTTACTTCCGCACTATTAAGCAAACTTGAGCAATCAAAAAGCTTCTCTTTGTTGCATATTTTTGGATTAAAATACCTACCATGGGGAACATTAAAGTTTCCTATCTTGTTTACCCTGTACAATCCATTATAACACGTCTTATTCAAGAAAATAAACTTCGCTGCTGCTTCTGTAGTGGTTTTGTTACTTTGATCATCTCTAACAGAATAGTAATACTTTTCTCCACTTTTGTGATAACCGTTTTGATGATCCATCAGGATTTCTACCAGTTCATTTACGTTATCTCTTACTTCCCTATACGTATTAATTAAATGAGGATTTGAATCTGATAAGTAAGCTTTAAACTGTTTCCTTGATTGGATTAAATGAAAGAAAAAAGCACCACTACCTAAAAAGGGCTCAAAATATTTGTCAATGTTAGTGGGTGTAAGCTTGTCTAATAATGTAACTAGTCTTCTCTTTCCACCTGCCCATTTCAAAAAAGATGTTGTATTGGTTTTGTACAATTGGTATGTAATTATTTATTAAATTCTCATTAAGACATATGATTGTTTTCTATGTCATTAAATTATAGTAGAAACTAATAAAATGCTTTTATTAGTATTATTGTTCAGTCTTTATTTGATGTAAGAAATGAATAAGATTCTTTGACTTTATTCGACGCATCCGTGAGAAATTGATTTCTAATAGCTTTTCCATAATACACTAGATCTCTAGATAGCATTTCTATCCTTAGTAGAGTTTTTTTGTTTGTTATGTTGCCTGCATCATCAAAGTCATCGGAGCTTGTTGAGATGCCATAGGGCATACTCCAACCGTAGCATTGTCTCACTGCGGTCCTCATTTGTTCCATTACTGTAAGGCCCTTTTCGTGAGATGCACAAATGTATCCAAATGTTTTTCCAGAAAATTCCTTCCAAAAATAGTCTAAAAAGTTCTTTAATACTCCTGACATTGAGCCATGATAATCAGGAGAAGTCAAAATAATCGCATCTGCCCATTTGACTAGGGCATTGGCCATTTGTAAGCTTTCTTTTTCTGCAGTTTGAATTTGATCATGATTCAAATTGGGTTCATAAATGGGTAATCTATTTTTTCTGAGGTCAAATAAGTTAATCTCTGCATTATAATTATTCTTAGCTATTTTTAAAGCGTGTTCCAATGCTTTAAAACTATAGGAATTGCTCCTCATACTTCCTGCAATTCCCAATAATTTTATTGTCATTAGTTTTTTTTCATTTGTTTATTATTTGAATATTTACTTTTCTTATTGATCTATAATGGCTGTTCAAATACAATAAAAGCAATTAGAGCCAGTTAATCTTCTACTAGAATTGAATTATAGTTTTGAGAAAAAAACAAGTACATAATTATTAAAAACAATCCTCATAAAGAATATCCACTAAAAAATTGTAACAATGTATTACAATAAACTAACTTCGGGTTTCATATCTGCAATTTTCTTATTATTAGTTATAAGTTCAGTTAACCTTTCGTCAATCAAATTGGTTGATGCTGCTCCGGGTGATCTTGTAAACTACAACAATAACTTTCAAACATATACCTCCCCAAACGATCCAAATAAAGACTCCGCCATGCAAAATGCTGATTGTGTGGTGAATTTCATGTCAAGTTATGTATACACAGCTTCCTCAGCTGAAAATTGTAACAATAGTGGTAATGGTGTCGGAAGTAGTAGTAGCGCTAGTCCATCAGGGTCACCCGCTGCACCAAGTAGCCAAAGTCAAAGTTTGACGTCAACTGATGGTCCTCAAACAGGTGTGAAAGATGGTTCTGGTGTAGGGGTAGTTCGCGTCGTGGATACAAATTCTAATGCTGGTATCTATGCCCCGGCACAATCCTCTTCATTTGCAACAACTAATAGCAATCCTAATGATACTAACAATATGAATGTAAATGTAATTGATGATGACAATGATAACAACAAAGATGCAAAAGACAAAGATAATGATGATGATGACAATGATAACAACAAAGATGCAAAAGACAAAGATAATGATGATGATGACAATGATAACAACAAAGATGCAAAAGTATACAACGAATACACCGTGACTAAAGAAGAGCGCAAATTATTGCTTACTACCTGCTTTGAAAGAGCATACGACAATGGAAATTACTTGTCAACTGGGGAAATTGAAGATTGCGCCAAGAACTACAACAGCTAATTTCTATAGTTAGTTCTTGCTTTTGAATCCTCAATGCACTTCACAATCAAAGCTTTCATTTTTTTGAAGCATTCGTTATGATTTCAAAGTTAAGAGCCTATCCCAAAATTCGATAGGATTATAGCTTCTAATCTCCTTTTTCTAAACTGTGACCTGCATTCAGAAAGAAGGTGAGACAAGGATTGTCATAGATCGTCATCCACCAATCATAAGAATTCCGGACAGATTATGGGATGAGTTTAGGAAGATTCTGCCTAAAGAAAAGCCACTCAAGACTGTAGGTAGACCAACTATACCATACAGAAAGGTGCTTGATGGAATCCTCTATGTACTAAGAACAGGATGCCAGTGGAAGATGCTTCCCAAAGAATATGGTTCAGGTTCAACATGCCATAGGAGATTTCAGGAATGGAATAGTATTGATGTTTTTAAAAAGA
>JBGTFK010000106.1:0-7665 GCA_041747305.1 Candidatus Nitrosocosmicus sp.
TTCCTATTTTATTTTAGTAGAGTACGGAGCCATCTACAAGCAATATTGTCAAGGAGGAAGATATCCCTCATCATTATATTCCAAAATAATTAACAAAAGATTAGGACAAGCGAACATGATTGGTTTATTTGAAAGTATACCCGTATTTCTTACATCACACTGTTAACAGAGCCTGTAGATTTAACTATTTATCATAAATAGAATAATATTAATTTAATATACTAATGAATTTAGAATTCCGAGAGCAGAAATAACGTATTTTAGATTCTTTCAGGCTATAAATCTACTATATATTCAATTATGGTTTCATTTGTATTTTCATCATCCAGTATTTTCATTTCATGATAGGTTATCCCTTTAATCTCCACTTTAAGTTCATGTTTATTAAGATCGACAAGTTCACCCTCACCGTATCCAGTAAGGACATATTTAGCAGAAGACCTATCAAACGTAATTTCAATATTAAACTTTGAAAAGATCACTTTATCAATGAGCATCATCAACAAGATTTTATCAAGCCAATCAAACAACAGAGTCTCTAGCTCTTCACCCTCTGCCAAAATAGGAATCCGCTGATTTTTCTCTATATTTTCTATGTCATACATGATATTAACCAAGCCCATAGCCGAATATTCAAAAGCTTCCTTCATGGTTTGTCCCCTGATACGCAAGTATGCGTCCGTCATATGGTCAAGATATTCAACACTGTCAAGAAACATACAGTCGTATTAAACTAATAGATATTATAATGAACCGGAAAATCTAAATTTAAAAAATATTGACAGGTTAAACAACAATGAAATTTCAACTGCCGAGAGGGATGAGAGATCTGGAGACAGACGAGTATAAGGACATCAATGTGATCAGAAATGCTTTCATAGAGTCTGCAAGAATTTTTAATTTTATATTGATGGAACCATCTCCATTAGAATTATTATCTACCCTCGAGACGAAGTCGGGTCCTTCCATAACTAAAGAGATTTACAATTTTGTAGATAAAGGGAATAGGAATATTGCTCTTAGATTTGATTTAACCATAGGATTAACTAGATATTTTGTATCACGAAGAGATCTGAAGATTCCAACAAAAATTGCCTCATTCGGTGGAGTATGGAGATATGATGAGCCACAAGCAGGAAGATACAGATTTTTCCATCAATGGGACATTGAAATATACGGACCCTCATCATTAGAATCCGATACCGAAATAATTGAATTTACATCAATTTTTCTACAAAAACTTGGATTGAGAAACATACTTATCGATATTAGCAGTAGAAATTTAATTGAAGAATATATCAAAAATATTCTCAAGATATCAAGTGATGAAGAACTATTCGAGATATTTAGAGCAATTGACAAAATACCAAAGAAAGGAAAAGACATTGTGTTAAAAGAATATGATGAAAGGATTGATAGTACAGTTTTAGAAAAAGTGATTAATTTTGCAGAGAAAAAAGGTAGTTTCGAGGAATTAGACGCTACTATGAAATTGCTCAAACTGAAGAGCTGGGAAGACATAGGAAAAATCAACGTGTCGTTATCAAATAAAGGAATAAATAACATTCGAATAAATTTGGGCATCGTAAGAGGTTTGGACTACTATTCAGGATTAGTTTTTGAAGCAATAGATACAGGAAATAATCTAGGGTCGCTTGTTGGAGGTGGTCGATACAACAAACTTACCGACGCCTTTGGAAGAAAAGAAGTTGGAGCCGTCGGGGCAGCAGGTGGTGTGGAGCGCATTGTTTTGGCAATGAAACAACAGAGAATATTTAAGAAAGATCAAAATGATGAGTTTGAAGATTTGAATTATATAGTATATGACTCTATCGAAATATTTGGCTATGTAGAACGATTGGCCTCGCATTTAAGGCGAAACAATTTTCCAGTTGACTATGACTTATTAGGTAGATCACTTTCAAAACAAATTGCAGAAGCGGAAAATAAGAAGAGTAAAAAAATCATAATTGTAGTTAAAGAGAATTTAGAGAAAGATAGTGAAGTCATGTTAAGAGATGCATTCCAAAAGATGGATAAGAAGATAAAAATAAGTAAGGATTTTGATGAATTAGTTTATGAGCTAGTCAAAATAAAATTGAGATAGATTTAGAGTTTGATAGATTTTACACTTTTCATTTTAATAAAACCACTTGGAGTTTTGGCATATACTCTTCTCAATACCAAGTCGGGTGGATCATAACTTATATACAAATCACCTTCGTTTAGTTCTTGAACATTATAATTAATTTCGATTGTCTCTTCTGGTATCCCATTTTCTTTTAATCTTAGTTTGGCTTTTTCGATTAATTCAGAATCAGAAGTATTAGGAGCGAAGAAAATTTTTCCTATTAAATTAAAATCATTCATGGTTTTATATCATTTACAAATTTAACGCTATATAAATATCAGATGACATTAAACACTATTTACTATATGTATCCAAAAGCAGGATCTGTTTTTCTTCTCAAGCTAACAATATGATCCAGAATTAATTTTTCTTCTTCATCTAATTTATTATTAAAACGATTTAGTAATAATTTAGCTTGTCTACTATCCAGATAGGTATAAAAAACATCACCTTCGTTAATTTGCCGACCTATCTGAGGCCCATTAATCGATACTGCTACTTGCATTCCCCTGGTAGCTTCTTCAATTGATTTACCTTTATCCTGGATCTGATGTATTATACCCACTTTTTTCCCCTCAGGATTCATTATTGACATTTTTTGTTTCATTTTACCTATGGTAATTTCCGCACCGAACACAGCAGGATCACTTCTTCTAAAAACATAGCCTTTCATAAATTCAAATTTACAAATTGGAAATATTTCATTAAATAAGATTGAATCCTCATGATTCTTTTGATAAGATACCCAGTCGGTATAGCTACGTACCAGATTATAAATAATTTTTTCATTAAAGATCTTGACATCCCTTTCCAATGACTCTTTCTCTGCATCTTCTAAAATTTTGACATTAAAGCCCAATATTATGCCCAGGTATCTGTCCTTTTCTTTAACTGCAGATGCAGTCATCACATCTCTTCGACTTATTTGTCCAATGTCTGCAGACCGGATTGGGATGTTCTCTTTTTTTAACATTTCCGAAATTGCCTCAATTGAACCGATAGTATCGCATCTTAGGATAATACCATTCGAGTCTGTGTTAATAAGTGCAGATTTTACTTCTGATTCAACTAGATTTTTTACTTTTTCTTCGTCATCTGTGGGGGCAAGTCCATACAACGGACTTCCGGCTATTACACCATCCAAATCAGGGGAAGTTATTTTTAATCCTGCAGCAGAAATTACCATATCTACATGACGAAATTTATCTCGTGGATCACGCATTTCATCAAGTGCCTTTGGTAGAAGTAACGATTTGATCCTAGTCACGATAACAGAATTTCGTTTTGCGACCACTACTGAATCACCTTGTTTTATGATACCGTCTAAGAGAATGACATTAGCAGAAGGGCCTAATCCAACTTCTTCGTTTACTTCCAGAATTATTCCTTTTGCGGATCCCTCATGCCTTTCTAATTTTTTTATCATGAATTGTTGAGCTAATCCTACCAGAACTGTCAAAAGCTCGGGAATACCAACACCACTTGATGCACTAACTGGGACTAATGCAACCTCTTTCGTAAAATCCTTAACACGCCAAAAAGCCTCTGAATTGAATCCTAATTGTGAAAGAGAACCCAATACGCTATATGTTTTATTATCAAGATCTAATTGAACTTCCTTCGGTTGAACTTTGATTTCTTCGGTAATGAAATTGGTAATTCCTTTTTTCCAGCCCGTAATACGATCAACTTTGTTTATCGCGACTACAAAAGGCACTTTCCTATTCTTTAAAATGTTTATACTCTCTATAGTCTGAGGTTCAAATCCCTTATTAACATCAACTACAACAATTGCTATATCTGCTGCTGATCCTCCCCTTAATCTTAAATTTGCAAAAACCTCATGTCCAGGTGTATCAATAACTAGTAATCCAGGAATAGCATGATCATGTGATAATAATTTCTTAAATAACGGACCTGTCAAACTCTGAATTATTTCTATTGGAAAAAAACTTGCCCCGATATGTTGAGTAATACCCCCAGCTTCTCGGGATTGAACGAATGTTCCCCTCATCTTATCTAGTAAAGAGGTTTTACCAGAGTCTACATGACCTAGAACTACTACTACAGGCTGACGTAGATGCACTTATGAAAATACTACTGATGACTCTTTTATGAAGCTTTCATGCGAATCGGAAGCATGAATAATATTATCAGTTATTCCCAGGCCGTAATCGCCTCTTATTGTTCCTGGGGCTGCGTCAAATGATTTTGTAAGTCCAATCATTATCCTAACCGTGCTGACAGCATTATTTCCTTCCAAAATACATGCAACGACGGTACCAGAGCCAACAAATGAAACTAGCTCCTTAAAAAAAGGCTTACTTTGATGAATTGAATAAAAATCTTGAGCTTTTTCATCTGTAAAATCATAGGTCTTTAGTTGTTTGATGTCAAATCCCTTTTCTTCAAAACGTTGAATTATTTTTCCTACTAATTTTCGTTTAAATGCATCGGGTTTAATAAGTATTAGAGTTTGCTCTACCCCCATTTCACTTTTGCTTCCTGATTCCACCTTTGATATATTTATCAGTCCATTTAAACAACCGTGGATCACGTTTCAAATCGCGAAGATTCTTTTTACATTTTGATGAACAAGTCCATTGGATCGATCCATCATTTTTGACTAACATTATCCCTTTACCTGTATCAACATGCCTTCCACAAAAAAAACAGTTTCGCAATGACGCAACATTCTTACTCATTATTTAACCACCTACAATAACTCCATATTTTAAGCATCACTTTATTTTTCTTGCCTCACGTTCTGTTTCTCTAAGCATTAAAATATCATTCATCCTAACTGGTCCCTTAACGTTTCGAGTTAGAATCCTACCTTTGTCTTTTCCTTCAGAAATCCTAACACGAACTTGAATTACTTCTCCCGCGATACCAGTTCTACCTACGATTTGAATTACTTCTGCGGGAATGACCTTTTCCTCAGTCTTGCTCATTTAATAAAATACACCTGTTTTACTCAGACTTGTTTTTTATACTATCAATAGTATTTGTAATCTGGTCAAGAATTTGTTGAGATTCGCCAGGATCTATTATGGTTGCAGCAGCAGAACCAACATCAATTCCTAAGGCACTACCCAAGTCTTTCTTACTAGGAACGAAAACATATTTAGATGAACGTTCATCGCACAAAATTGGCAAATGTGCTACAACCTCTGGCGGTTCAACATCTTCTGCAATGACAACCAATTTGCTCATTCCTCTTTCTATTGCTTTTGTAGTTTCATTTGTTCCTTTTCTAACCTTACCACTCTGTTTTGCAAGTCTTACGGCCTCATAAACGGCACTAACCAGATCTTTAGGTATTTCAAATTTTACATAATATGGTTTACTCATAATTTACAATCACCCATTGGGATCATTTCCACTCTTTCTTATGATTAAAAAGAGTATTAAAAATGTTATCATGTATCAATCTCCAGCGTTCAGAATTTTATTTATTAAGTTAAGGTATTCTTTTACTTTTGAATCTAGTAAGCTTTTATCATTGGATTCAGCATAGATTCGAATCAAAGGCTCTGTGCCGCTAGGTCTGAACATAATCCAAGATTCAGCATCAAACCATATTTTCACTCCATCGATCTTTTCCACCTTGTATACAGATCCATGTGAAGCACATACATCCAAAATATGCTGCATATCATCATTGCTAGACAAATTCAAGCTGGATTTATACTGAAATGTATCATCGAACAAAGAGAAAATATCTGATAAAGATGATTTTTTATCCAATAGCTTGTCATCGCAATTTGTGTTTTGCCCCAGTTTTTCCTGCTTATGATAGCTGATCATTTCTAAAACCAAAGCTGTGGTGATCGCTCCATCACGAACCAAATTCAGAGGTCCATAAAAAAAACCTCCATTTTCTTCAAATCCGATAAGAGAATTAGTATTTTTCATGCCATAAGAAACCTCAACGCTTCCGACCTTAGTAAAATAAACATCTCTCTTAACCAACTCACCAATTTTTGAAATAACTAGTGAAGAATTAACTGGGCATACTATTGTCGTATCCATTTTCTTATTTCTAATTAAATGATAAGATAGAATTGATCCTGTTTTATCCCCCCAATGGATAATTCCCTTTTCATCACAAAAAATGCTTCTGTCACCATCCCCATCGTATGCAACACCCAAATCAGAGTTGGTCTTTTTTACCATTTCAGTAAGACCACACAAATTGTCCATTTTCGGCTCAGAGCCCCTTGCAGAAAAATTTGGATCAATATAGCCATTCATAATCAGCACTTCACATCCTAATTTTCTTCCTATAAAAGGAGCTACCAAAGACTGGACCCCGTTACCACAATCCATAATAATCTTAATATTCGATCGTCTAATAATATCAGCATCTATAAAAGAAAGCACCTTGTCGATATACTGTTCCAAAACATCCAATTTAAATAAATTCCCAAAGGAACCAGAATACTCTCTCATGAACTTTTTTTGATAATATATAGACTCAATTTTTATTTCATCATCTCTAGACAACTCAAACCCATGACTTGAAATAGGTTTTATTCCATTATACTCCCTAGGATTATGTGATGCCGTAATCATAATCCCACCGGAAGAGCTAAAATTTTTGACAGTGAATTGTAGACAAGGTGTAGGCGTCATGCCCATTGTATATACATCGATACCCATTGACATTAACACAGCCGATATAATCTTTTGAATTGCAAAACTAGAAGAACGACCATCATATCCCAACACTATTGACCCCTTCTCAAAAAAATGCCCTATAGAAAAAGCGATATCTATCAAAAACTCAATTGACAGATCTTTTCCAAATATCCCCCTTATGCCGTTAGTGCCAAATAGTTTTTTCTCCGTCAAAACATCTCCCCAGTTAAATCAATATTTATGCCATCCTAATAATTATTTAAACGCTAAAGATATGAATAATCTATCTTGTAAGAGAGATCATCGATCAATGAATTCAACATGATTCGTATTAACAATAGATAAATTTGGCTTTAATGTAGTCCAAAGTAATGCGGGGGTTGCCAAGCCCGGTCAACGGCGCAGGTCAGAAATTGTGCGAGGCTTAGAATGAGCTTGGAAGTTTCCTACAACCCTGTTCCTTAGGGATTCGTGGGTTCGAATCCCACCTCCCGCATTAATGAAATAATTTAAATTACAAATACAATGGCAGTTGCAAGTTCCTTAATTATCGTTTGAAAAGCTTAAATAACATTCTGATTTTATGAAACAGGTTGATAGATCCACATAGTTGGAGAAGAATTTTCAAACATCACCACGATGTTTTGCGCTTTAATAGAGGATAGATGTATGAGGCAACAGCAAAAAAGGATACAAAAACCAAGAATTGTGAAACAAACTAAAGAATTCGACTATAATAAACCGATTTCGAAATGCAAGGTATGTTATACTTTATGCGGATGGCATTGCTATGAATGCGAAACTGATTTTTGTCAAGATCACTTTGTACAACATAAGGAAAAAGGATTGTGTAAAAAAGTTATACAATAGTTATTTCAATATAATAAGAA
>JBGTFK010000107.1:0-19355 GCA_041747305.1 Candidatus Nitrosocosmicus sp.
CAAGACACTCATTGTATTCACTCCAGTTAATCTTCCTCTTTGGCTTTTTCGTCTTGTCTTTCTTGGAGTTATCAGACAATATTTATCCTAATAACAGGAGCTATATAGCTTAATTGAAAAGTAGTTATTCAACACACCACACCAGTGCTATTTCGAGTTTTTAATGATTACTAATTAGAAATAATTGGAAAAGGTCTTATTTATCGCCTAGTTGTCATCTCCACCACTGTCATCTCCACCACTATTTTCTACTATCTCTCCTCCTGTCAATCTCGCAAAATAGTCTATTGAATGCTCATCCTGCCATTTAATGGTAAATTCATATCTCTCAGCATCACTCTTAATGACTTCGTCAACTAGTTGTAAAGTAAACACCGATCTATCCCCGGAGTTGATAGTGGTAGGATCAAGGCGACTTGATTCGGAACCTATAATTCCACTATCATTATAAAAGACTGCAGATATTTCAACTGATTTTGCAATGTCTGTTCCATTATTTAAAATCTCACCAACAATTTCATCGGCAAATCCTTTGCTATTGTAATTTTGACTTAGTAATACCACGTCATACTTTTTCTTGTTTTCCTGACTGAAAGCATCAGAATAAAGACTGATCTCTAAAACCAATATTGTTATCAGCACAAATGATATTCCGAAAATTTCGATATTTGACAATGCTTTCATTATAGGTCATTAATAACGAGCGTATAGATAAAACTTTTATTGTAGATTTTTCTGTTCTAGAATACTTCTCGATCACTAATATCGTAAAAATCAAAATTTCTTTGTTCATATCTTAGGATAGATTAGTTCGTATGATTTACCATAAAGAAGATCATAGAGAGAGAAGTAACTAGATCTACAAATCATTTAGTTCTTAAATTCTGTTAGATTGTTTTTATTCAATTAGAGTGATAGGAAGGAGTCAAATTTGTTACACATACCACCAAACCATCTGCTTATTTTAGTAACTATATGGTATAAATTAAGATCACCTAATTCTCAAATATTCACATTTTAAAAAAAATGCATTAAAGAAATGATTAAAATTAGAACTCAAGTCTTGTATTTATTCTTCTTCCAAAGGCTCTCTTGAATATTTTATCTTAAGAACTAACATCCAAATGTTTAATGACACTCCTATAGAATTGCCAATTACTATAGTGATATCTGCTCTTCCTATTCCATATATAGCCATAGAAAAAGACCCACAATTAAAACAACAACAAAACGAATGGAAACATCCTCGGTATCCTTTGTTTTTAACGCCTTCTTGATCTGTGGTACTGTGCTCGCAACCGTAAATGCAGTGGCCATGAGTCCGATGAGTGTTAATAGAATATCCACCATCCCTTTTACATTGCATATCCTGTCTTTTATTTACTTTAATATTGTAAAAATAACTTGAAGAACTACCCCATAGATCTAGTATTATATGGATGTTCTAATCTCAACATAACTTTGCGATTCAGTTTAATATACAAAATTCTCAAGATACTTGTGATTAAACAGGAAACATTTCGATGGAACATACTATAATGGATGAAATCAAAAGTTTTCTACAAAGAGGAAATAGAAAAAATAGTTAATATTCAGTACTATTCTTGTTGTAAATGTAATGATTTATTTGATAGACATAGTTTGTTTTAATCGAGATCGATTTTTATTTCTTAATTTCTTAATTATTAACAAGTTCTTGTTAGTGCCCCAAATTTTGTGATAAAGATACGAATAATTAATTTTTAGTAATGTAGGGAACTTTCATTAACCATTTATTCTTCTTAATGCACTATATTCTTCGATTGTGACGATGACCATCAAGTAATTGACTTGATAATTATGTCCAGGATGAAAACAAAAAAATAGTTAGTGGATGTAAAGTTTAATATTTTGTATTTCAAACCAAACTTGTATTGACAGCAGCCAACTCACCTTCATTGTATTACGATGCTATAGTTATAGGCGCAGGTCACAACGGGTTGACCTGTGCATGTTATCTTGCAAAAGCAGGTTTAAGGGTCTTTGTTTTAGAAGATTATATTTCAATTGGTGGAATGACGCTAACTGAAGAGATAACTTTGCCTGGTTTTAAATCCGATATTCACGCATTTGGATATTCTCTTGCCACCTTATCTCCAGTTCCCCATGAACTGAAACTCAAAGGTCATGGCTTTGAACTAATACAACCTGAAGTATCATTGTCACATCTATTTCCAAACAATCATGGACATATTTCTATGTACAAGTCTATAGAAAAAACATTAGACAGTATCAGAAAATATTCTGATAGAGACGCTGGATCTTGGAAGAAGGTATTTGATGGATACATGCAAAATAGGAACTTAGTTGTATCTATGCTGAATACACCACCAGGTAACCCTTTAGGAGACACAAAAAGTGCATCTATGGTAAATGATACTAAAATGGAGCCACTAGAAGTTGAAGGTGACAAGTACCGTCGGCAAACTCAATCAATGCGTTCGTGGTGTAACGAAAATTTTGAATCAGATGAAGTCAAGGCAATGTTTGGCAGTTTTGCTCCATTTGTAGGTCTTTCTCCAGATGATGCCGGTGGTGGTGAACTATGCTATTTATTTTCGTCTATCATCCAAGATGGGGGCAATAATGTAGTCAAAGGAGGGTTCGTCAATCTTCCGATGGCGCTTGCCAATTATCTGCAGTCAAAAGGAGGACAAATAATGACTAGTTCTCAAGTTAAAAAAATAATAGTAGAAAATGGTCGAGCGATAGGTGTAGAACTTGGAAATGGAAAAGTGATAGGAGCAAAAAAATTGATCGCGTCAAGCACAGATCCATCAACCCTGATCCTCAATCTCATAGGTGAGGAATATGTCGATTCATATCTGGCAAACAATATTAAGCGAATGGAATGGGGTGATGCTATATTTGGGATATATCTGGCATTGAATGGGCCTTTAGAATATAAATCAGGGCAAGAAATTCTTTCTAAATCTGCTCAAGTTCACATATCTCCACCAGGATTAGAGTTTTTTTCAAAAATATATTATGAATGTAGAAGTGGTAAACCACCTTTGCATCCTCTTTCTATTATGAGTAACGACTCGATGATGGACTCGACAAGAGTAATTACAACCAATGGGGGTAATGATAACTTTGGCAAGCATCTCATAAAATTCCTAGTTCTAAGTGTACCCTACGAAATTAAAAATGCGGACAGTGAAATAGCACAAGAAAAGGGATGGGATAATTTCAAAGATAGGTACGCGGATCAAATCATCGAAGTTATAAATCAAGATTATATACCAAACCTCAAAGGAAGTATTCTAAAGGAAACAGTTTATTCTCCCCTTGATTATGAAAAAAAACCGATCAATTCTATTAAAGGTACACTTACATCTGGTGCTATTTTACCATATCAATCAGGCTGGATGCGTCCTATTCCTCAACTAGGTAATTATAAGATACCCTCTATTCCTAATGTATATTTGTGTGGATCAGGAAGTCATCCTGGCCCTGGCGTATCAATGGCTCCGGGGAGGAATGCAGCGCAAGTTATACTACGTGATTTGGGAATTGATTTGAGAAAGATTTTTACAATATCCTAGTCAAATAAAGAGTAAAATCAATCTTCAATTGCTAAAGAGAAAGAAGATAGCCAAAAGATAATAGAAATAATTCACAAATTTTTAGAATCAATATGGATCTAGATGGTCGCAGTCATAAATAACAAAAAAAGAGAATTTGAATTACATGTCTATCTTTAACAATAATCTTGAAACGTCTAACAGCACCTATATTTCGTTCTCTTTTTGAGGAAGATAAGCGTATTATCTCATGTTTTGGATATTTTGATTCTATTATTTTAAAAATATCATCGAACTGTTAAGAGTACCGACAGAATGACTAATCATTGGTTAAATATATTTCCTCATCCTCCATCTTCAAAAGAACAAAGAAGAGAAAAACAGGTTAATAAACTAAAAGATAAAAAATAACTATAATTAGAAATTATTTACAAACAAACTTGAAAATAATCACGCGTTATCCTCATAATTTCCACCGGATCAGATACCTATTTATAGTAACGATAGTAATATGTAATTAGAGACAAAGTAATTCTAGACTGTCAGTATTATTAAAAAAGATTATAAAAAATATCAGCTTGTTTTTATTAATTTTCTAAAGTTCTCCTTGTCCTTCCCGATTCGTTCATTAAATGTCTCTTCTGTATATCCGTGAGCCTCTATACCATGTCTTTTTGCGTTCATTAAAAGTTCTTCCTCAGTTTCACCATACATTGTATGTGTGCAAACAGGATCACCCGCATCTTTACAGTTTAAACTTAATGTCATGTTTACTTATTATTTTGCATTAAATTAAAGATACCTATTAACGGCTCTGTTCATTTAACGATAAGCCTATAGCTTAAAGATGCCCTATCTCTTTTGTGTGTACTAGAAACAGAACATAGCAAATTTAAAGTCCTTGCAAAAACTTTTAAAATACGACTAACTATAGTTTATCTTTTCTCTCTAAAAATTTGATGTATGTGTTTTCTAAGATTATATAACCAAAAAATGTCTAAAACCGATTCTTGATTGAGATAATTTAGTGCAGTTTTGGTGAAGGCTTTAAGTCATGAAGTCATTAGAGTAGTTGGTAATCCATGAATGATTATGAGTATTATGATGACGTAACAGTATCCTGTGAAAAGTGTGGCAATAACGACAAGGCCCATTTATGGTTTGATAAAAAAGAACAGGTGTATTTGATTAGTTGTGATAATTGTGGTGTAAATGAGAAGAAGTTGGTAGAGGCGGCTGCACAGGCTGCTGAGAACAAACAGATGTTTTGTTGCGAAAGTCTTAGAGATTTCTTAAACCAAGAATTATATATTGATGAAAATCCAAGAGTGTTTGAGGTTATGGGAAAACTTTTCTACTATTTTGAAAGTGGTCCCAATCCAATTGTTGAACAGATAAAGTTTTGTCCTTTCTGTGGAGTTAAATTGGATGTTGTTGTTGGGATGGCGCGATAGCTGGATGATAAAATTTTGTTTCAAACAATTTCATAAATTGTAGCAGATATTGTCCATTAGGATTCGAGAGTTCTAAAACCATTATCTACAGTTACAGATCGCTTTAACTTTCACATCGTACGCCGTCTTTGTTTCCCATCAAATCTGTGTGGGCCTGGTAGCCTGACAGTAAAGTTGCTCTCCTTCACATCCTTGCAATCCAAATCTGGAGGCGGTGGAGGTATACAGAGGTCTGGATATGACGAATCACAGTTACTGACTGCTTCTTCCAATGTATCAGAGTTTAGAAAACATAGGCTAATTGGTATAGTTTTTTGAGTTCTTTCTTTAAAGTTTGAAATGAATGCGATATTTCTATTGATTCATTGATATAGATCCGATCATGTATTTCATCAATCGACTAAGTTGTATTTATTGGTAATTCCAGAATGCATAATTTATAGAGTTCGTGTACTATCTTGTTATGTTGATAAGATCTAATTTTATGCATTTACCTTCTTCATATAGATGATTTCTTTTTTACTGCATCATATCACTTTGATTAATGTTCTGAATCGATCAAAACATTGTCGTCTTTTGTTTTATTTTTATCTTTTCTACCATATGTTTGGGTACCGCCCTTATCAATCATTCTTTGCCTTTCTAATTCACTATCAGAAACTATCTTCTTATTTTTATTATTCTCTTGCATTTATTTTACCTTTAGTGATAGATTATCATTTTATATTAAGTACATCAAATTTATGGCTGAGCGTTGGTCAGACACTTAATTGAGTTAGAATTAGAAATCAAATTCTCAATAACTATCCTTTATCCACTTTTATCTAAAGATCTTACCAGATAAATCTTGACAAAGTCATATTAAATTTAATAAAGATATTGTATGTTGGCTTTAGAGATGTCCTCAGATTCATTCTTGGTAGAAATGCGCGATAAATTTTGGACCAAAAAAAAAACAAGACGTTTAGAGATTTCTTGTACCGATATTACATTACCTTAATCAATAGATTTGTATTTGTAACTACTTATACCTCAGAATGTATTTATTTTTATTTCTATAACCAATAGCGTTTTTAAAGATGTAGGAAATCAATCTTATTGTATCTTTATTTATTTTCATTATTTTAAATAATTCTTTATATCATTATTTATAATACCCATCTAAAAAAAATTCTGCTTTGTGTTGGGTTGGTGAACTTATGTTGCTTTATAGGTATGAATTATTATCGAATTGACAGACGCATTTATTGACAGAATGTCGTTATATACTTTTATTTCATAATTTTGGCTCTGTTAACAGCTATCTGGACACCTTAATGCTTTCTTTCTGTAAACTTATTGTGCGTGATTTGATTCCATGTTTTGTGTTATAATAATTCGTCCAGTTGGACACAACTTTACCGATATATTGTTCATTTTCGAATGTAGACTTGTTTATGACCTGTATGTGCATTCATCACAACCGTCTTACCTCAATCAGATTGAGTTCGGGAGATCTTGTTGAAGGAAGAAATACTAACTGTATCCTTGGATGGTATCTGGCTATAATCTATTTTACCTTGTTTGGCTTGTGTATGGATATGTTATCAATTACCAAAAATATCTGTCTTATACTATCATCATATCTTTGATCTACTCTTTATAAAATCCAAAAACTGCTTACCTGTCTTTTGTTTGTAGCCCGTGTGTCCAGATCTTTTTGATGGTATAATCATAGACACCAAGCACATTTAGATTTCCCTTGATCTTCTGAGCCTTAGATGCCTTGGATTGTGTGGAAGCTCAAGAAGTACCGCCAAAAGCCCTGGCTACTATAGACCTCTCTCGTCTTCGTAAAGCAGGACAGTATCAATTGGTAGATTTCCATATTTTAGTTCTTCAATTCGCTTTTTTCAAATGACATCCGGGATGGTGTTATTTCCAAGTGCAATCTTTTATTATGTGTAGCTTAGTCCATGCTTTAGGAGTATGTTTCTAATCTGGGTATGACTTATGGAGTCCACAAGGTTCAATTCCTTCTCTTTTAGTCTTGATAAAATAAATGGCCCTTTGTGCTTCCTCAGGCCATAAGCCAGTTAAGTGATAAATTGTAGTATATCTCCTAGTTCGTTTGGTATTTCTTCTATACAAGACCTTATCCAATCCATCATATAGGATAATGATTGTTCACCTCCATGTTCAATTCCAAAAATATTCTTGAACGAAGTTAATGAATTATAGTCTTCGTTTTTCCATTTTAATTGATATCTCTTTACTATACTCATCCATTCATCATAACAACCAACATACTTTTACAACAGCTTAGGATGTTGGTTCAGTCAGAGCCTCACTCCATACGTAATATGTTTACTTTGAACCTAGCTCAAGTATGGTTGGCCTTGGCATAATTGAAGATTTTCATCTAGTCAAAGCCCTCAATAGACACTCTAGCTATAATATCATCTAAATTCACCAGCTCGCTTTTGACAAAAGATTAATAAGGACAAAAGTAAAAAACCTTGATGAATTATATGGTTTAATTATTTTACTTTAGTGCCTTCAATAATGCCAATCGTGTTAGATTTGGGATAATGAGTTTGAACATGTTTCCATCTAGATTGGATTAGAAGTGATTTATACTCTTCAATCGTTCTTTCTCTTCCAGTGGTAGCGCACATCATATGTATATCAAATAATTTTGAAAAATGTGGTGTAGTTGCGTCTGGTACTATATGTTCAACAATGAATATCGTTGATTTGTCAGATGCAGATTTATGAATATTTGAAAGTATTTTTTTGCACTCATCATCGTTCCAATCATGAAGAATCATTTTCATTATATATAGATCTGCAGAGGGGACTTGTTCAAACATATTTCCTTTAATGTATTTACACCGATCCTGTAAACCCATTTTAGTCGGCCATGATGAATCTTGATTGTTGACTACGGACTCCAATTCTAAAATCGTTCCATTGAGGTGATTATATTTTGATTGCAAATGACTTAAAAGATGTCCTTGACCGCCACCAATTTCACAAATTTGAGAGACATTAGAAAAGTCATATTCATTTAATGCCTCTAATACCATGGCAGTATGCATTGCTGAATAACTGCTCATTGCATTATTGAAAACTTTAGAATATTCTGAATTCTTACCTGCATATTCAAAAATATTATTTCCATATTCTGAAATAAATGCATTTTGTTGTCCATCTTTAATCATTCTTGACAACTGTTTCCATATTTGATAATGTTCTGGTCCTTCCTCTAGAAGCAAAACTCCTTGTAGAGTTTGAGGATGATCTTTTCTTAGCAGTTCTCCTAAAGTGGTGATTGAGAATCTGCGGCCGTCCTCCTCTTCTTTTAAAAAACCTAAAGATGCTATAGATCTAAGAATACGGTATGCCATTGTCTCATTCAGATCCAAATCCCGTGCAATTTGACCTATATCTTTAGGACTTGTTGTTAGGTAATCAAATATGCCTATTTTGGCACCAGCATAGAGTATTTGACTTTTCCATCTACCAAATATAATATCCATAGTTTTATGAAATTCAGACATATGTTCATTCTATCAAACTTTTTATTATATGTTATAATCAAAAAAGATGGATTTCCTCTAAATATGTTATCTTAAATCATTTTTCATTTCTTAAACTTGTACGCAGATAAAATGGTTTTTGATTCTGTTGCAAAACTGCTCATTCTATTTTTTATTTTGATGTTCTTAAAATGGCTGAAATCATTACCTAAACCCTTGTAGATATTCTCATGATTTCCACCGAACCCTTATACCATATAGGACTTAATCCCACCGAACTCGCTTAGAAATACACACTAAAATATCAGAAATGGGCTACAAACAGTAATAAAATCATGCTGTTGAGTGAAACCTCACTATAGCAAAATTATATGTATACTTAAAATCAAATGATGTTAAAAGACAATACCCTGTAATGCTTTCACGATTTTTAACTTTTATAGACTAAAAAGGCGAAACAATTGAAGAAAATGTGCATCTTTTTATAAATTTACAATCCGACTTGAAAACCCAAAGGTACGTGAATATCATTTGATGCGTTACATAAGTTCCTAAGAAGAGAGGATTAAAAGAAAAGAAATTAGCAGCAAGTAGAAAACTTGCTAGGGTATGACATAACCATTATCACAGTGACATTCTACAATATGTGTTCTGGACACATATTTCATTTTGCCAACTAACTAGCTGGTTGTACCTATTGGCAAAGCTATATTGATGGTTGTGCCGGATTTAACGAATTCCAGCCCTACAGGAGCTATAGCAAATATTCCAACAAGAAACTGTAGTAAAAGTACTATAACGATAATTGCTACTATAATCAAAATTATTGTCCAAAGTGTTCCAAGCATATCTACAAGTAATTTTATCAATAATAGTTTATATACATACACAATCAATTCGAATTTCGTGTTAAGGCATGCCTATTTCTTTTAAATAACGAGAACATCCGTATATCTGGACACTAACCAAGAATTACTTACCGATCTGTGAGTCTTTCTACCGAACCCGTATACTCTACGGAACTTAATCCCACCAAACACGCTACCCATTTTAGTAACGAGTTTATCTATAATAATGTATTAGAACTAAAAATCAAAGGTTTTCTTAATAATCTGATTAGTAATAAATTCATATGATTATTGAACATGGCAAAGAGTTTATCAATAATATCGTTATAGAATTGGAGAAATGAAAACATGTGAGATTTGTGGCGGTAAAGTATCCTCTGGAACTACTAACACTGTATGTTCATCTTGTACTAGTATTAGAGAATCCACAACGGCTTCAAAAGACTCCCTTGCAGATCATATATGTGGTTGTATTAATACAGATAGAAAGAATTGCCCATTGTGCAAGAAACCATGTCATCATGATACATCCTTAAACCCTAAGATATTAATTTCACCAATGTAATATGAAGAGGCAGTAATTGATACACAATTTATCTTATTTTGTAAAAGAATATGGGAGACTTCAATTATCAGTAATCGAGATTCAGGTTAGCTAAAAAGAATCAAATCCTCCCATATCCATTCCATAATCTGCATTCATATCACTATAACTACCTGTATCGCCAGTATCAGATGATGCCCCGGCATCTTCAGCTCCAGATCCTCCTGATTCATTAGCTTGGGCTTCACTTTGAGCGCTTTCGGCTGGGCTCATTGACATTCCCATAAAGGACATCATCGAACTAAACATTACCATATTCATTATTCCGGAAAATAGCATCATCGGCATCCACATCCTATAATCGTTCATGTAACTTTGCATTTGACCCTTATTGCCAGTTTCGTAGAGTTGTTGAAGATGTTTGGATTTACTGACTAGTTCTTGCTTCTTTGATTCTAGTATTTTATCTCCTATTTCTGTGACATAAAGTTCAATTTTCTTATTGCCAAAAATGCCTTTTTTTTCTACTATAGTGATAAGCTTTTGAGCATTCAAGTCATCAACCATTAATTCTATCTCATCTTTGGATAACTTTGTGACTTTTGATACGTTATCTACCTTTTTTATACCTCTTGATATCGCATCTAATATCATGAAATGATTTGGACTTTGACTAAAACCGTAATTTGAGGACATATTACTTATATGAATACAAAATTATTTAAATCTTAATGAGCTAACTAAGAGTTGGCAAAAAAACTGAAAGATTAAATCGTATATTCAATTAGGATCTAATAAAACTGAATTAGAACTTATTTTTAAGATGGTTACCAGTACTATATCTTCAAAACTTAGGCGAGAGTCAGTCGAGTTCAAAGATGGAACTCCAAAACTTATACATTTGGTAGAAAACGGGACCGATTTTTCATTTCGCTCCAATCCGTCAGAATTAGCCGTATTGCTATATGAGATCAACAAACTATTGAAACTATTCATTACCTATCTGATATAGCACATCACAAGGCGATACTTTATTGGCATTATGTCCACATAGTCCATTCTCAATTTTTGTTTCAAAAACTATTCAATAATTAAAGTCTAATCAGTCATAAAAATTAGATTGCAGAGTGTAAATTATTTAAAAATGGTTGTAAACTAGTGTGAAATTTCACACTCGTCCCGTCGAACACGCTACCTATGTTAGTAACGATAGAAGTAATATTCATAATTTCTTGAGAATCAAAAGCTAAGACATATCGATGAATTTTAAATATTTAAGCGAAAGCAGTTCCCACAATAATTTGAGGTTAGCCATGAAATTTTTCTTCGCACTACACTTTAGGTCAGCCGCGTGGAGGCAATTCCTGAAGGGTCCAAGAGTTACCATCGGAGTCATTAAAATGAATTAACTTACCCCAAACTTGTCAATCGACACCAGTAACATGCATTCCGCGTTTATTAAGTTCATCATGAGCGGCCTGAGCATCCTTGACTATCATTTGTAAACCTTTAATACTACCAGGTTTCATATTGTCGGCGATACCAATCCCGAAACAAATTGAACAGGTAGAACCAGGTGGTGTCATTTGAACAAAACGTAGCTTCTCGTTTACTAGTATTTCATCCATTTACTCTATTGACAAATTCTTACCGGGATCATCATCTTACCAGGTCTGTAGAATCATACTTTGGATCGTTTCTGGGATCGGTTTGTGGTTAGCTAGATCTATTAATGGTCATACTCTCTTGATTATCTAATTTCTTTTTCTTCTTAAAATTAGTAAAATTGGTAAAGCAATAACCAGCAAAACAAAAATGCTTACTCCCAATGCCAAACTCAAATAATCATTGAAAAACAGCTTTACATTAACCCATGAGTATGGAATCAATACCAAAAATCCAAAATGGAAAAGTCTTCCACCTTTCCTACTGCCAGACTGAATTTTCCAAACACTAGAGGACTGTTTTGAGTATGAACATTGTTACCTGAATTATTTTCATTATACACTACTATATAATATGTTCCTAATTTACCTAAATTAGCATTTATTTCTTGTCGCTCCCAGTAACTTGTTTGGGTAAATGGTTCATACATAATAGAAGATGGTAGAGTGTCATTGTAAACTTGGTTAATCATGATTTGATAGTTTGTTGGTATACCAAATGGAAAAGGATTATTGTTATTGTTATTTGTATTATAATTACTATTAACAATATTATTACCTTTAATAACATGAGGCTTTGGCTCAAGTAACATTATTGATGGAGTAAAGTTTACGAATTGGTCTATCTATGGAACAATTATTTGTGCATAAAAACTGCTGCTGATTTGAGAGTTGTTAACCTTATAAAATCGCGCCTCAATATCATCCTTACCATCAAGATTCTGATATACCGCCCATGAAATAGTGTGATTTGGGATCATCAAGGCTGAAGTAAATTTATTGTTATCATTGTCACTACCTAAAAATTTGTGTGCCTCTGTACTCATTCTATTTTTTTGATCAGATAACAGGTAAGTCCTTAATACGATACTAAAAATCAATATTAAAAACAAAATATGCAATGGCATGGGTATTTATAACTATCTTAAATTATGACTTGTTAGTCCGCTTCTTATTCTTTTCTCTTTTTCCCAATCAATGCCCACTCTATATACCTCATGGATTCCAAGCCCATTGAATCCGTCTTTGAGCCTATAAGAAATCAGTATTTATATCCGAACCCACTTACTATATGGAACTTAATCCCACCGAACCCGAGTTATTGTATCAATATTTGTGACGGTCTTCGCATAATTCCTTATTTGTTGCTTGCGGTACCATATTATATGAATCTTCATACTTGAGAATGTCCGATGGAACTTACAGTATACACTACGTATTCAAAGGTGATGTACATTTCATAGGACTTAATATTGTATTTGAAGCATGAAATTAAAAGAAAAACTAGAAAGAAAGGGAAATAACTAAATCGATTATACACTTAACAATCAAACTATTTTATATTATTATATTCACTTTTATTTTATGGATTAATCAATTGATTCATAATTTGGACCAAACAGATGAATTAGTAATGGATGTAATATATGATTTTGATGTTTGTATGAAGAATTATGTAAATCATCTTAAATTATTCGAAATGTTTATCTATAATTCAGTTTAAGTCATACCTATATCAAGGTAGTTGAAGTTTAATCGTGATAAGTGATTCTTTAAAGGATGGCAACGTCCTTGCACCTAATAGCGATAATGATGTTTTTGAGTTTGTTAATCACCTTATTAAAAGTAGCCCTCTCGGCTTTGATATTTATCTAGACCGAAAGGATCTCATAGAATTCTTTTCCGAGAGTGTTTTGGAAGAGTTTAGGATTTCTCAATACGTGAAGAATGGATCAAGAATAAGAATCATTATGAACATTACTAAAAATGATATATCTTGCTGTAAAAAATTACTTTCAATCGGTATTGGAATACATCACCTATCCGATTTCGGAAGAGGAAATATGATATTAAATGATAAAATTTTTGTTAGTTTTACAATCCACAGAAAGGATTATGTACACAAAGGAATATTTAATGTTCATAAAGTTATGAACCCCCATTTTGTGAGACAGCAACAACTATTGTTTAACAAAGTATGGATGGATTCGATACCCGCGACACTAAGAATGTTGGGGTTGAAGAAAGAAAGGAGATATGGTAAGCCTGTCTTATCACCTAAAACAGAGGTAATAGAAAATCCTTATGAGATTGAAAAACAATTGTCTGATTTCATTAGGAACTCGACTAATATATGTACATGTACTTCTATCGGTGGAATTCAGATGATCCAAAAATATTTTCTTGATTTACACGTAGAAACAATGAAAAATTATGTGACCGGAGAATACAAGGGAACAAGGTGTATTACTACAGTAAAAGATGAAAAAGAAGCACGTTTGTTAAAAACAATCTTAAATGATAGTATAGAGATAAGACATGTCCCTAATCTGTCTACATTAACAAATTTTGCTTTTAATGATGACATGTTTATATCCTCAGTTGATAGAATGAAAGACGGTAATTTAATGACTAGTTTAGTAGTTAGTAACGATCCATTATATCTAAATCATTATCGATCAATTTTTGAAGAAGTTTGGAAATCAAGTCAGAAACTAGAAGATCGCCTAATGGATATTCAAGAGAACCTTTCAGATAATATTTCAGTAATATACAATCCAGAGGAGGCGGTCTCACTTGCGAGGAAGTTATTTGAATCTGCGAAGCAAGAAATTTTGATAATGCTTTCATCTACTAATGCAGCTTTAAGACTCGATCAAAATAAAGAATTTATGATGCTAAATAACACCTCAAGGAAGGGTATCAAAGTAAAAGTCATAGTGCCTATGAAGAGAGTATTAGATAACAAAGTTACCAAAATAGTATCAAAATATCCATTTATTGAATTCAGATTTCTACCATTTACAGCACTTTTTCTAGTTGGAACTGCAATTATAGACAGGCAAAAGATAATATCATTCGAAGTAAAAAATGATACCAAAAAGAGTTATTCTGACGCTATCCGTTTGTGCCTGTTTATAGATAGCATACCTACTGCAATGTCTTATGGTACACAATTCGAAAATCTTTGGAAACAAACGGATTTATATAAACAACTACAAGCGAATGAAAAGCTTCAAAACGACTTTATAAATATCGCTTCACATGAATTAAGAACTCCCGTTCAGTCAATTATGGGATTTACTGAAATTCTTCTTAAAGATCTAGGAGATACGCAAAATCATAAAAAACATGTCGACGCTATAAGAAGAAATGCAAACCGGATAAAAGAGTTGGTTAATAGATTAATAGACGTAACACAAATTGATAATAAATTATTAATTTTAAGAACCGAAACTTTTGACTTTAAGGCACTAATTTCGGAGGTTATAAAAGACCAAAGTAGGAAGAGAAATGAAAAAAGCACTTCAACCAGAATTACTTTAAGATGCATGTACAGATATGATTCAGAATGGCGCCATCTTACTGGAAGATCCAATCAAGATCCTGTTCTAATAACGGGTGACCGAATCAGGTTATCACAGGTCATGATGAATCTCTTAGACAATGCATACGAAGCCATTTCACTTGCAAAGGACAACAATGGAACTATTATGATTAAAATCGAAAAAATATTTCAACAGATGTCGACAACTAATAAACCTCAGCAGTGGTTGCTAGTCAGTATTGCGGATAGTGGTAGTGGCATTCAACCTGAAATGATTCGGCGATTGTTTACCAAGTTTACAACAAACACAAGCAATGGCATAGGTCTAGGATTATACTTTTCCAAAGAAATCATCAAAGAACATAGTGGAAAAATATGGGCTAAGAATAATGAGAGTGGCATAGGATCCACGATTAGTTTTAGACTCCCACTTTGATTATGATCGTGCAAACTCTTGTTCTCTATAAACGTTTGAAAGGGCTTTAGAAGATGTTGACCTCTTAACTCGATCTGTGTCTATTTACTCACCAGTACTTCTTCAAATTGTATTTCTAGTATCCAAAAGTGATATGCGAACTGCCTTGGCAATCTCAGGTGTTATTTTTTCAATTCACAAATAATTGTCGAGTAATTATGTAATCCTTCGATTTTCATAGTTTACTTTTTATCTAATATACAGCACTTTCCTAGTGAAAACATGGTTCGATTATTTCGTTCATGCTCTGCATTCATTTTTAACCGAACCTTTAAACAATAAGGCACTTTATCCCATCGAAACAACTCACCAAGGTGATCTCACGGTAAGAATGTTTTATGAATTATTCAATCAATAATATAATGAACTGAAACTAAATAAAATCGCACTTGATTGCAATTAATTACAACAAAAACGTGGACATTATTAGTCTAGATTTTCAAACATTCTTATGAATTTTCGAAACATCAATTTACAACAAAATACCAATCAAATGATGAAACTAACATCACTATTTTCAATTCTTTTTATTTCCATTTTTTATATTGCAATTACTTTAGCAGAGGATAAAGGGGTAGTAAATGTGAGTTCAATACCCCGAGCACAAGTACCAACATCTGAATCATCATCGAATTTGGTATCTGATGTCGAATCAAAAGATCTTACAATTCAGTCACATGAATCTTTGGATGAATCTAAAATTACAAAGCAGTCGGGAATAGGTTCTTTTATATCAAACTATATCAATGCATGGAAACTAAGTAAAGCAAATTCGGTATTTTTAATGACCATATAAAATGAATAATACGTTTCTTTCAAAAGTAGTTGTACACATCAGGGCGACACAAACTAGATAACTACGGTCAACAAACTCATGTGGATATCTTCATGATTTCCAGCAAATAAGATCATTATGTTAGTAATATTAGGTGATAAAAATGGGTCAAATTTGTTTCACAGACCACCGATCCAGATACTGCTTTGAGTAACATATTAATACTGCTATACCAATTAACAAGATGTCCAAAACTTTATAGAACTAGAATTATCTTATTGAATGATTACTAGAAAACATTCAGATATCATTTATCTATAGTTTTGAAAATCTAACTATTGGGGAGTGACGATATAAAAAAGGGCAAGCCAACTGAGGAAGTATTAATAGTAAAAAAAACACTCGCTCAAGAATTTTTTTATTTTCTAAAAACATTTGGTATAATTGGGTTAGCAATAGCCTTTGTTATAGGCCAGGCTGCTTCTGGACTAGTAACTTCATTCGTAGATGACATTGTAAATCCTCTAATTGGATTATTTTTACCTGCTGGAAGCCTGGATGCAATGTCTGTTAAAGTGACTAATATATCAGGCGGGATTACAGAGTTTAAGATTGGAAATCTTATATCAAGTGTGATTGATTTCCTGATAATCGCTCTAGTGGTGTTTCTTGCATATAAGCAACTATCGCGATTTAAACTGGTAGAAGATAAAACTATACCTGATAAAACTATACCTGAGAACTGATCCGCCATGTTTAAACACATTTTTTATTACTGATTCTTAATCCAATCGTGTGGATATCCACATGATTTCCCCCAAAACCGCTACTAATAAAATGTAACTATATAATTACAAAATCATAATCTTAACTAAATAAGACTGGGTCATAAATCCTAACAAATAAAGCTGGTCTCATAGAGTACCATATTTTGTTTGAACCAGATACCTTCCATAAGACCAGCGAATTAGTGTTCGTCATCAATCCTAATTAGCATTTTGTATCTTGTGGGTTTAATTGATTGGGCTTATAATGACACCAAACGTCATCATAATAGAAGAGGTAGACCTTATGTGTACTCGCCAACTGTCATTATTCTAAGCTTTATAGTTCGCATATGGTTTCTACTGGATCCAAACAGATCACTGCATCACTTTCTATCCTTGGATTTGCCTTATAACAGATAGATAATGAAAGCCTAGGGACTGTCATTATCGTACTTTTCCAACAGACGAACCTTTGATAGACGATTGAAAATATGTCTACCGATATCAAAGAAAGAATAGTAACAGAAATAGGAAACCTGTTTGTTTCTGAGTGGATGGTCAAACCATATGTTGCTACAATAGACAGCGCACTTTTAAAAATCAAAAGATCATGTTGTCTGGCATGCATCATCCATGCAAAAACGAGTGGTACCTAGATCAGGGATTGATACAGATGCAAGGTGGGGCTTGAGCCATACCAAAGGAAGAATATTTGGATACGAACTATATATGGTATGTAGTACTGATTCTGTAATTGTACCTCTATTGTTCGATGTTACTACGGCCAATGTGTCTGACAAACCTGTTTATCCCGATGTCATATCAAATCTATCCCACGAAATACTAAAGAGAATTCATTATATGGTAGCAGACCCTGGATGTGGAGATAAGCTGTATGATTTAAGCATGGCAAAGGGATTTCAGCTTGTATGTCCTGTACGCAAATATAAAAATACACCAGAAGAAAGATTGAAACTAATTGATTTTTATCAATCGTCGTTAGGACAGGTAATCTATTCAAGGAGAAGAATATCGGTAGAACCGCTGATAGAGTACATCAATCTATATTTAGAATAGACCCGGTACCTGCAAGAGGATATGATAGGGTATGCAGTATCATGTTGTTAATTATGTTACTATGCAAGATACTTGTTTATTACAACTTTAAGATACGGATGAAAGGTAATCAAATAAGTATGATGAAATACATACTAGGTTGCTGATCTTTTTACCGTCTATTATTGGGAGATAATATTAAAATGAATTTGACCCGGCCTCAATTAAATATATTTAAGAAGATCTTGATCGTCATTTGATATCTTTATACTAACTTTTATAATCTTTTTTCATTTCAATTTAGCATTTACTTTAATTATATGGTTCATACTGTAAATAGCAGGACACCTTTCTTCAGCCATGGTTATCAGTTGTTTAAATTGTTGCCTATCTACAGTAGTATTATTAATATCAATTTCAAAATTTATTCCTTCAGTGATAGGCTCTTCTGAAATATCAAATGTTTTGGCAAAATTTATGTTACATTCTGCAGTTATCCGTAGTTTTCCAAGTTTGATACCTTGGCTTGATAGAATAGTCATGAATGTGGTTATGAAACATGAGGTTATTCCTGCAACACAGTACGCCATCGGACCTAATCTATTACCATTTCCACCCAAGAATGACGGCGAATCAATTTCAATTACCTGCTTTCCATTCTCATATGCCAGTTCTGTCCTGAATTGATACCCTTTTTGAACATCAAAATTCCATTCTCCTTCTAGTCTAACTGGTTTCTTTAAAAACTGTTTGTCTTTCTGACCAGTTTCTATTGTTTTTTGTATTTTATCAAAATTGATATTGTTTAATATATTTGACATAAAGTATTATACGTCATGATTATTAATTAATGGATGCCCTGTCTGATTAATCATCAAAAACATGGTGTGCGATTTCCTAAGGACATGGCAAATTTCTCGTTTTAATAGACATTCAAGTTTGATTTTATATGACTAATGACCTCTGTACTCTATTGACTTAAACTCCATAAACTTACTTATTGTATCAATCACCTCTGTATTATTTGTCTTAAATTAAATTGGAACCATATTCATTTCAACAATGCTATAATCAATCAAGTCCATTTTATCAGTCATAACATTAGTCCCAGGTATAATAATATCATGGATAAAGGAGGATCTATTAAAATTACCTTCAGTAAATTCTTTTAATCATTCTTTACTAAAGCCTTCTTTGTGTATCCAATAGTATGTTAGGCTCTGTAAAGTTAAGGAAAAAGCTATAGTTTATCTTTTCCTTTCTTATTTATGATATATCAGACAAGGAGCAGAACTAGACCAAATGATATGGTTTATGCTATGCATCTGTACTTTCTGGGTCTTTCTCTAAGGAATAC
>JBGTFK010000108.1:0-6101 GCA_041747305.1 Candidatus Nitrosocosmicus sp.
GTGTCTTCTGTAAAGTGGAACAACATCGTGAATGAACTGATGCTAAAAGCATCAATCTATAACTTGTTTATGGACAGGATGACTACGTGATACATTACTAACCTATGTGGTTGCATTCAAATTAGTTATTCGACAGAGCAGTAGATACTAGTAATGAACCAAATGAACCAAGATAATTGTTGTCAAGAAAATGAACGCAAAAGAATGGAGAAAAAGGAAAATAATTCATGTTGTTGCTGTAGCTAATAACAAAAAGTAACTCATTTTTTTGTTTTTGATGATTAATACATTATTATATTACATAGATAAACTATGCGTAGATATTGATTGTATGATAATCGTATGTTAACATCAAAACTTGGATACTGAATACCAGATTTTATAAAAATTAGTCATTTTTACAAGTGTAAAATAACAGTAAAAATATATAAATAATTTATTTAATGAACTACAAGTACAGGACAGTTTGCCATCTCTGATACTCTTCTAGTAACACTACCTAATGCTTTTATCTTTGAAATACCTTTTAACCTACGGCTAGCACCCATAACTATAATATCTGTCTTATTAGCATCTGCAAATTCTAAAATTTTTTCTGCGGCATTCCCAGTTAAACATTTACTATCAATTTCTGTAACATCTTTCTCATCCCTTAATTTAACAATTGTATCTTTAGCCCTCTTATTCCAACCCTTTTCCAGGGCTCGACCAATACTTCTTCTTGCACTCTCAATAAGAACTCTGTCATTACCCAAAATTAAGGATGCTGGAACCTCAATATTATCGATAACATGTAGTAGGGTTAAATGAGCCTTCAATTGTTTTGTCAGTTCAATAGCCTTTTCAATTGCTTTTTCTGAAGATTCAGTAGCATCATCTGTTACTATGATATTCGATATCATACTTATTCTTATCCTGCTCGTTTATATTACTATAGATAGCCCATGTCTATAAATTGTTATAACAAATTGGAACATTATTACTATTTTAACAATAATATTAGCTTTAATTGGCAATACTGCAAAATAGTAAAAATCAATATAAATATAGCTTAACATCTTGTAATTCCCTATTATATCACAAATTTTTTTGAACGAAATTTATATGGTGTCAGAAAATAAAACCATTAATCTTTTCAGCATTATAAAAAAATTAAATAAAGGAATCTTAGTTTGTTACAAGCGTCAAAAGTACATTTGCATTTCATTTAAGATAGACATCCATATACTATTTTACATTTGTAAACTCCTATAGTTAAATATATTATTACATGTTGTACCACATGGCAAAAGACCCAGTTTGTAATATGAACGTGGATGAAAAAACTGCAAAACATGTATCAGAAATTAATGGCAATAAAGCATACTTATGTTCTGCTGCGTGTAAACAACAATTCGAGCAAAATCCAGGAAAATATGGATACTAGGACACGTCAGGATACGATTAAAGAGATATACTATTCATCAATATCAGATGTACCTTCATATTTTCTTTTTATTGATTCTATTCTTCCTCGATATTTTTCACTGTATCCTGATTTACAGGAAGTGCAACAAAAGAACCGTTCAATATCTGCAAACTTGAGAATTCGGGGTTTACCATGAATGGGCCCATCACAAAAATCACAAACAACGCTTATAGCAAGACCTGTAGCAATTCTTTTTTCAATTTCATCCATTTCTTTTTCGAAATTGCTGTTTGGAGGATTTCTTCCAATATTCGTTCTCCTCTTCGTCTTTTCCTCAAGGCCCTGTAATTGAATTAGATCCTTTTCTTTAGATTCTACTTTTTCAAAGTCTAATACAGGTATAACACCTTTGATGAAACCCACATTCACTAATCTTTCATATCGTGCCTTTACTGTGGGAGTTGTTATTCCCGTGTCTCTTGATACCTGTCTAAATGATTTTCTACCGTCTTCTAACAACGATTTTAGAATGGATACGTCAATTTCATCAAGGCTGAGCGGCATATGTCTAAACGTCATTTAAGCTATCTTGTCATATTACTCTTTACATTTGTAAAGTCTTATGGTTATATATGATACTATTTCTAATAATACATGGCAAAAGACCCAGGACATACAAGTATTCATCATAAAGAGCAATTAAAAGAAAAGCCGGCCGCCTTTTTCTACAATGTCGATTTACAATATGAACCTCAAATCCCGCTAGCAAAATCCCCTACCAATCTTGTTGTCTCTATAACAGAGCGTTCTTCGGGTAATACCATAAAAGACTTTGAACCTATTCATGACAAACTTATGCATCTTATAATCGTAAGCAAGGATCTTTCTTATTTTGCTCATATCCATCCTACATTTGAAAATAGTAACAATACCTTTGCTATTTATCATAATTTTCCAGAAGCTGGAGAATATAAAGTTTGGATAGATTTCAAGCCAAAGGAGGGCAGTCAAACCCTTGTAACCTTTGAACTGAAGGTAGCGGGAAGCCCTATTCATAATCTAATACCATTAATCAAAGATAGACAATACCTAAAAAATGTAGAAGGACAATATCAAATTGGTTTAACGGCGCCTAATGAAATTAGAATTGATGAAGACATAGACCTAAGGTTTAATATATTCGACGCTTCTGGAACTCCAATTACAGATTTAGAACCGTTGATGGGAGCAGGTGGCCATTGCATAATAATAAGCAATAATATACAGGATTACTTACATGTACACCCGATCCAGGAAGTAAAATCGGATTGGAGAGGCGGTCCAGAAGTTTCTTTTAAAACTAGATTCAGCAATGGAGGCTTATACAAAGTATGGGGACAATTTAGTCATAATGGAAGAGTCATAACTGTAGATTTTATTTTAAAAGCTGTCTAAATATTTCTTTACTAGATTGATAATATTAGACTTTAGTATCTTGTTTAGGTAAACCTATTTAAATTATATTTAGTTAATAGTAGCGAGCGACTCTAACGAATTTGTATCCTGATCCTTCTAATCTTTCTTTAATCTCTTGCTTGGTTATTAGTGAAGGGTCAAATTCAACACTCACACTATCTGTCATGTAGTTTACATCTATTTTTTTTATTCCATCTTTATCTTTTAATTGTTTTTCTACAATGGGTTTACAAGTAGTACAATACATTCCGACAACTTTGAATGATACTTTATCAAGTTGAGTCAATAGCAATCATAACCAATATCTAATACGATAAATTAAAAATAGTTTTGATTCATCTTTACCATTTTCTCCTTAGTTTCCAATTGTAGATATTTACTATTATTTCTGTCACCATCATCATTTATCAATTCACTTTTCAAGCACATAGAGAAAGAGAGAGAATGATGATTAACTTATTTCTTCTTTTTCTTCTCCTTTTTTGGTTATATCAATATCTTCTGATTTATCCATTTCTACGCACTCTTTCTCTAATTGTATTGTTGAAAAATAAAAATCAAACTCTTCTTTTAATACTTTTGTTGATTCCATTAAAATATCCTGTGACTTGGTTATGTCATCTGTCTGAATATGAGTAGAGAATATATTTACACCTGAAGTTATAGTCCAAGCATGTATATGATGAATGTCTTTAACCCCGGGTATTTTTTGTAATGAATTCTTTACTTGATTTAAATCAAGGTTTTTTGGTACTGTTTCAAGAAGAATTCTAAGTGATTCTCTGATAATTCCTATTGAAGCATAAATAAGTACTACGCCAAAAGCCATTCCTAGTATTGGGTCTATGGCTAAAAATCCAGTAAAGTAAATTACTATTGCAGCTATAATAATTATCAAACTACCTACAAAGGTTTGTAAAACATGCCAGTAAGCTCCCTTTAAATTCAAATCGCCTTTCTGTCCACTATAGAGGAGTTTAATTGCAATAAATTCAGTAACAAGTCCTCCAAAGGCTGCCAATAACATGGGACCTGGCGGTACTTCCATCGGATGCTGTAAACGCATATAGCCCATATACAGCACCATTACAGCCATTATTAAAAGAAAAAATCCATTAAATAGTGCACCAATTACTTCTGCTCGTTTAAGACCAAAGGTTCTTGATGGATTAGCAGGTCTTGTTGCTATACGACCTACAGCCAATGCAAGCAATACTCCACCTACTGCTGAAAAAGTATGAAAGGAATCAGAAAGAACAGCAATAGAGCCAATCGAAATACCTATGACAAGCTCTATAACAAAATAAATTCCAGTAAGTATACTTGTTATTTTAAGAGCACGAATGTTTTTTTCTGATGTGCTTACTATAGGCATCATATGTCCAGAATGTGAGGTCTTGTTTTTCTTCTGATTCTTCATTTATTTTTCTTCTTTTCCTACTACTTTAATTACAGATTGTTTCCCTCTGCTTCTATCCATGTTCTAAAATATGTCAACAATATATTTATGCTTAAACTTGCTTAAAAAAAAAGAGATGTAATTGTTAAGATATTTCTAACTTGGTCATTTTATTCACTGCGTCTATCCTATACTGTCATTTTTCTACACTCTTCAGCACATCTTCTACAGGCTTGGGCGCACTTTTGACAATGGTCCATGTTGGTATGTTTTTCGCACTCCTGAGCACATGCTTCACAGATGTCGGCGCATAGGTTACAGATTTGTTTTGCGTAATTGCTATCTCGTGACATAAAAGCAGCAGCAGTTAAACATATAGTTGCACAATCTCTATCAAGCTGAATACACCTTGATAACATTTTAACATCTTGTTCTCTTAAACAACAAGTTGCACAATATTCACAGTTTTCTGCACATTCAAAACATGCATTAATACAGCTTTGATATTTTTCATTTTGTAGTATTTGATTGGAGGACATACTGACATAATTAGATTAACATTCTATTAAACAGCTAAACTTTACAAATGTAAGATTATATAAGCTCATAATTACCAATTGCATTGTGATTATTTTCTTTTAAAACAAAACTGTGAGGTTAATGTTCATTTTTATCTTGAAAATAAAAACATTTAGAGTTGGAAGGAAATGTCAGTCAGGAAAGGTTACATTTGTAAATTTTTCCTTATTATTTCTTACATTTGTAATACCTTTACATATTTTGTTGCATTATATCATATAATGCCCGTGGTGTTAGACCGCACGGACCTGGCAATAATCAAATCTTTATCAGTAGATGGACTGAAATCATTTAGACAAATATCAAGGGAAATAAAGATAAGCTCTCCTACCATTGAAGCACGCTTTGACAGGTTAAAAAAACCGGGACTCGTTAAAAATGTTCAACCTATCTTTGACTTGGAAAAGATGGACAATATTGTACAGGCTATAATATACATCAAAACAAATCCTGCGTATTTTGATAAGGCAATACTAGAGCTAAGGGTAATTCCTGAAATAACAAAGCCATACTCTACTACTGGAGAATACCATTTGATATCCAAAATTATTGCTTCAAACAATACTCATCTACATGACATAATTCAAAGAGTCTATAAAATAAAAGGGATAGATTCTATTAATTACCAAATTCTAGTAAAAATATTAAAAGATAGCCAAGATACTTCTATTGGAAAACAAACATCATTGAAAATAAATTGTGATTATTGTGGTAATCCGATTCATTCCTCCTCTTCAAAGATATTAAATACAAATTCATTTGAGAAGTATTTCTGTTGTAATTCTTGTATTAACCTATATAAACAAGAGAATAATTTAATCAACTGCTAGAAATTACTAAATTAAATTCCTAGAAAATAATCGTTTGTAATTGTTTTCATCCATTCTTATCACCATTGTTATTGCATATACACTTTTGATAAGAATACATTCTTTTAACAATACTATCAATTTTACATTTGTAAAGCCCAGTTGTTATATATGCTCTAATTGCTATTAATGATATGGCAAAAGACCCTATATGCGGTATGTTTGTAGAAGAACAGGAAAGCTCAATTCATCATACGAAGGATGGAATTACTTATTATTTTTGCTCATCACAATGTTTAAATGAATTTCTCGAGCCTGAGAAGGCTTTAAAAAAGTTAAAGAAACATGTTGCAATAAGCATAGCGTTAACTATACCCATAGTTTTACTCAGTCTACCTCATATGATTCCACAAGTGGGCCATCTTCTACCTATGGAAATGATGGAATATAC
>JBGTFK010000109.1:0-14003 GCA_041747305.1 Candidatus Nitrosocosmicus sp.
CTCCGAGAGAGGTCTGAAAGTCCCTCTATCCCCTTCTGACTGTACCTATTCTTCCACTTGTAGTAACTTTTTCTGGATGTACCATATCTTTTGCAAATATTGGATACAGTATCACCAGTCCATTCCTTCTCATGAATTAGATTATATTTTTCTTCTATTTCTATTTGGGTTCACTTCCTTACACAACAACAGAAGTGTAACCCATGTCCGTAAGCTATAATGTCACCTATGTCTGCACCTAGAACACTTAGTTATCATATGTATATTGCTAATAGTGTATACAACTAGTCCATATTAGAAAAATTTAATTTTAGAGGTATAATTAAATGGAGGTTTTTAAAAGATCTGTTCACTCTATGGGAATACCACATCAAAAGCTTTATGACCCTTTCAATAGAACATTGTGGGAATCAAAATTTTTAGAGCCAGAAATTGGATGACACATGACTAAGGCATAGCGGAATTATTCATCAACATCAAATCTATAGATTCGTTAGTTAATGATTGATTCGTCATTGACATATTTGATATATTTCCAGCATCAATTTTTAATGCATTCATTGTATTTTGTACTATTAAAGGTATCCATTTATCCATAAACTTGGAATCTTCTCCCATCGTGTTCCTAATCTCAATCTCTTTTTCAGGTGTTAGTTCCAGGCCATAAATCGGAGTATCGCCAAAGTGGTTTTTAATCATCGATTGGTCCATAGATATAGCCAAGGTGTTATTATTATTTATTGTCCAGTTAGTTGGCACATTGGAAATAGGTCCTTCCCTCATTGTTACTGTTACCGAACCTTTCATAATCGTGTTATTTCCATCCATTGTTACATCATCTATAGTTGCATTAGATATTTGATGCATATGGTAGGCTGAGCCATTTTTCATTACCATACTAAATGTGGCATGAAAGCCCGAATCAGAGAGGTTAGATGGATTACCATAACCCATATAATTACCGACCAAAATCCAGTCGTTATTTATACTTACTACAGGGCCATAACCGTATTCATAATCACTCGGTGATGCTGGTAATGCATGGGTATTAGTTCCTGTTAGAGATAACAAGACTCCAGAAATCATAAAAGTAGTCAGAATCATAATAAATTTTATGTAAGAAATCACAGGTATTGTTTAAAGTAGACCGATTATTAAGGTTTATGAGTAAAGCGAAACATCGATTGGGTAACGTATGTCGCAGTTATGAATGATAGTTTTATGACTGTAACAACGATGAAAAATATTGTTTTTAATTTCCATCGTAGTGGCCATATGTACAGGTATTGTGAGCATTCTTCATTTTAATTGCCCTATGGATTTAGTGAATACATATATTACGAGTCTGAAGGTATGTATTTTCGTTTGTAAATAGAATATAATATGATTACTCCGATATCAGTTACAGGTTTTATAGCCTGAATCTGTCTAAGGAACCTCAGCCAAGGGAATTTGTAAACTGTTTTTCGAAGAGCAAATTAAGTGACATTTCCCACACCTTCTCATACAGCCTAATACCCTGAATGATTTGAACTCAGCTAATTAGTGGGCCTGGTGTAGTTCAAATCCTTTAGGTACTTGAGATCAGCTACTTTATTCTAATTTTTATAATTCCTGTCATACCTCTTAAATTCTTGATATGGGGCCTTAGTGTTCAGTTTTTTGGCTTTTCATAATAGAAAGTCATTTGCAAGGATTTCCTAGTCTTTGCATTAGCAATCTAATTACATATTTTGATTGGTCATAGCTCACTCTACATTTCATTCTGCATCAAATTTTTCAGAATGAATAAATTTTTGAATATATGTCGATCATATTGTTGGCTGGTCATTTAATGAACTCTGTTTTTTTCTTTGTTGATACTTACATTCCTACTTACATTCCTCTCTCTACTATCACTAGATGACAATCATATGGTAGAGGCACAACAACAAATACAACTACAAACAAGAACAGGTGCACCCATAGCTATTGTCCCTGGCCTTACTGGTAATATTCTTACTGCAGTTTCTTTCTTAATAGGGACGTCGTCCTTTATTTTGGGATTATGAATTCAAAGTGCATCTAAAACAACGTCGGCAGCAGATCACGGAGCTCCAACTAGTAGATTGACTCCACCATCATCTATAATTACCAAATATTATGAATTATTGATAGTAGCACTAGTTGCCCCATCAATAGTGATAAATATCTACGGAATACTTGTAGTTGCAAGCCCCTTATATTTAGAAGATACTCCGTATTTGTTACTACTTTTTGTTCTTTTTATACCGATCGGAGCTATTTTGTTTTTAGTCGAGAAATTACATTCACAGACGACATGTTTGAACAAAAAATACATGACATGAGAAATAGAACCTTCAAATCTACTAGGTTAGGAGAACTGACCATAGGACAATTTATACCAAGAAAGATTAATTATTAGTGACATTCATTCTAAAAAAATTATAAATAAATTATTATGTTGCTATAACTTCACTTTATAATGATGGTGGAATTAGTGTGCGAGATTTGTTATTATAAAGGAGATAAAACTGAATTTGATGCGAGTAATGATTACTGCAAAGAATGTCTTTGTGATCACGCAATGTGTCCGAAATGTGGAGCCCCATATCATTCTGCTACCATAACCGATTAAAATCTAAAAAAAACCTAACTATTTTTCTTATTTACATACATTGAATTCTTGATAGTTTTGTGTAATTATTATTTGTCATAGTTAAGTCCGATGTGAATAAATACAACACTATACTCGGTATGCCTATCAACTCGATTTTTAAATCTTTTTTGATACTTTTAACAAACTATTCCGATGTTTCCGAAAGTCTCGGATATGTCGGAATACAATTTCCTATTTGTAATCCTTGTTGAGGAATACCAAGACTAAATTTGAATATAACGTTTAGTAAAGGCTATATTAAACACACAAATGAGTGGTTCCATGTAAAGTGATTATCTGTTACTATTCCTATAAATTGATATTATTGTGTCTCGTAATTTCATTATTAGTATTTATCTGACAAGAAAAAATAATTTAATAGACAATAATGAAAATGACATGTACTAAAATGTATCTTATTAGATTTTGTTGTTGTCCAGCAAGAATGTGCATTTCATACTACTCAAAAAGTAATAAATCGTGCGATATTTACATTGGTAATATTATTCACAACTTAATTGCGTTGGTATCATTTCAAGGGCTCGATTAATTACTTTGGGTCGATCCCACAATTAATGAATTTATGATTTCCAAAATGGATGATAAATTATTGCTTTTTTTGAATAAATGTTTAATAATAGTAAGAAAATAGAAAAATACTTATAATACCAGTAGTAACAAACTTCCAGTGTAAAAATATGTCGTCTAATAATAAGAATACAATTGATATGAAAAGTTATAGTAATTGACAAATTTTAAATCAAAAATATGGATGAGTAGAGATGGAATGGGAAGCAATAGAGGGAATTGGTGCAAAACCTCTCGCCGTCCTTTACATACCATCCATGCACTCGGAAACAAAAAAGAATGTATGTTTGGCCTGATGCGTTGGAGTAGAATATGAATACAACATACACAGTCTAGTGCAACGTTTTACTAGGAACTGAAAATATTAAGTTTATATTGTGATTATTGAATTTGAAAATAAGTTTTTATAATAACATTATTGAAACCTCAATTTTTAAATATCTTCCTATCTCATATCTATATATCCAAATGTTTTTGTATTTTCATTTTGATGAATTCAAGTAATAAATCTGAAGCATCTTCAAATAATATTCATTGTGAGATTCATCTTCCACTAAACGTAATATGTGAAATTACTCGTCTTCTTATAACATCCTAGTAATATTTGAATATTTTTTTATCAACTGATCCGCTATAATACTGAGCCGTCAGTATCTGATTATCCGCACTTTAACTCCTCAAGATTTATGGAAATTATCCATCTATATTTTTGACAGCCTGTGATTTTTACAATAAGAAACTTAATAAAAAAGAGAAAAGTAATAGAGGCATCAATTAGAAGTTCGCATGGGGAACTTTCTCATGCTTTTGTATCTTTTTCTCATTCAAGAATGGTAAGATAGATTGGAGTGTTACCTATCTATTTTTTCCGTCATCATCATGGTTTCAGATTGTGGTATAATGACCCAGATTAGTTCAACTGTCAAGATGATTATCACATGAATGTAGCCTTTACTACTTTTCTCCTTCACTACGCACAAAAGTGATGAGACTAGAGCTTCACCCTTTGAGGTTCAGGTGTAAGCATTATTTGATAGAAATTCCTATTTATCAATTAGCTCGATTCTCGTTTTTTGATCTAAGAAAGGAGTCTAGTAAGGGATAAACAAGATCTAAGGCGAATACCTCCTCCATTTTTCCTATTATCGTGCAATAAATAATTTATTAATACGTTATATAGTTTTATAACTTTGTACTAACAATGAACAAGATTCTGTTAATTTCCATAGTAGCTGCGATATGTACAGGAATCGCGGGTATTCTTCATCTAAATATGCTGCCAGCTTTTAATACTCAGATGACTATTTTGTTTCTAGTTGGCGGATTAGCACAAATATTCTGGATAATTCCCACAGTAAAGAATTGGGGTAAAACATGGGATTACATAGGTATAGTGGGAACGATTGCATTTGTACTTATATGGGTTATTACAAGGATACCAGAAAATCCAATAACAGGAAGGGGAGGAATGATTGGAGATACAGCAATTGCTATCGAAATCTTTCAAATAGCATTTATCGTATTATTAGGGGTTCTAGTTGCAATGAAATCATCAAAAAAACACATTGAAAATTATCCTAAAAACGAAAAGCCTTAGAAAATACTCTTATGATGATTAGACTCACCTATTTATTTTTTTACACATTCGATTGACCTATACTTGATAGCATAATGTTAATTTATTATGATTTTATTGATCTATCTAAACTACAGAGTACAGGTGGTATAAAGTATCTTATCGAGAATCTATCTAACGATTTAGACCTTACTGTATAGTTTCTATTAAGTAGTAAAATTACAATCGGACCAATGGGCTTCAATACAAGATCCGTCTTTTCGTGGGAATTTAAATATAGGAGAATTATTACTATAGGTTTCGATCTCAATAAGTTTATAGCTAAAAGAATAAATGGTTAAATTGTCGGGATTTTTTTTCGACTAAAAATCGGTTGTCAATAATATTTTTTGACCTATAGATCAGTTTAACTTACACGATCCTTCAAGGGACATATTTAACCTCAACTTTAATTACTATTGCAAAAGCGACAACAAACTTAATCATTTATAAGTTAAAACTGCATTTTACCATAATCCCAAGTAGAAAAGAACTTTGGGCTAATTTCAACAAGTACAACTTCCCCCTTCCTTGTGTCTTCGGAAATCATTTTTGCTATTGGATGATCTAGTGTACCAAGATATTTCAAACTAATTTTGTCTGCTAGTGGACCGACTTGCTTTGAATCTTCTATTATGGTTGCGGTCCCCTTACCTTTAACCCCTCTAACTGGAGGATTTTCGTCATCTATGGAAAAATAAATAGTTGGTCTCTTCCGAATATTTTGAGTTTTCTTAGCTGATTTAGAGGTGTTTATCCAGAGTTTTTCTCCATTTTTGTCATAGTAAAACCATACAGGTTGGATATTTGGATTACCTTGTCCATCGATAGTAGCCAACTGCAAATTCAATTTACTTTCGAGAAATTCCTCTGCTTCTTCCCCAGTCATATTAGGAATTTCGGAAGTAGCACTGATAATTTTCATAAAGGATAACTTACTTACTAATAGATAAAATTTCCTTCTTGCTTTAAGACCTCTTCATTTGACTTTACATCTTTTACATCAATGGTAATCGGGTTCTCTCTACTTCCCACTCCTGAACAACCACAAAAGAGTTACTGCTAGACCTAGTTACAAATATTAATGATATTATAAATTTCTAGAGGGAGAAAGGGTAACTCTTTTTGATTTCTACTTTGACTTTACGACTAGATATTTTATACCTTCATCTTGAGGATTTGTAGAAACATCAACGATTTGAAATCCGTCAGTATTTTTTATCATATCAACTGTCTTGAATATTTGATAACTGCAATTGCAGTTATTAGTGGAAAATGGTCAGAAACTCCTCCTTGTAGGTTCCATTAAGAGGTTCATTGAAAATAACAGAATTCTTTATATCATCCACTAATCCTGTCTTAAAGTCAAATTTAATACTAGGCAGGTGGTTTGAGTTGAGTTTTTAACACTAAAAAGGGTTTGTTTATTTTACATTTAGAACTTTTTTGAACCTTAGAGGTTCATGTTTTAGTTCCGATTTTAACTTGTTTGACATTTCACTAAAGTTTGAATATTTTTATACATAGTCTTTGAAAGATAATTGCTGGATATGACTAACAAAGAAGAGAGAGGAGAAGGAGAAGATGTTTGGTCTGAATGGTTAAATTTCAATCACTCTAATATCACTACAAATGCTACTCCTGACAAGCCCGGAGTCTTTAAGGTTCATGCAAGCATGAAAATTCTATACATTGGGAGTAGTACGAACCTAAAGCAATCATTGTTAGAATCGCTATCAGATCCTTGTATAAGCAAAGCAAGGAGATTTAGTTATTTGATTACGGAAAACGCCGAACATATAAAACATCAATTGCTAAAGGAATATCGTGAAAGTCATGGTGGAAGTTTGCCTACATGTATGGACAATTGAATGAATCGATGAATCCTCTCAAAAACTATGTTCAAAGTTTAACTTGATAGAAATGACATTTTAGCTGATAAACTTTCAGTTGCAATACCGTACAAATATTACAAAAATTATTACATGATCTGCCTCTATCCCTTTTTAATGAATTGACACATCATCCTTAACGGTTGGCTTCGAGACCATGTCAGTCCTTTAATGGGATTACACCATTATCCTGTCTGTATTTGAAAATTCATTCATGTAGAAATAGTATTGATATAGGAACCATTTCTAAATAGATTACCAATAGTCATATTACTATTATTCTTAAATATTCATTCAATAATAATAAAGTATTGTCAACACATTCCATTGATAAATCACTTGTTCTAGTCCATGGTTCTTGCCATGAGGATGGAGTTGGAATAAAATGACTCCATTTCTAAAGATATATGATCATGAAATATCTGCTCCTACACTTACCGGTTTAGGCGAAAGAAGTCATTTATTATATGAAGGCATTAATTTATCTACCCATATCCATGATATAGTTCAAGTATTTGAGTATCAAGACCTTTATGATATGGTCTTGGTAGATCACAGCTACGGAGGCATGGTCACGGCGGCATAGCTGAGAAAATACCTGATGGAATTAAATCAATGATTTTTCTTGACGCATATATTCCACAAGATGGTAAGAGTGCTTTTGATGTGATACCTGGTTTAAGAGAAATTTATGAGCAGAGAAGATTAATGGAAGAGGGCAAAGATTGGCTTGTACTCTCCTATACACCTGAGGAATTTGGAGTTACTATAATGATGATATTGATTGGATGAAAGGTCGTTTATGTCCGATGCCTTTCCATACTCATGACGAGGCTTTATCGATCCAAGAAATCAAATCCAAGAGATTGTCAAAAACTTATATCACATGTACCGATTTCGGAAATTCTATATTTAATAGTATGAGATCCAAAGAAACTGATGGCTGGGGTTATTTTGAGCTTCGAAGGGGGCATGATTCAATGATTACGGCACCAGAAGAATTATCTAGATTATTGCTAAAGATCATAGGTGATAATGAATAGTGGAGCCTTATCTCATGTTTACAAAATATTGAACTTCGTACAATTTGACATCTAGTAGGATTCTAATATTTGGTAAAGTACCAAATGTGACCGATGTCAGAGCTGAAAAGAAGAGGAAGTTAATCAACTCTTTCGCTAATTATCATCCTTTCGCAGTGCTCATCTGTCCACACCCCTACTCCTTCCAGCTTGTCTTGCCATTCTGCATCTGTCTTATCGGCACACGATTTTGTAAGTGCGTTAAAGTATGTCTCGGTTATCGCGTTGCTACCATTTATGCCTTGGATAACCTGTGTACGGTTGACTTCATTTAAGGCTGCCATGGCGTTTTCACGCAGGTCGTTCACGTACTCCTTCTGTACTAAAATATCTTGCTTCGTCCCAGGCTGGCCATGTCCCCCAACAAAAACATCAAAGTCCAAAGCCAGTACTTGGTCAATCGATTTGATTAAGGCGGGTACATCTGGAGTAACACCAAGATGTTTCCACAGGAGGCCGCCGGGCACAACATTGTCTACTGCCATCAGCACCTTGTGTTCAGGGAGATAAACAAAGATGTTACCCTGTTGGTGATATGGACCCGGATACAGGAGCTGGAGAACTTGGTCACCTATTGGTAAGTTCATCTCTTTAGAGAAACTCATGTCAGGCACCGGTCTATTCGTGTCGTTTCTCTCCTTCAGAATTTTGGCAGTTTCGTTATGAGCGATTATTGTGACATTTTCAAATAGGTTGGCAGCGCCTATGTGGTCTTTGTGGGCGTGACTGTATATCAGATGAGTGATAGGCCTATCTGTGACATTCGATACTACTGTAAATATCTTGTCACCTATCGCTGGGGGCGCGTCTACCACAACAACGCCCTCCTGAGTCACCAAGAACATAGAGTTGGATCCACCTGCAGATACCACATATACGCCGGGCTTGATTTCTTGCAGATCATAGTCTGCAACCTGCGAGTATGCAAGGTTTGAGAAAAGCGTATAAAAAAGGATAGAAGCGGTGGCTACTAAAGAATATTGCAATATATCTGTGTTCATGAAGAATGTTAGCCACCGTTACTAATAAGTATGTTGTTAGACCCTCTCTTACATATCGTTTGTATCCTGTCTATAACTCCATAGAATCGTTTAGTCGTATATCGTTCCGTTTTTATGTCTAATTGCCTGCTAAGATTTAGTCTTTCTCAAGAATTAAAAAAAAGAGGTATTTATTTTAGTATCATAAATATGTAATCTGTTAATCAAAAAAAGAGATTAAACATCTTCTAGCTATAAGATTTGAAAGTGGACAAACCTATTCATAGTAACCTCTATTTAGGCGATATACTAGGCGATATACTCTATCATATAACTAAGCCCTGATAGTGAAGAACATGATTAGTCGGATCAGGTAAACACTAATTGGAGATAACTTTACTATTTATAACATCAGTATAGGGTTGAACAAGGATTAAATGGCTGACTGACCTATTGAACCTATTCCTTGATGGAAATGCATCATACGTATCTATGTTAAGACTACGGGTTGTTTTTGGGTAAGATCGTGGGTAAGTAAACACCAAGTCTCCTATCTATCTCTCATAACACAGCTATTGATTTATTACTAAGTGTGATTTTACCTATCTATTCACATGCGTTTTTATTTAGACTCAGAATTTTACTCTCACTTATTGTACTTTTCTTTACTAGGAAATGATTGATTAGAATGAGTTTTGAAAGAAAGGGTTTGATTTTTAGCAAGGGACGACTTGAAACTCTCACTGACGGAGTATTTGCAATAATTATGACGATATTGGTATTTAACCTAAGCATACCGGAACTCTTATTATTTGCAGAGGGAGAGTACGCATCAGAGAGGCTTTCTATTAAAATTGCTAGTTTATGGCCTGACTTCCTATCTTACCTGATTAGCTTTTCAACTCTCGGTGTTTATTGGGTTTCACATCATAGAATTTTCCGATGGATACTCTATGTAAACCGCCCTTTGATCTGGATAAATATCTCATTTCTAATGATTATTGGGCTAGTGCCCTTCTCCACCACTTTACTTACGCACTACATGGAACATCAAATTTCAATTTTTGTATATTCATCTAATGCAATTCTTGCAGGTATACTAATATACATACTATACTATTATGCCAAACGGAATCCAGAATTAGTTGACAAGACGGTACAGGCTTTGATCGGCAAAATCTCTGGTAGACGAATAGTAGTCATGACACTAACGTACTTTGTAGCTATAACATTTTCATTCATTTACTTACCTGCTAGTCTGTTTCTTTTATTACTAGTTCTAATACCCGAGTTCATCCCAGACAGATATTTTGGAAGAAATACTCCTTAGATATTATTTGTCAAAAAATTCTTTTCAAATTTAGATATTTAAAATGATTTACGTTGTATGAAACATTTTCAAAAGGGCTAGAAAATATGCAATTGCCACTACTCCAATATCTTGAGTTGTCTTTGGTAGCTTGCTAAATTCGTAGTGAGAATCAATAGGCCTTACAGTTGTTTAATAGGCAACAACCCTAAAGGATGATTTGATAATTTTTCCTATATTTATTATGGTATTTATTTTTGATCCTTCATGAGATCTTTATTCCAAATGCCCTTTAGCAACAGAAGCCAGACGGTAGTAGTAATTGTCGCGATTACAATTGGAAATGAAAATGTGATTGCCAGTGGGTCTCTACTCTCTTCAAATGAAGATATTTTATTGTTAGCTTGTTCTTCTATACTATAAGTTTTACTTGATAGAGGATTAAGTAAATTTTCTACTGGTGCATGCTGATCAGTTAGTATCGGAACGTCATCCAAGGGTATTTGAGCGGTTTCAAGAACATAATCTTTGTAATTAACTTCTATTACTTTAGTATTTAATTCCTGCATCTCTGCTATCTCTAGTTTGTCTGAAATATTACGTTCATCAGGGTTTTCGGTTTTTACCGGCGCCAATATGATATTCTGAATGGCCTTTGAATAATCTGTCAAAAAAACATATACATTTGGAAACACCTCTAAAAATGTTTTTAAATTTGCCCTGTACAAATCCGAGGTAGATTGTTTATCATTTGAGGAGCCAATATGATTGGATACTATCACCCCATTGTCTGTCAGTTTATCAAACAATAAACTGTAAAATTCTATAGTCATTAGATGAAAAGGAACATAATCCTTGGAAAATGCATCCAAAACTATTATATCGTATTTTCCTTCATAATTAGCAAGAAATTCCCGTGCATCTCCGGTATAGATCCTTATTTTAGAATTGGAAGTATCTAAAAAAAAGTATTTTTTTGCCACCTCAACCACCTGTGGATCTATCTCGACTACATCAACTGAAACATTGGGATAATACTGCGTAAAGTATTTTGGACCTGAAAAGCCGCCACCCCCGATGAATAATACTCTAGTAGTATTATCGTTTAATAATAGTCCAAGTGGGAAAAATTTTGTATAATCACTTTCAAGAGAATATGGATCTGCCTTGTCCATTATGCTATGAGGATAACCATTTAAGAATAAAGCTCTATTATTTATTGAATCGTAATTATCTATCACATCCAAATGACTATACAAAGTTTCAGTTTCGTAGATAAGATGACCAGGATGAAGATGAAAATTTTGGAAGTCAAATGAGACAACATTCATATCATCAAGTATTAACGAAAAAGAAAAACATATTAAAATAAATAAACCAAGAATTTTTGGAATTAACTTTAAACCTATTAAAGGTGATACTATTAACAAGATGCCTAAACTATATAATATTTGATCAATTTCAAATAACGGAATTAATATAAACACTGTTAGAAAGGTACCTGCAATACTCCCGATAGTAGACACTGAGTAAAGATTGCCTGAAATATTTCCTAGTTTATCCAATGTTTTAGCCGACAGTTTTATTGCATATGGTGAGATCATTCCAAGTAAAATCGTTGGAATTATAATTAGAAAAAAAGTTGTAAATAGGGAATGGAGATTGTTAATATAGTTATTTTCGCTCTCATCTGGATACACATTAATTATTGATGTGGTAAGGTCGATGGTAAAAGAAGAAATGAATGGAATAAAGAGAACATACAACCCGGCAGAGAATAGAATAGAACAAAACTTTTCGAAAGTAGGGTTTTTGTCTGCTAATTTTCCTCCAAGATGATACCCGCTGCTCAGACCAACTAAAACTACTCCAATTAGGCTCCCCCATGTGTATATTGAACTTCCAAAAACAGGGATTAACAATCTACTAACTGAAAACTCCAAAGACATCGTTGCAAGGCCTGCGACAAATACAAGTATTAAAAGTATTGTAAAGACAGACAAATGAGCTTTCAATATCAATATTAATTACTTTACTTTGTATTGGACCTTATTTATCTTCTATTATCTTAATCCAGATTCAAATTTCACTTCAATTCTCTAGTTTTGTTTACAATGAATCAAGATAACATACAGAAGTCAACATAAATCATGGAGTGTAAACATAGTATTTAATATCTTTCTTAATCTGATCTAACGGATTATCAAGATTTGGATAGACAAGTCTAAAGATATATTATTCAATTTTGAAATATGATATTTCGATTGTTATGTTGGGGAAAAAGTTTTACTATTTTTTAATTTAAGAAAAAAGGCTTGTCAAAGACAATATTTGAAATAATTGGTGTTACTTTTCTACTTGAGTTATTCGATATATGCTCCCATCAAAATAAGTTAGTATATACAAATTCCCATCCAATCCAGTTTCAATATCCGTAAATCTTCCATCAAATCCTTTTGCAAATATAACTTTCTCCAATTCATCTTTATCGCCCCCTGCTAAATCTTGGTCCTTTTTCGTTTCCTCAATCAAGAACATTATTATCTATATCAATTCCGGATCTGTTTGAATCTATTTTAAGGAAATACAAATTCCCATTATTAATGTCACCTACAAATATATTATTTTCCAGATCATCGCCCAACAATGAAGAATCTAAAAATTCAATGTCTGTTACACCAACAGGCACCCTCCAACTAAATTCCGGATCTGAATAGTGAGAAGCATTCAATACAACTAGATCTGAAACTGAGGTGCTATTATTTCTTTGAATAGGTCCCATTATTTTAAACCATCCCCTATTAAAACCTGGTTGGATAAGGTTGATCTCATCATAGATATCCTCCCCATTTTCAGTATTCCACAGGTTACCAGTGAGGGGATCAAAATCGATTCCAAAACTGTTTCTAATTCCATATGCATAATAATAATTTGCCAAATTAAGTTTAGTATTGTTAGGATTATGTGAATACAATGGAATATGAGGTGGTATGAGCGATTCAATTGATGGATCCACCCGAATAATTACAGGGAAATTATTAGGTATAGAAATGGATTGATTTTTTCCTTGCGGATAGTTTTGTAGTGTATTATTTGTGGCCGTGGGGTCTCCTATTACTGCATATAAATTACCTGATTTGTCCATACGTATTTTTCCACCATTGTGATAAGGCCCGGTTCTGCATGCATATTCGTAATAAGTCTTGGATTTGAGAAAAAACCTATTACATCCCAAGTATATTCATAAACCCTATTTCGGACGGTATGATTCAATCCTTTTATTGTACTTCGATACTATTGTTATCCTTAGTTTTGTATATTTTTTCGGTAAAATATAAGTAAATCACGTGGTTGGAATCGGGACTTATGGGTTCGCGAAAAGGGATTGATGCGTCCATGGTGGAGATCGGATGAGAGCGCGAATTAAAATCTAAATAATCTTCAGGCGTCTCTTTTTTGGATTCGTATTTGTTTACTGGAGTAATCCCCAACAAACCCTGTTCTTTTTCATTCGAAATGTTTTTTATCGTATAAATAGGATCTTCTTGCAATATGCCATTAGATATCAGGCGAACATTACCTTGATCCTTTTCAGATACCACTATAGTGTTATTATTTGCAAAGGTCATACTTGTGGGAAACGACAATCCTTCCACATAGAGATCCACGTCGATACTATCCTTGTTTTGGGTTAATTTCTATTTGTTTCTGGTTTTGTAGTGGATTTATGTAGCTTTCTGCTCTGTCGAATAACTAATTTGAATGCAACCACATAGGTTAGTAATGTATCACGTAGTCATCCTGTCCATAAACAAGTTATAGATTGATGCTTTTAGCATCAGTTCATTCACGATGTTGTTCCACTTTACAGAAGACAC
>JBGTFK010000110.1:0-3847 GCA_041747305.1 Candidatus Nitrosocosmicus sp.
TAATCTCATCCCATAATTCATCAGGAATCTTAAGTATGACGGGAAGTTCTTTATTACTCTCCTGAAGGATACAGGTCATACCATAGTAAGAAAATCAACAAGCTATAATCCTATCGAATTTTGGGATAGGCTCTTAGTAAACATTTATAGTCAGCGTAGCGGTCAATTAATATAATTAAACTAGAAAACAATGAAGAGATTAAGCAGTTCATAGAATATGTGAATGAGGAAATAACAGTTGAAAATATTATCTAGATAAAATATTACAAATAGTTGAAATCAATTTATGTATCCGTGCTATTGCCAATTCTAACTTTAGATAAATTTCTTTGCTTGTTCTTCATGAACTTGCAAATTTTCTTCATCAACTTTTATTGATTGGGTAGGACATACGGTCACGCATGCCATACACCAAATGCAGTCGCGTTCTCTTATTGGGTCTGATTTATCAGTAAAATCTTTTCTGCCATCTCTATTGCGATCCTCATCACTTCCTTCACTTGTTGCATTGGTCATCTCTATTGCAGGAACATCTTGTTCTGATCTATACCATTGGTATACCTGAACAGGACATGCTTCAATACAAGCTCCATCAGCAATACATGAATCCCAATCTAAGGCTACGAACGTTCCGTGCCTTCAGACCTACGTATTCTTCGTTTCTTTGCTTATAAGCCTCTTGAACATCTCCATTTTCAGAGGATTCAGCATCAGTTCTTCCCGGTCCCCAAACAAAATGATATCTTCCAGCTGCATTCTTGTGTTTTCCTATAATTTGGTGATTCTTTGGAAATTCCGGATCTATAGGCATATTGTATCTTTTGGTCAAAACTATTTAAGATACAAGTATTCAATTGCAAGCGTCGTAAATCGAGCTATCAAATCCTTCTAGATGTTTACCGGCATGAATCATCTTTTTGTCTATGCTGCCAATATGTGTGTTAGTATGATTTGAGATTCGCAGCAAAGTGCATACATTAGAAAAATTTTTAATTGTTTATTGAGAATTGCTCGAAAATAGGGTCTTGCATAAACGGCGTGGAACTAGAGATGCAAGACCCTTTTGAAATTACTTTGGGAGTAACCATTATTATTTTAATAGGTTTAAAAACACCACATATCGATAGTCATGTTTCACTATGGTTACCATTCACATTTGGACAAAATTAATTAATATTGCAAATTTGGGGATATTTTGAAACCGAGATGTGACAGTAGTCTGTTGTCATTACTTTCCATAAAATACAAATTTAGGTATTGTAATAGTAATTTTTCATTATGTAGACAAATAATTTGAATTTTATATTGGTAAAAAGTCAAAATAAGCAATCAGAAAAAAATTAAAAGTTTTGCAAAACGAACTTCCTTTGTTGTCGAATCAATTTGCTGAATTTAAGAATTTCCCGTGTGAACTTATGAATGCGAATGACGGGTCGCCCCTACTCCAAAAACAAGAAAGGTTTGATCTCAATTAAGATTTCCAGCAGCAATCAATTGAGGGTAAACGCGCTACTAAATTTAGTAATGTGGAGTCAAAGGATATGGAGAGTAATGCTGGAAAGATTGTAAAAAGTCAAAATATTGATGAGTTTGATCTCTCCGTTAATGATAATTCAACCCCCGCTACTGAATTTAGTAATGAGAAATGTGATGGCGCTACGAAAAATAGTAATCCTGATGAAATTCATAATCTTGGACCAAATCCTATAAATATTTCATTAGATAGTGAAATTGAACATGGAAATTTCATTAAATCTATCAAAAATAGTTTAATTTTTCAATGGGCCGGGTCGGATTCGAACCAACGACCCCCGCCATGTCAAGGCTCCTGATTTGGTAACGAGCCTTGACATGGATAGTGATATGGTTTTGAGTAATGATGATTTAAAGATTGACTGGGCAGGGTATAAAGAATATCTTAAGATAAATTGTATTGAAAATACTGTTAAGGATAGATATAATTATTCTGTCAAGTACCAAAAGCATCTTCTGAATCTTGATACTATTTCTGATTTAATGACTTTTTCTCCTAATAAAAGATTGCACATCATGAAGGCCCTGTCTTCTTTATCCAAGTTTTTAGGATATAGCGATGTTTGGCAACTAGCAATCAAGAGACATAATATTAAATGGTCTACCGGGAATAATTCATTTGAAGTATTTGATAAGATAGTTAATCAAACGAATTATTCTGATATGTTAGAGTGGATAAAGAAAGCGACTGAAGTACTTCCTGCTTCACAATCCAATATAATTATATTTAATACGTTAACCGGATTAAGGCCTAACGAAGTTATAAAATGCATTGGTCTTCTGCACCAAGATTCCGAACTCTATTGGAACAAAGAGAAAAGCCTACTTGAACATTATAAATTTCCGAATGAATTTATCAGAAAGACAAAGAATGTTTTCGTCAGTGTCGTTGATCAGTCGATTATAGATATCGCACTTAAATGTTCAACAAAAACTAGCTACAATTCCTTGAAGTTAAATTTGAAGGAAAGAAATATTGAAATGAACATGTATTACTGTCGCAAGGTCTTTGCTACTTATTTGCGAAACAAGGGTATAGAGCCAGAAATCATAGATTTGCTTCAGGGAAGAATTAGTAGTTCGGTCTTTGTTAATCATTATTATAGACCCGACATGAATGAAATCATCACAAAAAGGATTAGGCCAGTGTTGGATGAATTATTATTTGAATTAAGGAACTGACAATCTTGAGATGAAGATAGAATAGATAAACCATAAGAAAAGAGGTAAAAGAATTACCAGTATAAGAATATTCATTCTATGAAAAGGATAAATTAGAATAAATTACGTCCACCATCCTAGATACAAAATTAACTAATACGGCAGGAAAAGATAATCCCAAAATAAACGCTCATGGTCATGAAACAATATCAACAATTCATGAATCTAACTCAAGTTTATTAAATACCTTATGTAACAAAAATCAATGTATAACTTTCAGTTGATTTTATTGGGTATGGTTGGAATGTTTGCTGTCCTGGTGTCTCCAGCAGCAATGACGATATCATTCGCAAGCATACAGAATGATTCTTCTACCGATTCTACCAATGATACTATACTCCCTAACGGAAGTTCCACCCATTTTCCAATTGGTCCTACTCTTGACCATATAAATCAAGCTCAGGCAGCCTTGCAGAATGGAGACACAGAAGGCGCTAATAATCATCTTGAACTGGCTAAACAGACTCTAGAAGAATATAATCGTGGTGAGGTAAAACCAGTAAATCCAGATATAGTAATCACAAAGTAGTCGCAAAGTAGATTGGGCGTTTACTCGTTTCAACATTCTCTTTATCGTTTGAATTTTACCTTTCTTTTTGTTCACAAGAATTTCTAAATTCTACATCAATCCCAAATTTATCTACAGTAGTAGGTACTCAATACAACGCCGAAAGAATTTGCTTTAACTTGTATGGAGTAACCAAATTTCGACTCTCAAGGCGTAAGATTAAATATTTTCTCTATTCTATTCCAATCTTCTTTTCATGGTTTGATAGACTTACACACAAATTGTATTGACCCGATTAAATACAATATTTAAATTAAACTTTTATCCCCATTATTATTCTTGAAATCCTGATTATTATGAGTTGTAATGGAATATGCATAAGATACAAGGCCAAGAGAAACCATGAAATTCAATCTAGGTACAGGGAAGGACAAAAACATTGCAGTGCTCTGTCGAATAACTAATTTGAATGCAACCACATAGGTTAGTAATGTATCACGTAGTCATCCTGTCCATAAACAAGTTATAGATTGATGCTTTTAGCATCAGTTCATTCACGATGTTGTTCCACTTTACAGAAGACAC
>JBGTFK010000111.1:0-11634 GCA_041747305.1 Candidatus Nitrosocosmicus sp.
ACAGGCTGTACATAACCTATACCTTGATGGAATTCCTCTTCGGTTTAGATCAGCAGAGTAACGTATGCAGGGACATCCAAAAGATTGAAAGACTGATTAGATGTTGTTTACCAATTCCCCAGAAACTGTATAAGGTAACCAAGAGGCTAAAGACTAAAGAAGAGGTGGAAGAGTATTTTCCAGGCTTTATGGCCTTTACAGACTGTACTGAACAACCCATTCCAAGACCTAAGAATAATAGGAAGAAAAGAAAGCTGTACTATTCAGGCAAGAAGAAAAAACACACAGTAAAGAATCTGTATACAGCTAACCAAAAGGGATTGTTAATCTACAAAACAAAGCACAAGCAAAGAGGTAGAAGACATGATTATAGGATCTACAAAAATAATCATCCGGATTTACCAAAGGATGTAATGAGTATGTACGATCTTGGCTTTCTGGGAGTAGAGAAAGACTTTCCAGAACAAAAATCATCACTGCCTATTAAAAAGGAAAAAGGCTGCGACCTAACTGCAGAGGAAAAGGAGTACAACAGGAATCATTCTGCAAAAAGGATAGTGATAGAACATGCTATCTGCAGGATAAAGAAGTATAGGATAATGAACGATGTCTTCAGAAACAGGTTGAGAAAGTACGATAGAATATCAGATATAGTATCAGGACTGGTAAACTACAGGATAATGAATACCTTTTAGTGATAGAAGTAGGTGAAGGCCTGAAGATATGGCTAGCCTGTGCTAATTACGCAAGAGATCTACTATAAAACTCCTTCAGTGAATGATAGTACTTTAATATGCTATGAGCAAAACATTGTAAATTGCCAATACAAGCCCAATGATAATCAGTTACCTCCAAAAAGTCTTTTAGTAATGATGGTGCCTGCACCATCAGAAACAAACATCAATGCTAATTAATGATGCTTTCATATCATGCTAATATGAGATTGTATGCTGCTGCATAGATTAACATATCAATCTTAAAGTCTAATAATTGTGCTAGATCAATTGTCTTCTCCACCTCCTTCAACCCAATTACAATTCCTTTATCTAACGACTAAAGGATGGAAAACAGGAAAATTTCATAAGATAGAAATTTGGTTTGTCGAGCAAAATAAAAAATGTTATGTTTTATCAGAGCATAGAAAGAAGGCACACTGGGTTCAGAATATTCTTCATGATCCTAAAATATCTTTTCAAGTAGACAAACAAATTTTCAATGGTTATGGAAGGGTCGTTGAAGATGCGGGAGAGAACGATTTGATTCATAGAGTTTCAGAATTGATGGATAAGAAATACGGCTGGAGCGATGGATTAATAATGGAATTAAATTCTTCTTAACTTCAAAAAAAATTTATTTTATTCGTTGAATTTGCTACATTCTGACTGAAATCGTCATATCTTTTGTTTCAAACCATAGATTTGTTAACCGACTATGAGGTAGATATCGAAGGCATAGGCTATTTATTTAGATCTTAATTACCAATTTTGCAATAGTATCCTAACATATAACATACTTTAAGAATAGGTATTGACCTTAGATGATCCTTCTATTTCTTTGCGAGGGCTGTTGTCTAATCACACCATTATCACATTCTACTAATCACTTTAAGAATTTGAAAGTATCGAGAATAGTATCAAATGTTTCTTGGCTTTCTATAGATTCAAATTGTTCGACTTTATTTTGAAATGCTAAAAGATATCCTTGACCATTATGAGAAACAAGAAAGCGTTTTATTTTTATATTTCCTGATTCAGAGGGATAAATACTAGTTATGGAGGCGGTCTTAATACCATTTATCTCATACGGCTGGGTTTTCGCATCCTCGATCAGAATTTCCATATCACCAAGTGACGATTTCAATCCCTTTTCTAAACCAAAAATTCTCAAACCAACGTTTGCTTCATTCGACAATTTAATTAGATTAAATTGCAAATCCTTATTTCTTAAATTAAGGCTGTAGTTAGCTTCATCGCTTGAGGATTCATTCTGGGGTAAGAGGGAAGAATTGTAAAAAAATGAGATTCCCATGTTTTTACTATAAAATCTTTTGAATAAAATGTCATCCATTATTTTTCTAGATGACAAATAACTAACATTCATGGTTTTTAAAATCTACTGTTAATTTTCAAATCAGATTCTGACAACTATTTTCTGCGTGGCTTACCTATATTGCGTTTCTGTATTCTATCCAGATAGTAATAAGACACAAAATACAAAAAGAATCCACCTGCTACAACTATGAAGCCATACATAGACATTGCTTCCCTGCCATACAAACTTCCAAATCCCACAAGAATTGCTCCAAGGATCATTAATGCTATACCAGTCCTTAATGGACCAGGCATTTTCTTTTTTCTTGCTCTGGGGACCCTGTTTGCAACCATCTAATACAATACTTACTTGAGATCTTCTTTTTAATCATATCCATTAGTCTTCCGACTACTGAAATCAATTTATTTGTCATCAACGGTATGTTCTGATATTATGAAGATTGCTGTGGTTGGGATAGGAGTTGCAGGTGCGTATTTGATGAATCAACTTAGTGATCTGCACGATGTACGAGTGCAAGGTTTTGAAAGAATGCCCGAAAAGGAGCATGATGCCGTCTGTGCTTGGGCTACTTGTGATAATGTAATGAGAGATTATGCCAAAATATGTGGTCTAAACTTTGACAACTATGTTTTACACGATGGTAAAAAAATGAGGGTCGATATAGGGGATGGGATAAATTCTGGCAACACAATTGACATTAATTTAAAAGGTATGATAAGCTATGATAAATTAAAACTAATCCAAGATATGATTAGAGGAACAGATATTATATTTGAAAAAGTACCAAACAAGAAAAATCTGGAACAAGATTTTGACTTGATTATTGATTCCACTGGGTTTCACAGACATTATTTACCCAAGTTAAGTGATGAACTATGGATACCGTGTATTCAATACAAGGTAAAGTATGATCAGGTACCGTTTGATGATTTTTATTTAAAGGCTTTTCCATTGCTATCAGGCTACTTTTGGTACTTTCCCTTGGGCAACGGATATGCACATATAGGATCAGGAGACTTTAGGAGAAAACAAACTCACGTTTTTATGGACTCATTTATGAAAAAATATCCATGCGAAGTAATCAAAAAAGTAGGTCGACCTGTTAGAATTACACCTCCTTCAAAATGCCTTCCATTTAGTGATGGAAATAAAACTGTGGGGGTCGGTGAATCGATAGGGACAGTGTATGCTCTTTTAGGAGAAGGTATCATCCCGTCTACAATTTGTGCTCAACTTTTCTTAGACAATTTATACGACAAAGAGAGATACTTTTCGCAAGTTTTATCAACTTTCAAAATTTACACAAGTGTATATAACTTTATTAAAAAGCGGATCTCTCAAAATTTTAGCATTCTAAAGGATTTTGTTGAATTACTCAGAATTTACAAATACATGAAAAAAAGTGAGGATAGGTTTGGAATGGAGATAAATATGCTAAACCTATTCAAGCTTACAAAAATCTAAAATATGCTTCAAATTTTTATCCTTATTGCTGTTAATCGTTTTATGATCCTAAACTACAATTTTATGATTTCATCTCATGATGCAATGAGATCAAAGTAACTACCAATATTCCAAATAAAGCGATTCCAGTGGAAAGATGACTTGCCACTACAATAGGCTGTAATTTGGTTGCAATCACTGCCCATCCAAGAATTATTTGTGTAGCAAGCAGCGTCGATGCTATAGAAAGTTTTATACTTAAATTCCTGTTTCTAACCCTGACAACTGAAAATGCAGTAAATGAAAATAGTGAAAGGGCCAATATCAGTCCCAAGAATCGATGAAAGTGTTCATAAAAGTATTCCTCTGGCGGAAAGCCAAAGCCATTAGGACATAGAGGCCATGTCTGACAAGAATATCCCTGATGGATTGACGAGAGATAGACACCTATAATCATTATAGAAAAGGTTAAACTTAGAATCATAAAAGTAACCACAAATAGTGACTTGCTTGGAAAGCCAATACGACCTGTGCTCTTCAAATTAAATAAATATTCTTTTTTTTATCGTATTTTTAAATGTTTATAGCAGTTTTAAAATTTATTAAACAGTTCTTAAAATCAAGATAATGATCTCAAAATTATGAAACCTGTGAAAATTTCTTACAGTGCCTGCCTCACACTATCTTTTCTAATCATCTATTTCATGCTATTTGCCTCTCAATCAGTTGAACCCCCCAGTGTCCAAGCGTTTAATGAGACCCTTTACACCAAATCTCAAAGTAATCTTGAATATAATTATTTACCAGGCACAACCAACAATAACAATTCAACCGCATTAATTTTTTCAAATCCGTTCTATTTGTCAAATACTACTTTAGTGCTTGATAAAATCCCAATTGAGAAATCAAATACAACCTACAGAGAAGTTCAATTTTTTGTTGAAAGAGGCGTAATCAATACTTCATTGGTAACGTACAATGTGGGATATTATATCGAAGATTACCACATCAATGGGTCTTATTTAGAATCCAAACCCCAAAGCACCGGCCTTAAAGCCGAATCAGGTCCAAACTACGCCAAAGGCTCTGGTATTTTCCTTACAGCGAACGGAGGCATGATTAAATGGGATGCATTCGATCATATCGTAAACAAATTAGGTGATAAAGTTCTTTATGCAGGTATTATATTTTTCTCTCCTGCTGATGAAAAAAATCATGAATTAACATTTCTCGAAAATCAAGTGGGATTGTATGAATTTTCTATCGACTCAGACACCACCACCACCACCACCACCACACTCTCACCTTCCTCTCCTGCTTCTCCTGCTTCTCCTGCTTCTCCTGCTACTGCATCTCCAGATGTTACCACAAATAGAATCATATGGATTTGGTCTTAGACCTACTAATCACTGTCAAGATCTTGATGTATGGATATTAGGTATTTGATACTCATAAGAGATTGATCTGGATGATAGTTAAAAAGAGAAAAAGAAAGTCAAAGTCCAAACAGTCAAAGAAACTCAGTGGCAGAGTAACGAGCTCCATAAATGCGTTACCTATAAACGAGGATATATTAAATAAAGAAAGTGGAAAAAATGTTCCTTTAACCATGTTCAAAAAAGAGGATTCCAAAAAAATCCTGAGATTAATTATATATATAAATGAATTTGATAAGCTAGATGAAGAAGGTAATCAAAAATGCAGAAATAATGATTGTAAAAACTTGGTGTGTAAACCTTTTAGAAAATATTGTTGTAAAAAATGTAGCATAGAATTTACGAGATGGTATAATAGGAATTTTTATTGGCGCAACATTCGAAATTACATTTTGAAAAGAGATGATTATACATGCCAAATTTGTGGGTTAAAATTGAATAAAAGGAAAAGGCACAATAAGAAAATTGAGAATTGGCTTGAATGTGACCATATAATACCTAAATCTTATTACACTTTTTTGGGATATAATTTTGACACGTTAGAAAACAAAATTAAGACAGTATTGGAATTTCTCCATAATGAAAACAATTTGAGGACTTTATGCTATAAATGTCATAAAGAGGTAACAGTGAATAACTTTAAGTCAAAGTCATTACTAATCGATATAAACGACAATAATTGAAAGAACATAATTAGTGTGGTGTGATATGGACTGGTGTAGTGTAGTGTAGTGTAGTGTAGTGAGGTATGCTTAAAATGATGGTTCCAGTTAACCCTTTCTGTGACTAGTTAAGAGGATAGATTTTGTACTGATATTAACAAAATAAAGAGGCATATCAGGCCAGAACGAGCAATGTAGAAATATTTTTCCTATATTAATGAGATCTATATGAACTATATTCTTTTACAATATCTCTAAATAATATATTCGATTTTACACGAATAATTATATAAAGAAATTTATAGTATATTTTGATAATAGGTTTAACAAATTTGAATAATATCTTGGCAGACCAAACTCTTGGATTAAAAAGGAGAATTCAAGATGACCTTCGACGTCTGGACGAAATATACAGAGTTGGCGTTGAAATTGAAATTTGTCTACTTGATGATAGAGCATTGCCTGTAAATGCGCATCCTTTGATAAAGGAATTAGGCACCAAGTATGACATAGATTCAGAGTATGGAAAGTGTCAATTTGAAGTCAAGACTGCCCCGATCTCTATGCACAGTTTGTCAATTGTGAATGTTTTTTTTGAAGAATTTATAGATTATCTGAGCATCGCAATTAAGAAAATCTACAAGAATAGGAATGTAATCCCTGTTTTTCTTGGAGGAAATCCTTCACCTGATATATTTAAAAAGAAGTTGATTACAAGAAATGAGCGTTATCTAAATATCTATGAAATGCAAAAAAAATTACCAAATATCGAAATTGATGGTCAACAATTCAAGGCGCGTGATATTGCCACTGCGATACAAGGATTCCACCTCCACTTACAAGGACTAAATCCCATCTACACAACACACATGTTCAATCATATTTCAAATCTGTTACCTTCAGCAATATTGTTAGGTGCAAATAGTAGATTATTTGCAGGCAAATTATTTTCACTTTATGAGCCACGAGTTTATTTATATGATCATTCAGAACAGCAAAATTCTGGATTTCCAGCCATTCCAAAATATCTAGACCGAATTGAAGATTATATAGACTATATTGCCTCAAGACCCGGTTTTGATGGTACTAATGATTATTTTGGTCTCGAAAAAGATAGACACGATGATCTTAGGATACGGTTGAATTCCCCGTATTATAGAGTGGAGACTAGAATAATGTCCGTGCAGCCGACCCCAAAGGAGATTGTTGCAATGATAGAGTTTTTTATTGGATTTTTATACCGCTCAATTTTGGAGGGAAAACCTTTACGACCATTATCATCCATACGAGAAGAAAGGCTAGCTGTCATCCGTACAGGCTACAATACTAAAACTCATTTCAATATCTCAGAAACTGCAAAGACCCAGTTACACGTAGCTAAAAAAGGATTAAAAGATTTGGGGCTTGGACCTGAATTTATTGGAATTTTAGAAAAGAGACTAGAAAACAAGACATCCCCTGGAGAATACGTTACCAGATTATGGGATTCTAATTACAATGGGGATGTTTATCAAACAGTATCCGAAATTATCCAACATGTTTGGGATAAAACAAAAAAGAATTCGCCTCTGCTCTAGAACTTTACGACATTTGTTATATTCATATTTTCTATGTTTATATTCAGTTAAATTTTCATCTAATTCATTTAACCAAATTTTAATAGATAATAATGTGTGTTAAATGAGTCAGGCAGGATATGGTAGCAAGGAAGGTTTTTTAATTATTGTGATTTATTGGGAGACAGATGAATTAATTGGATAATATGTTACTTCCCACTTCGTTGACCGATGATCAAATGAATGATCTCATATCGGACTTGCAAATTTTGATCAGGCAACCAAGTGTTTCTGCAACCAATCAGGGTCTAAAGGAATGTGCTATCCTCTTGTCGAATTTGATGAAAAATGCCGGTATTCAAACTGAGCTTTTATTCCTAGACTTTGAAGAATCGGTCGAAAACAGAACTATCAGCAGAATACCTCCTGTTGTGTATGGCGAGGTCAAATCAAAATCTAATCCCAGCGGAAAGACAATATTGTTTTACAATCATTATGATGTTCAACCAGTTGATCCAATTGAAAAGTGGAACGAGGATCCTTTTAGTGGGAAAGTAATCGGAAATCACATATACGGTCGAGGGTCCTCGGATGACAAGGGAGAAATAATCACTAGAATAAAGGCCGTAGAATATTTTTTGCGAGAGACAGGAGATGTTCCTTGCAACATTAAATTTTTAATAGAAGGTGAGGAGGAAATCGGCAGTCCAAACTTGATAAAATATGTTCAACGCTTTAGGGAAAAATTCAAATCCGATTTGGTAATCTGGGAAAGCGGTTATATCGATACAGATGATAGAGCAATAATTTCATTGGGCCAAAAGGGGATTCTGACAGTAGAAATTAAGGTACATGGACCTAGCCGGGACGTTCATTCTAGTTTAGCGGTTGCTATAGAAAGCCCTGCATGGAGATTAGTAAATTTATTGTCTTTGTTATATAACACTAATGATGGAAAAATTCTGATTAAAGGATGGTATGACGAAATAATGTCTCTAAGTGAAAAGGAATTACAATTAATAGCAAACGAACCTTTTAATGAGGAAGCATTCAAAAGGGAATACGGCATATCTAGTTTCATAAAGGGCCAATCTTCTTACGAGATAAAGAAAGCCCTGGCGACAGAACCTTCCTGTAATATTTCGGGCCTAGTTACAGGTTATACCAATAAAGGAGTAAAAACAATTCTTCCCTCGACTGCTACCGTAAAGATGGATTTTAGATTAGTACCAAATATGGATCCACAAATACAATTCAACAGATTGGTAAAACACTTGAGATCAAAAGGTTATTCAGAAAAAGAAGTTGCTATAGACTATCTCGGCGGCGAGCCGTCTTTTAGAACACCATTGAATAATCAGTATGTAAAATTAATTGTAGACTCTGCATCAAAGATATTTAGTGGGGTCGTTTTAAACATCTCCTCATCGGGCACTGGTCCCATGTATGTTTTTAAAAAAGTCTTAGGCGTAGATTCGATTTGTATTGGAAGTACGATTTTGCCAAATAAAATGCACTCACCAAATGAATTTACTGATCTTGATCTTTTAAAAAAAGGCACAAGGTGTTTTATTGAAATCATAAAGAATTTCTCGCGGAGTTAGGGCCAAGTTATACATAATATATGAGTCATATATGACTCATATACGGCTATAAACCATTTTGTCTTTCCGCCTTCCAAATCTGATCATAGCGAGACTAGTAGTACCATAGATACGATTGCTTATCAATAACTTTAGATTTTACAGAATTTTTCAAATAAAAAGATAAATACCAAAGAAATATAGAAATTTTGTGCAAAATTTAGTTTTAATCGTTATAGGACTAGGTTTATTTTCTGCAATATGTATTCCAAACGCTTTTGCGGTCTTTCACAGAGAGGACTTTATTATCACAGATATTGGTCTAAATAATGGAGTCCCATTCATGGAACTACAAGGTCAGCCTGGTAGGTCATTTTCAGTAGGTGGCGGAGATGAAAGTTACTATGCGTATACATTTGTAACCGATAAAGGCATTTTTGCCGCTTCGGTTGCTTTGAACGAAGACGGGAACAAGCCGTATTACAGCGTAGATCATTTTGATATTAAAAAATTCCAAATAGGCGAATGTGTTAATCATAAGACAGCTACTGGTGAACCAAAATTCAGTGGTAATTTAGCCATGTACATCCCTAAGGAAATAGTTATTACAAATGTATCAAAAGCATATGCTCTTCAGATTATAGCTGATGACCCAGATGATGATTGTGACAGTGGAGAACATATCTATAAGATATTTTCAAGCAAGTGACAGGAGAGCCTGCTTGCTTTTCTTTTTATTTTTTAAGTCGTATAGAAGCAAGAAGTTAGTTTCTTTCTTCTTTTTCGACAGTACTAGATTCGGAATCTAGACAATAACAATAAAAAACAAAACAAAACAAAACAAAACAACTTTCATTTCAGACTGATGGAGCATATTTTTATCAAGATAAAGAATATATAAAATCTTAAGGACTTGGCTTGTAGAGTTCTAACTTCCTAGTAATCTTGTTTATTACGTATTTTTCAGGGTCATAATTATATTTTTTTCCCAACTCTTCCAAATAACTTTGGACATCATGCCAAGCCTGACGTTTTTTGTTGATCGAGTCTGACTTTGGAGGTCCTGGGTTTGCATCAGTTAATTGAGCTTTATCTTGTCTATCTGCAGTAGTTAAATCCAAAGCTGTTTGATACAACTTTGAAATCTTTTCAATTTCAAGTTCTGAAAGGGTTATAGTACTATTGATTGATTCATTCTTATCAGGATCAGACATTCTTATCCTTCTATCAAATTATAATATTCTAATAATATAATTTCTATGGTTTAGAGATTAAACTAAATTAACTTAACTAGGAATTAAATCTCGAAAAAAATCTTCGCAAGTTAAGAACGTGATATATTCCAAACCCTTTTGAAAATTCAAGAACAACTATCCCTACCAAAAAAAAAAACAATAATAACTAATTAAAAAATATAGGTCAAGGTTAAAGAATTAATAAAATTAATTTACTACCAACCTGAACCTTGGCTTCCACCACCACTACTACCACTACCACTATGCATTCCTCTCATTTCCATTCCCATGCCATATTCGCTGCCATATCCTTGGCTTCCACCACTACTACCATGCATTCCTTTCATCTTCTTGTCTTCATGACCTTGAGGGTGCATCATACTCATCCATTCCATCATCGACATAGGCTTTGTTTGTAAGACTAAACCAGTTCCCGGATCAACCAGTACTTTAGTGAATTTCATGTCAGGGGAGCCAAGAACGACTGCAATTACCATGAATCCGTCTTTCATTTCACCATTAGCTGACATTGCGAAAGAATCATTACCTACTGATTGTTCGGCTGTCGCTATAGCGTCTGGTAGTGTTACATTAAATTTATCTCCAATAGCTTGATACATTGTTTCCATCATGTTTAATGTTCCATTAATTTTTTCATACATTTTATGTTCTTTGTTCATCATAGGCTTGGCATAACCGTCTTTTTTCATCATCATATTTTCTCCACCAGTCATGTTTGTCGAGCTTGTACTAGATGTTGAATTGGTTTGTGCAAGGGCATTATTTGAGTTCATCAAAGGTAATAGTCCAATTGTGGCTGCTAATAATCCTACTAAAAACACAAAATTCAATGAATTCTTTGTATTCATTACCTTTTAATGAAATTCAAAATATAAAAGTATATACTATATTATTTCAATAGAAAATTATTCCATAGACTCGATAGTAAAGGCGGGCCATTTCGATTTTAAATTGTGGCTGTCTTTTTTTTGTTGGTCAATTCAATTTGAAAAATGACCTTTTATCGATTACGAATTAATAATTTGATCTAAAAAGTTTGATGCCTTAATTGTAATAGTTCCTTTAATTGTAATAGTTCCTTTAATTGTAGTGGTTACTTCTTTTTGAAATGTGCAAACAGGGATAGAGAAAAGTATTTCATTTATCCTCCCCGACAATAGAACTGATTTAATACAGCAATAATTCATGACAAACCGGACTTGAAATTTCAAACATAATATTAGAATGACAAATGATTCCATACTATGGTATTATGGTATTATGGTATTATCGATCATACATTACCGAGAAGTTAGTCAAGTTATCATTCTCTCTCATTATCTCTCTATTTTCTTATTAGAGATTAGAAATCTTTCAAAAAGGTGTTAATTATTTCAAATGATGTACCCTAAAAGACATATCTCGATGATATCCTTGAGAGAATCCGCTATTAAAGAAAGTCAAGTAGTAAGATCCTGGCCCTTGAATAATGAATAAATAAAAAAGACATCAAACCGAATAATTATATGAGACTGGGTCATAATTCATCTTGATAATTTTATCCTATTACAATCACAAACCGAATTAGATTAATAGCCTGTTAGGTACTTGATTGCTCTTCTAGGACTATCCATTTGCATCTTGCAGTTGTAATAAACAAGTATCTG
>JBGTFK010000112.1:0-2159 GCA_041747305.1 Candidatus Nitrosocosmicus sp.
CCAACTTGTTTGTAATTGATTTTGAAATATCTTTGGCAAGCATGAAAGGCGTACCAGCTCTACTAATTCCTCTCACAAGCTTTTCCTCATCAAATTTTTCAGAATTTCCACTCCTTTTTTCTACCATTAATTCAGATAAAGAGTGATTTTGAATTTTCAATTATTTCAATTCATTTAAGTGCTTAAAATAATCGATTAACGATACTCAATATGTAGGTCGAACCCACCAAAAATTTTTATGAATAAAAAAACACATATGAAAATGATAATTATGATGGTATTTGCGGATTTGAAATACAGTGCAATTTATTTCTATTACAAAACCTTCAAGAAATATTTTCAAGTATTGGGTTATTCATGTTACCCTTTTTTATTTCTAAATCTTTGATTATCTAAATGGTCCGCATATTTTTTTCTGTACCTATAATAAAAATTTCCCTCTAATTGATGAAAAAGGTTTTTTAATAATCCCTATGGTTAAAAATATTGTTTTATACAATAATTTATTGATTAATGAGAAGAATAATCCTACTAATCCAAAAAAAAGACATGTCGAATTGGAAAGTCAGTTCAAAGACCTTGTAAAGAATATTAAGGAATATTTTCCATATGTCGATGAAATCCTGATATTAGACATTCTTAAATTAGAATATTTTAAACCAAATTGGCAAGGAACCACCACCATTGAAATAAAATACAAAAAAGATGCTGTAAATTTAGGTGAAAAAAAGGATCAACTATACAATATATTTCATATGCTCCCTATGGAAAAGGATGAAAGAACATTACGTTTTAAAGCAAAAAAGATGTTTTTACAAGATGTTGAAGAGTTGTTTAATAATGATTCTGACATAGAGCGTGTTAGTGGCTCGGCAAGGCCAACCGAGGATGATCAATACCCTTCTTCACAGTGAAAAAGATTTTTATCCTTTATCCCTTTATGAAAATGTCTTAATGCATGTGAATGATATTTGTAATAGTGGCTTCAGTTTCAAATTCTTGTGTTATAAAAATAATACATACGATCATCCAATTTGCATAAATACTTTTGTTTATTTCATAGATCCTTCAATTATTTTATTTTACTAAGAGAACAGGACATTTAGTATCACGGTTAACCATGTTTGAAACACTATCCAGCAACATCTCTTTCAAACGTACCATTCCCCTATTATCCATGACAATTACATCACGGTGATTTTTTAACGGGATTTCGATTATCTCCTTTTAAGGATCTCCGAAAACAAATTCAGTATATATCTTTATATCTTCTTTTGAGCTAATCTTTAAAATTCATCTAAAATTTTCTTTACCCTTTTGCATACTATTCAAGCAAATCGTCTAATGTTTTTATAGATTGTATGTAGACAGTTTGCGTAGCACATGTAAAGTCCAACGTTGTCATATCTCCTTGGGATTATTTGACGAATATAATCCATAATTAAGTGCTCCGATAGAACTTTCAATTCCACCTATGGTAACTAAGGTTTTGAAACCATCTGTTATAAAATTAGAAATGTTGAGTTTATTGTTCTTTAACCAAAATTACGACTTGCTTTGATGAATTATTACATGCAATATTTTATATCATGATTGACTGGTTGGCTTTGTTACAAAAGACACGTATCTTAAATAGTTTCATACAAATTAGTACAGCAAGCCAATAGATCCAGAATTTCCAAAAAATCATAATGTAATCGGTAAACATTCAACATCAGACGGCTCATATTATCATTTTGTTTGGGGGCCGGGAAGAAAAGACGCAGAATCGTCTACCAATAAGGAAGTTCAAGATGCATACAAAGCAAGAGGAGAAGAATATGTTCCTCTTGGTATTCATGGGACATTTGTTGCGGTAGACTGGGATTCATGTATTTCAGATGGGGCGTGCATAGAAGCATGTCCTGTACAAGTTTATCAATGGTATAGATCAGAACAAGATGTTCCTGCAATAGAGATGGCAAATGCCACTAGCGAGGGGACAGGTGACGACCATAATCGAGAAGGTCGCAAAGATTATACGGATAAACCAGATCCCATTAGGGAAAGTGCATGTATATGGTGTATGGCATGTGCCACGGTTTGCCCTACTAATTCCATCAAGGTAGATGAAGCCAATTTACAGATTCATGAAGACCAAGCGCAAAAGTTCGTTGATA
>JBGTFK010000113.1:0-4716 GCA_041747305.1 Candidatus Nitrosocosmicus sp.
GTTGACAAGATAAAGAGTGACAATATAGGAGAGTAGAAATTAAAATTTTCTCACCTTTTATTTATTTTGAATCCTAATAAAGTAGTAAAATTACAGCGGGCCCGGTGGGCTTCGAATCCATGAGGTACATGGGATCTGTTACTTTTATTTATTGTTTGAATTCGATGATTTGGTTAAATGAAAGTATGATTTCTGATGAGCGTGGTAGTTGGGGATCGATTCTATCGCGATGAGGGGCTTGAACACGAATCTGAATTGGTTATAGGACTAGCTTCATAATAATAAATTAGGTGGTGAAGGATTAAAGTAATTTATTGGTTGTTAGTCCTTTATAAGTATATGAAAGAGATCAATTCTATATTGAATAGAGGACATTGGCTTTACTAATGCAAAAATATTGTTATCTTTGTGTCCTATTTCTGGAGAACACATTTCTATGAGATGTAGTACAGTATCCACAAAAATCTACAATACCGGGTTTGCCATGACACATACATTCACAATTATTTCCTAATGAAAATCTTTGTCTCACAACCCTATGTACCATCCATGCCTTATAATATTATGTAATGATTTGGCTTTAGTATATTAGTTATATCAGGCTTGTTTTTATAAATAGAATGTTGTCAAAGTCTATACTATCATCTATCAAGATAAAATTATCGGAATAGTCAATCAGTTAGTATATATTATAAAATTTAGATATTAATCCGTCAAGGAACTCATAATGAGTAAATTATTCCACAAAGGTTTTGGAGATTATTCTATACCGATATTGATTGTATGTTTAATAGGTATCTATTTTCATGCATACGTCCACTTATACTACTCTATTGGTCACAGCTCAACCTCTTAGTAACATTAATGCCTCCACATTAAGTTACGATAATAATACTACCATTGACCCAGATCTAGAAGTAGAATCCATGACTAATACATTTTGATCTCCATTTTACATTCTTGTTTCATAAATATTAAACCCATTTAATTATAACGGCATATCATGAGCTTGAATCAAAAAGTTGCCCTAATAACCGGAAGCTCGAGTGGCATTGGGTACGAAACGGCCTTGGCGCTGGCAGAGAATGGGTGGATGACTTATGCGACTATGAGCGATACAAAAAAACAAACTAATTTATTGCATAGAACAAAGGCCAAAAACTTAAAGCTTAAAGTCATTGAACTGGATGTTGATAAAGACAAATCAGTTGAGGATGCAATAAAATCGGTTAAAGAAAATGAAAAAAGAATAGATTTACTTGTAAATAATGCTGGTTTTAGTTTAATAGGGGGCCGCGGAAGATTTATCATTAGAAGAAGTATATTCTATATTCAACACTAATGTATTCGGTGTTTATAGAACCATAAGAAATATTATTCCAATTATGAGAAAACAAAGGTCCGGCATGATAATTAATATTAGTTCGCTTAATGCCGTTCTCCCATCCCCGTTTTGTTCAGCTTATGTTGCCAGTAAATGTGCCTTAGAAGGAATTACACAATCATTAAGATATGAGCTAATGGATTTTGGAATAAAGGTAACAGCCATTGAACCGGGTGCGATTAACACTAATGTAGTAAGAAATGGTCTTCGTTTAGCAAAAAAAGTACAACAAGGTTCAGGTTCTGCATATGAGGAAATTACTAAGAAAATACTAAATAAATCTAAAGAGCTTGTTACAAATGGATCTCATCCAAGACTTGTTGCTAACCTTATTGTACAATAGCTAATACCAATGAGCCGGAAGTAAGATATCAAGTTGGTGAGGGTTCTGAAAAACTTTTTGATAAAAGAAATACAATGAATGATAAGGAATTTGATACCTTTATGGTAAACATGATGAATGAATTTAAGATGAATCAATCATTTGATCTTGAGAAAGATAAATTTTGATATTATCCATTTATTTGGATAATATCAGACTAAATAAACAAATACAACGGGCCCGATGGGCTTGGAATCCATGAGGTCTATGGGAGTTGTTACCTTTATTCATAGTTAGATCAGAAGACCGAATCCTAATCCTTCATTCAACCATTTCTCTCGTAAATCCTCTTTTATTCTCACAGGAACTTAATGGAATTAAATATACTTTTCATTAGAGATTGGTTGTATCCAGATTCAAAGTTTTCTGGCAAGTCTTCAAAGGCAATGAAAAAGATTCGACCTCCACTCTTCTGCATTAATAATGTCCTCTCTTGAATTGTATTTCCTATTTTGTCTAATTTGTGAAGCATTATTGTTGCTGACTCAGAGTTTTGTATTTGATATTTATTTGATTGTATATCCTGTGCTAAGACTTCGTTTTGTTGTATTGAATTATTCAAGATTTCTTCAAGTGTTTTTGTATGGGAGGTTATATCTAATCTTAATTTTTCTGATGTCTTCATTATTCCAAAGTTTGTAAAATCCTTGTGGATTAACACATCTACTCCATATATGAATTTGCAATTGCGTACCAATTTCCAATCAATTGGATATTCAAATGCTATCCCTAACTTGTAGTTTTCATATTTTTTCACTTTTCCTCACAAGGTATTAGTAAAGTAATAAAGAAGTAATTCTATTTTAATTTTATTAATGTGATCATTATGGGCATTAATACCATCATTATTTGTAGTTGTCATAATATTCCCTAGTTTTTTGTGATTTTTTGTGCCTTGCTAGCAATTAAAGAGATACCTATCAATCAGAATTCTCACAGATAGTGTAGATGGATATTTGACGAAACAAATTGATTTGATAAACAAGTCATTACCATCAACCAAATCAATTCAAATGGGATCAGGCTGAAACAAAAATTTTGGCATTGACGATGATAAGAAAAATTATTCAGGAATTTTGACTTTAATCTCATTGTTTTCATTGATGACTTGATATGTTTGCATATTGTTTGTCTTTACGTATGACAAAATTTCTCCTGCTTTTTTGAAATAGTCTTGCATATTCTTTGGTAAGGAGCTCATATCCACCCCAGCTGTTATCGGTTCACTGAGTTTTTGACCAGTAACAATATCGAATGTGGCATAATGTAAAGGACAAGATATTATTTTCTTTTCAATGTTGACACGAATCTGTCCCATAGACATTGGAGCATTCATGTGTCCACATCGCTCATCAATTGCGTAGAATTGGCCATCAATATTTATAATTGCTATTTCTTTCCCACCTATATCAACATGTTTCATTGATCTATGAGGAACTTCATTTGCCAGCGCAACTTTGACAAAATCATTTTCACCATTCATGAAGTAAGACAATATTATTTTACTTATAAATCTATCGTATATCCGATATATTGGCACATCTAAATTGATTACAATGACTTTTTTTCTTAGTTTGAGAATTTCACAACTATATCATCTATGGTTGAATACATCCGTGGGGATTAAGTTCCCAGTGGCAGTAGGGCTCCAATACAATTTAGGTTTATTTCATGCTAAAAGTTAGGATAAAAATTTGGTGGGCTTCAGAACGATATCAGTCCTTTATCGTGGATTTTACTTATAATTAGATTCACTACCCATGTCCATCATTGTGCCGGCCCTATTATCATTATCAAGAATGGCTCATTTTGTAAGGCGACCGTTCTTAAGAACCTCATGTATACTCGTCGTGTCGCCGAAACCATAGCCCCGTTTGGTTGCGTCCCTTCGGTGCCCGGTCGAGCCATTGATACATTCCCCAGAGCGCATCGAGACCTCGCGCATAGGTGGAGTAGGTGTGGTAGACAACGCCGTCAGCGAATGCAAACGCGCTCATACCTGGTGCCTCTCGAGTATAGGTTAGTACGTCGGTGCCGCTCATGGCTGCAAACTTATTTGAACCTGCTTCCGAGTCTGGGATTGCGTTGATCGCCCGATAGTTATAATCGACGCTGCCTGAGCGTTGTTGCTCCCCGGTGAACGAGGTATTGAAGTCGTAATTAAAGTCGCTGTCCAGTGATGACACCCATGTGAACGTCCAGCCCATGCGGCGTTTGTAGGCCTGAAGAGTGGCGATCGGGGCGCGTGAGACTGCGATCATTGCAATATCATGGTGTTCGAGATGTACGGCGAAGCCATTGAAGCCGTCTGCGATGGCAGAGCATGCGGGACAGCCGCCAGTGTACTCGGGACCGAACATGAAGTGATAAACGAGGAGCTGCGAGCGTCCTCTGAAGAGATCAGCCAAAGACTTTGTACCCTCGTCAGTATCGAAACGGTACTCCTTGTCGATTCGAACCCAAGGCAGCTTCTGTCGCCACTGGGCCAGTTCATCGTTACGCCGCGTCAATTCCTTCTCGGCTTTGAGTAACTCCAGCCGGGCCGCAAGCCACTCTTCACGTGTTCCGATCTTGTGATCAGTCATTGTTTCTCTCCTTCTCGCCACCGAAAAAGCAGATTTCTATGATATATACTTCTAGTGATGTATCGTCCTTTTCATTTTGCATGAGACATTAGATAGGAACAAATTATATAAGATGCACTGCTCTATTTTACAATTAATTAAGATTTAATTAATTTACGCCGAAGGTTATACCATTTGATTGACATTTGTACAAAGTCGAATAAAACTGAAAAATAATATACTAAAGACTTAGAGCCTATCCCAAAATTCGATAGGATTATAGCTTGTTGATTTTCTTACTATGGTATGACCTGTATCCTTCAGGAGAGTAATAAAGAACTTCCCGTCATACTTAAGATTCCTGATGAATTATGGGATGAGATTAA
>JBGTFK010000114.1:0-27517 GCA_041747305.1 Candidatus Nitrosocosmicus sp.
AAATATCTGGCAGAGAACACAGATTCTCTGAGTATTGTATATCTACCAAAAGGTTCTTCCCAGCTGAATGCCGTTAAAGAATATTGGAGACAAGGAAAGGTACGTACGACTTGTCGCAATCAAGATATTATCATTCATTTACCGATTTAAAATCGACTATATCCAAATACTACAGGACAAGAAGGTTTAACTTAAACATAGTAAAGTATCTGCTAAATAACGATTAGCGAAATTATTCCAGCGTATCACAATATTACAATAGACTTGAAAAAAGTGATAAATCATTACATTCCATATTCATTTATTGAGTTAAATCAACAATGCACTTCTGAATTACTTGCTTGGCTTCATTTGAAATACCATAACAATCAAGTATTTTTTTTGGGCTCCTTAGTAGTCGTTTCCTGAATTCGGGTTCACTGGCCGCCTTAAGTAGAATCTCGCTTATAACTTCAGCTTCTAAATTAATAGAACTCAAGTAATTCATCAAGAGAATTTGTAATATATATACTTTTATTAATCCAACTTAATTTTTAAATCCCTTTATCTATTCATGTCGTTTGATTAAGCATTATTATCTCCATGCCAATCCAATAATTAAAATAATATCCTATAGAAATGATGAATGTAAATTCTGATTGAACACTACATCTCAATTATTTTTGAAATCTAGAAAAAAATGGAATGCGATGGGTACGTCTAGAATCCAGCCAGTAGAACAAACTTTAGAAAAAGTAGATTCCTTGATTCATGAAATTGGGATTACAAGAATTGCAGATATTACAAATATGGATAGACTTAGAATACCTAATTTTTCAGCCGTATTGCCTGGAACTGAGGATTACATCTGGGTATATAGTGGAAAGGGTCCAACGAAAAACCATGCAAGGGCTAGTGTTATTATGGAAAGCATTGAAAGGTTTTCATCATTACCTGCAAATTATGACGGAAAAATTCAAAGGGGAACTTTTAAAGATTTATCTCAAAGTTATACTGTTCTAGAATATGATGAAGTAGTGGAACCAATTTCATTCCACTTAAATGAAGAAATGGTAATGGACTATTGTATCGGTTATGATTTATTGAATAACACGGAAGTATTGGTGCCTGCTCCTTTAACAATTTTTAGATATACTCCATCGCCGCCATCAATAAATCCTTACTCTTTTTTCCATACAAATGGATTGGCTTCTGGAAATGTACTTGAAGAAGCAATTTGTCACGCCCTATGCGAAGTTGTAGAAAGAGACGCAGTGAGTTTGGCTGAATTCACTTCCAGTGCATTTCAATATCATATATTGAAAACTGTTGAAAATTCGCTCATAAAAAAGGGTTTTCAATTAAAACCATTTGACTCAAGGAATTTTATGGATGATGATTCAATTTATCCAGAAATTGATCTGAACAGTATTGAACACGTTCCTATCAAGAGAGTCGTCAATAGATTTAGACATTCTCAAATACCATTGACAGTAAAGGATATTACTTCCGACCTCGGAATTCCAACTTTCATAGCAAGTAGTGCCGAGTGGGTTAATCATGAGTATGGATATCTGGTAGAAGGTCATGGTGCTCATCCAGATGCACGAATCGCCCTGATGAGGGCTATAACAGAGGTATCCCAATCAAGAGCAGCTAATATTCAAGGTTCAAGGGATGATCTAAGAAAGATGAAATATGATCCTGAAAATAGTGATGAAAATAGATCTTGGCAATTCATAAAATCAAAGGAAAAGAAATCATTTTCAGACGTTCACACATTTTCCTATGAAGATATACTAGACGACATAAAACTTATTCTAAGTAACTTAAAAGCAAGAGGTCTAAAAAAAGCTATAGTAGTAAACTTGACTAATTCAAAACTAAATATCCCAGTTATTAGAGTTATTGTCCCTGGGCTGGAAACATTTAAAATAAATAAAGCAGTTGTCGGCCAAAGAGCCAAGGAAAGTGTTAAGAAATGGTTAGGCCCAAACCTGTAATATTTTTAGGACCTTCTCTATCAAGGGAAAAAGCAAGAAAAATTCTTGACGCCGATTACAGACTACCAGCTAAAAAAGGAGACCTTCTACAGTTGATACTAAAGGAAGTTAATATTGTTGGATTGGTTGACGGATATTTTCTTCAGGATTATCCACCTACACCTATCGAAGTGTATAATTTAGTCAGAAAAAGGAATGTAAAGGTTTTTGGATCATCGAGTTTGGGTGCACTTCGGGCAGTTGAACTAGGCAAATATGGAATGGTGGGAATAGGAAAAATTTTTAGACTTTTTAGGGATGGAATTTTGGATTCTGATGATGAAGTTGCTGTGACGTTTACGGATTATACAAATTACAAATCAGAAGCATTGATTGACATTAGATACAATTTGTTTTTGGCTCAAAAATATAAGATCATAGACAATACGACCAGAAGGTCAATCCTTAAAGTATCAAAACAGACATATTTTCCTTATAGGACATACGAAGATATTTTGGACAAATGTAGATTAAAGTATCCTGAAATCGGTTCTCAGCTTGAAAGTTTTAGAGACTATATCCTAAACAATAAAAAGAGTTTGAAGGAAAGGGATGCTGTGCGATTACTAAAACACATCAAAAATATCCATGACCCTTGATACCCATAAAGTTAATTATATATTCGCTCCAGTTTATCTACAGTATTACTCATGAATAATATCTTGACCAATTTTTTTCATAGTATTGATTCACGCTATGTTTACATAATATTTTTCTATTTTTGCGCATTCATGATGCTGTATATAACAATGTTTGGAATGTATTGGAGTTGGGTAGAATACGATAAAACCGGTGCATTAAACATAGGCGAAATAATCGTAAAGAATGATTTAATCTTTGATGGATCTGGCAAATTGGTTACGTATCTTGCAATTTTCTCAGTTATTGCATGGTTTTGTGTTACCAAAATCAGTTATAGCAGAGTACAGAATACACCTAAAATAGTTAGATCTGTATTATCCGTATTATCAATCATCTTGATAGTTGTTGCAGCTTATGAATTTACTTACAATTTTACGGTGTGGGGAGCATTGATTACCGTAAATACAATCAATAACTCTTTGGATTTTGATGAACTCAATATAAGCTACCCTAATCCTGAAACACCATGGAATTTAGTTTTTGCAACTAAAATGACTCTTGCGGCTCTAATAATTTCTTGTCATGCTTTTTATATTATTTATAGGACAGACAAGAAATCATCTATTTATGTGAAAGAACAGCCCTGAAGTACATGCTCCTGTCCTCCTCTTCCATAACTCCTCTTCCATAACTCCTCTTCCCTCTCATCCAAAACTCCTACCTTTATCACATGAAGTATAAAACCCTGATTCTATTGAAAAAAAATTCAAGATTTAAGAATTTGCTTAATCTCAAATTGTTTGGAAATTGCTATTCACAAAATACTAGGTTGTTTAATTCATACTATATAATATCAATATTTTGGCACTTGTATTTGGTATTGGTCTAGTTGTTTTTTGGATGTTACCTGACTAAGTGTCACTTATTAAAATCACAAGACTTTTTATGATGATTAAAAAACTATTGATAGTGAAAATCGGCGTAATCTCGGATACACATGATGATGTTGAAAATACTGAAAAAGCAATCAACATTTTTAACTTGATGAAAGTAGATCATGTTTTCCATGCAGGTGATTACGTTTATCCCGGAATGATTAGTTTATTTAAGAAATTAGGCAAAGAAATAAAATTCTATGGTGTTAGGGGGAATAATGATGGGGAATTAATGGGTATCACAAAACAGTTCGATAAAATTGAAAACGCTCAATTTCTAAACGAATTTGGAAAACTCTCAATTTTTTCAAAAAAAATAGGCATATATCATGGAACAAACTCTGACTTGTCAGAATCCTTATTGGAAAGTCAATTATTCGACATTTTGATACTCGGTCATACTCATATCAAAAGAATTGAAAAAATGGGCAAAACACTTGTGCTAAATCCCGGACCCTTGAACAGGAATTTCTTTTCCAAAAAAACTGATGACGGTCCTTGCGTAATCATCTATGATAAAAAACGCGATGCGGCAGAATTTATAGATATTGATAGTACTAAAAACACAAAGTAATATTTTGGGAAAATGATTGAACTTTGCAATTTTACTCCGTGTATAACCCGTATAACAGCTCAAATGAGTTATCAGGAGTTTATTCAGAGCGTAAAAGCAAAAACAGCACCAGCAACAAGAAAAAAAATATCTGTGTTGATACTACTTACTCCTACGATTTAGTAACTCGGGGTAAATAATATATAAAATCATTGATATGGTACTCTGTTATCACATGAATCGAGGGAAAAAGTGGAATTGAACGAAACAAGTTCGGATAAAAACGCCAGCGCTGATAATGCTGTAAAAATAAATAATGATCAGACTGCCCAAATTGGAAATCCAGCTGGTCATGGTATTAAAGCCAATGAGGAAATTTTGGATGAGAAACTAGCTGCATACGGTCCGGCTATTCTTGATAAGGAAAATCTCACCAGTGTTGCTCCGGTGACAGGGTTAACTTCAAACTATTTTTGCTTCGATTGCGGAGCGGTGTTGACTACAATCGAAGACAAAAAACAGCATGAATCAATCGAAATTGAAAGAAAGAATCGAAATGATTTAGAGAACAGCGGTTAACTAAGGAAAGATTAAAGGAGGGAATAAAGGAATAAAGGAAGAAAGCAAATACTAATGCTTTATTGTTATTGTTCTCAGAAATGATTGAGGACCAGGCCCTGCCTTCTAGATTGCTTCGATGTTAGGTATCATTATGTTCATATCTTTGAATATCTATAACTACTTTATCCCCAACCTTGATCTTTAGGTCGTCATACTCTTTCATGGTTACTTTGAAAGTAGGGGCATCGCTTACTGCGCCTCCACCAAACATATTAGATATATTTGACATGGCTTTAGGCAGATTCTTCATGAGGTCTTCCGGAGAATTAAAAGCCATTACATTGGAACCAAAAGGATTCATTTGCTTATCACCAGATTTTAAATATTCATTTGGATCCTTGAATGATACGTATATATAAGGAGACCCATCCGTGGATGCTTCAATTTTGGCAACTATGAATTCTTTTTTCATTTATACTTAATAGCAATAATCGATATAATAAATATTTAATTTTAAAAAAATTAAGAGATTTTATATATGCTTCCACTTTCTAAGGAAACGGTGTATACATCTCCATCTGGACTTGTTTGTATGTCAGTAATGCTACCAAACTCTGTTCCTAAAATATAATTGTTTAATTCTTCCTCTGAATCAATAACAGCGTCCTGTATTTCCAATCCGTCTCATTGGTCATTTAATTTAAAAATACAGGTTACCATTATTATGATCTCCTACTAAAATATTGTTAGTGTAGTCAGGTCCCAAGTTAGTACTATTGATGAATTCTAGGTCAGTGATCGCGGTAGGCTCAAGCCAGCTTATCTCTGGATCTGAATAATTAGAATTGGGTGAATGGGACATAAGATCTTCTATTTCGTCAGCTGATGCAGCTGGACTCATTATTGATCTCCATCCGCTATTATATACTGGTTGGACCAGATTTATTTCATCAGAAAAGGATGGACCATTCTCTGTATCCCAAACATCTTCAGTAGTCGGATCTACCGCATGACGAAAGGATTTTCTAATACCATATGCAAAAGTTTTATCAATATTTGGAACATCGTTATCTACAAAGGGATTATCGACAGGTGTAGACCTAAATGTGGATCAATCCGATAAATAGAACCAGTATAGTCTGGATCTCCTCCATTTTCAAAATTCTTAGTTTAGTTCTGTGATTCAAATCCCCTATTATAACATAAAGATAGATTGTTGTCTTTACCTAGAGTTATTTTACCATCATTGTGATTTGGTCCTGGTATGGCAGGCAAATCAAAGATCAACTATTGATTTAGCAGGTCAGTGCCCTCCCATTCAAAACTGTATACTCTATTACGCAAATTCTCATTGGGCTCTGTCATGGTTAGATCAGAGTTGTTTTCGGTAACATAAAAGAATACTAGTGTAGTGTTATTCTCATTCATTACTTCAACTCTCAATAAACCACGTTCACTTTCAAAATTGACGTCAAATTGCTTTAAAGGAGTATCCTGTAGTATTTATCTGAAATTAATTTTACATTACCTTTTTTTTCTATTACTATAATATTGTTTCCAGAATAGTCACGAAATGCCATTCCTGTTGGCGAAGTAAAACCACTGTTGGTAGGTTGCAAAACGAGATTTGGATCTTTAAGTGTTTGAGCACTAGTCAATCCAATATCTAATGACGTGCTGGCTAAACAATAAAATCAACACGCAGGTCCACGCAGTCAATGGGCCCGTACAGCATAAAGACCTAAGTTTATAAGCCATCGGGATAATATTTAGAACGTTTGTTATAGGCTGGCATTATTTTTTAATTCGAGTCTGCAAAGAGCCCGATTATTTTTGAATGCTTTGTTTTTTTTGATCCAAATACATATCAAAATACAACATATGTTACCTAGGTCTTTGGTCGTAATGCTTCTATAGGGCTTACCTTTGATGCCTTCCAAGCCGGCAATAATCCTGCGATTACACTTAGGACAACAGAGATTATCCATACGGTAATCATATCGGTCATAAAAAAAAGGGGAATGAGTGGAGCGTCACCTTCATTTCTGGGGGTAGCCTGGGACAGTGCATAACCTCCACCAATACCTCCAATTAAGCCTAGAGTTGCACCCAGCATACCTATTATCAAAGCTTCAAAAACAAACATTGTCAAAATATTAGAGCTTTGTGCACCTATTGCTTTTAATGTACCTATTTCCCTGATTCTTTCTATCACAGAAGTATATAATGTAGTAATTATGCCTACTGCACCAACAATTAATGAGATTATGGCTATGCTCAAGAGGAAAGATGTAATCCCGCCTGTAAATTGTTCAATAGTCTTGAGTATGGCTTTTACTGTGGTTACTCCTATGTCATTTCCATACAATTTCTTAATTTCACTTTCAACAACATCGACCAATTCATTGGATGATGCAACTACAAATAAAGAATCATACTTGCCTGATTTTTGAAAAAGGGAATCACCTGCATCCAAGTTAATGACTGCTGCACTGTCTATGGTTGGATTTCCTGTAGATTCCATTATCGCCGTAACCAAAAAATTCTTCGATATTGTATCTTGTTTGCCAGTTGTGGCATCAATAAATGAATATTCTAATTCTATGGTTTCACCCAATGTTACAAACGGATTGTCTTCTCCAGGAGGTTTGGCAATATTTTCTGATATTACAATTGCGGATAGATCATTTTGTTTAATTTGAGAACCCTCTTGTAAATCAAGGGTCGGGGCAATTACAAATAATTTATTTGGATCTATAGATAGTGCTGCGTTTGTTTTTTCCTCACCTCTGGATTTTATCAATACCTGGGACTGATAAGATGGGATAACTTCTTCAATAAACGGTAATGAATCGATCCTGTTTATGACGGCTGCATTTAGTGTGATCTTGGAGCTAGGAGAGCCGGCACCTCCTTCTGTGGAGCCGACAGTACCTGTTCCTTGTTCACTGCCACTTGTAACAAATAAAATATTAGGAGCTAAATTGCTAAACTGTTTATTAAAGAATTCTGTAAATCCTGCTCCTACACCATTTACTGCTACTAGTAGGCTAGTTCCGGCCATAACCATTAGAATGGTAAGAAGAGATCTGATTTTTCTCTCTTTTAGTGCCTGAAATGATAGAACAAATATTTCCTTAATGTCCAAAGGCTCTATCACTCCTAACTACTCGTTTATGGTTAGACCCAAATCTTATTTGTGGTGGACTATCAGGACAGCATCGCAAAATTTCCAAAAAACATATCATCAAAAAACAAGTGGTATTTCGGATTAAATTGAAATTAGACTGATACGATAGACGGATCTTTTCTTTAATTGAAGTAGATTCGGAATTTTCTTGACTCTTTTTTGTCTTTATGTTTTGTTTCTCCCGTGCTTTTATCCGTAATATCGTAATCATCACAACTATTACTCTTATACATATACATCAAAATAGACTTAAAGTTATCTAAGATGCAATGAAAAAATATAGTTCTGCATAACTACGTGGCCAATGCAAAGAAAAATATTTCATGTAACTATGCTTTCTTCCCGTTCCATTTCCCCATCCTTGAGATGTATTATTCGATCGGTTTTAATTGCCAACTCAGGATTATGTGTGACCATTATTATAGTCCTATCATACTTGTTAGACAACATCCTGAGCAAATTAAAAACTTCATTACCAGTTTTAGTATCTAAGTTGCCGGTAGGTTCATCAGCCAAAATTATGGAGGGATTATTCATGAGGGCTCTAGCAATTGCAACTCGTTGTTGTTGACCACCACTCAAATTGAATGGTTTGAAACTGCCTTTGTCCTCAATTCCAAGCAGTCCCATGATTTTTGAGGCCCTTTCCAACCGCTCCTTCTTATTCAACCCTGATATTATGCATGGAATTTCAATGTTCTTTAAAACAGAAGCCCTGTTTATCAAATTATACGACTGAAAAATGAATCCAATCGCATTGTTTCTTAAATAAGCCAGATCATGATCATTTAAAGAAAATACATCTACACCATTGATATAAATATCTCCAGTTGTCGGCCGATCTAAAGTCCCTAGTATATTAAGAAGTGTAGATTTGCCGCTACCCGAGGGACCTACAATGGCCACAAATTCTCCCTTTTTAACCTCAAAATCAATATTTTTTAGGATGGGTGTTTCTCCGGCTGTTGAAGCATAGCTTTTGTAAATTCGTGAAACTTTAAGGATTGGACCAGAAGAAGGAGATGAAGACGCCATTTAAGATTTCAATCCATATTATTACTCATCTAGCTATATAAAAATTGAAAACAGTTATAGATTTACCAAAGGATCTTTTTAATGAAATATTCCCAGTACATAAATTATGGTTTTCACATATGAAACCAAATGTAGTAATTTTCTCTACTGAGCGAAGGATAGACTACCAAATCCCATAAATTGGAAAAGAAATATGATTCATTTCCATTAAGCCGATCCAACCTGACCCAATCCCGCCTTGCCTGACATACCCTGGCCTTACATTTTACACGTAAAATAATGATGGATGGAAGTAGGTTGATAATTATATGGATTTTACAATGAATCAATTTGGTCTCTTACCCATAGATTAGAAATTTAGGGCTCCTGCATTTTTCATCTTGAATCAAAGAAGCAAGAAAAAATAGTTCTATGGGGAGCTTTCATGATTTGACAATTGCTCCAAAGATATAGTCAAAATTTAATTATGAGTATAGTAAAATATAGTATAATATTCTTATGAAAAAAATTACTTTAATAATGTTATCTACTTTTATTATAGGGGGAATGTTATTAAATTTTGAAAATAACGATAGTTTGTTATATGCCCAGGAGAATGTTGATAGAAATATAATACCATTACTTATTCCTCCGTATCAAGTGATTCAGGATCTTGGATCATCAGATTTAAATAAGTTTAATGTCACTTATATCAATAATATTCCATAAGAAATAGATAGTTAATGGTACCAAATAAATTTCTAAATTAATAATATAGAAATATTTATCAAAATCCATTAATATGTAAATCTAATAATTTAATTAGACATATGAATCGTGGATTGAATTTTTATGGTATTTTGCTTGTAACAATAGCTACTCTAGTTTTTTCTGTTAATGAATTTGGAGTGGCTCATGCCACTACTGGTATTGATCTAGGTAATAATCTCGCTCAGTCTAATCAAGCACCTGACTTAAATTCCGATCCAAATGACAACGACAATAACAATAACGACAAAAGCAGCAGTAACGACAATAACAATAACGACAATAACAATAACAATAACGACAAGAGCAGCAGTAGTAGTAGCAGCAGCGCCACCACCACTACCACCACTACCACTACCACCAGCAATGACGATGTACCTATGGCTTTGCCGTTTAATTCAAATATGGCCGATGAATCTGATGATGAGATGGATTATTCAAGTGTAATCCCTTTCCCATGATTTGGAAAATATCTGTCGTAATAAATTAGCCGATTCTGTGTTTTATTCTTTCATTCCGTGATTATTTGAACCTATAAATTTACCATGTCCTAAGTTTTCAGGAAATACCTTACCATTTTCCATAATTATTCTACCCCTAGATATGGTTGTGACGGGCCAGCCTTGCAACTTGATTCCATCATATATCGTGTAGTCTGAGGAAGATTGCAAGAGTTCTGGAGTTACTTTTTGTACCAAATCTACATCTACAATGACTAGATCTGCATCTGAACCCTTTTGTATAGTACCTTTTTTAGGAAACATTCCAAATATCTTTGAAGTATTGTAACTGGTCAGTTCCGCCAAGCGCAGTATTGGTAGCTGTCTTAAATTTACTCCATAATGTAGCAGGACGGGTAGCATAGTGGCAACTCCGGGAAACCCTGCTAATGCAGTCCAAATATCATTATTTTCTCCGTGCTTTAAATTTAAGGTATTTGCAACATGATCGGTTCCTATAGTATCAATTACTCCGTTTTTTATGGCACTCCATAAACTAGCTATATCATTCTTGGAGCGTAAAGGTGGTACAACCTTTCCCCTTAGATCACCAAAATCAACGGAATGTGTCAAATAATGTGGACAGGTTTCAATATAGGCATTACAGCCCCCAATTTGCCGTTCATATAGTATGGCATCTAATGCACCATTTGAGCCTATATGAACAAAGTAAACACTGGATCCAAATTGTCTGGCCATATTCATTATTTTTTTTATGGCGATTACTTCGCTTTCGGTAGGTCTGCATTTAGACCATATGTCCAGTGGGTTATTCTTGATAGGGTTTGTTGGATTATTTTTTACATTTTCGGGATTTGTATTTAAATCACTGCTTTCTGTTCTTGACTTTTCTAATTTCTTTTCCTCTATGAGATTCGCACATGTGTTATGATCTTCTGCGTGCACGAGAACAACCGAATTCTTAAATGTAGAAGACTTGTCAAGGACGCGATTGCAGAGTTCATCTGAAACAAACACATTTTTTGGCAGACGCAAATTTCGATATGGGTGCATATCCATCAATATTCTATTGTCGGTCGAACCTAGATTCATGTAGAGTTTAAATGACTGGATTCCACTTTGATATAAATGAGAAATATCCTTAACTTGATCAGAATTTAGTATTGACGCATGTATGCCATAGTCTATGAAATGGTTCTTTGCACTAGCTTCTAGATGCTTGGATATTTCATCCTTGTATGATTCGTATACTCTAAGCATCCGCATAATAGTGGTAACCCCACCAACAGCAGCAGATTTGGATTCGGTTGTTGCAGCCACATCAACAGGGGAAAATACTCCATAATGTACGTGGGGATCGATTAATCCCGGTAATACATATTTATCATTTGCATTTATTGATTTTGAATAATTTACACTGTCTGTCGAATTCGTTAGCTCTTTAATTTTTCCATTTTCTATTAGTATGTTTTTTTTAAGAACACCTATTTTAGGTATCACAACATTTGCATTCTTTATTATTAGATCACAGCTATTACTTTTGATGTCCTCGTGACTGTTACTCATAATCATCACTTCATTGGCGAAAAATATTGTATCTAGTCAAGTTGTCTGGTTAGGTTCGGTGGATTTTCATAGACTTTGTATTGGTTACTCTCAAGGGCACAATAACAAACACTTGGAGGTCGTATAAAGAACCCGGTCTCAATAATCCCTGGGATGTTCTTTAGTTTCGTATCCAATTGAAGAACATTAGAATAATCGTCAAACATGACGTCCAGAATAAGATTTCCATTTTCTGTTACGTAGGGATAGCCCTTCTCCAAAGTTCTGAGTATTGATACACCGTTTAATTTATCCAAAAAAGGTATCGTTGCAGTTCTCCCAAATGGGAGTATTTCTAGTGGCACCGATCTTGAAAAACATGGCACAAATTTTGATACGTCCCCAACAATTATTGTTTTTTTAGATGAGTAGTATAGGATCTTTTCACGAAATAAGGCTCCGCCACCCCCCTTTATCATAAAGAACTTATTATCAATTTGATCGGCTCCGTCTATTACAAGATCTAAAAAGGGGATCAATGATTCATCTACTACGCTTAAGTTTTTCTTCTCGGCTTCAATTTTTATTTGTAATGAGGTACAGATAAACTTACACCTTTTTATAACGGAAAATGGTAACAAATTTACAATTTTTGCGATAGCCCGCCCACTACCTAATCCAATAATAAGGGGTTTGTTTAATATATGATTTTCAATGATATGTTGGGCTATGCTTTCAAAGCTTTTATCTAAAGATCCCGTATTTTGAGAACCGGAAGTGAGTGAAGACATAATACTTTATAATGAAGATGGTGAAAGTATATTTAAATCGATTGAAGCATACAGACCAGTCACAACTGCTGTATTCATGATACTATTGTAATCAGGAATCTGTATTGTGCTTATTTATGAATCCCCTAATCTTTTTAATGTTTTAAGAATGTCGTTTTGTATTTTGTCAATTTCGTTTAGATCAATGTTTCTATTCGTGGATTGTTTAGAATCTAGTGGAAGAGTAGGTGATATTCCTGTGCCTTCTTCACTCATTTGAAAGTGCTCTTTGTTCATATCGTCATTGGATCCTCCTATACTAAATCCTAATTCTCTTTTGTCGTTATTGTCGCTTTCGACCTGTGAAGATGATTGCTTGTTTTTCTTGTTACTTGATTTTATTGTTTTAATCTTATCTAGTATCGAGGAGGTTTGTTTGAAGTATGTGTCTAAATGGTTTTTATCCCTATCACTATCCTTATCCTTCTTGTCAAAATTTGATTCATTATTCCCTAACCCCAAACTTGTTAACTTTGAATCTATTTTTTTAACATAATCTGATAAAATTGAATTTAGTTGGTTTCTATACTCGTATATTTCTTGGACCTCTAGTATCGGGCTAAGTTGGAAGGCACGCTTATCGTACTCTTCTAAAAGATTGATATATTTATGTGATAGCCTGTCCCTTTCATACTCGTCTATTTTTTTTCCATCAAAGTGCTGGTTAATCTTATTTAGAGCTTCTAAAGCAACTGATTTTTCAAAGTAAAGACTACTTAATTCATACTTGACATTGCCTAGAATTTTTAACTTCCTCTCTCTTCTTATTTTTATTATTTGGAAAATCAAAAGGGCACAAATTACACCCAACATGGCTGAACTGGCAACTATGAGTATGTCTATCATGTTTATGCTAATTATAATGACTTGTTGGTTTATAAAAATAAAATAATGTTAAATAAGTAAAAATCAGAGGGCTATTTTACCCGTCTTTTTATCCATTTGTATTTTCGGATCTTTGGATCAGGATACCCACATTTTGAACAGGTTTTGCCACGTTTGTGAAACGAATTATGTCCGCATCTTCTACATCTAATATGTGTCTTTTTGCGGGTAAATTTACCCATAGATGTTGTTCCTTTTGTCAATTCCTTTTACCTCAAAATGAGTTGTAGTTATTTGAACTGAGGAGGAGATATTATAACCACATTATCTCCTCTCACAACAATATTTCCAATTTCATCTGTCTTTCCTTCTTCTAAAATTTCAACAGAACTTTCTAATAATAAATTCATATGTTGATCAAAACCTTGTAAGTTTCCTCTAATAACCTTACCACCTTTCAATTTTATCAAAACATCCCTCCCGAGGCTTTCATCGAGGACTTTAACTGCCATATCTACTGACAAATTTATCTAACCTATTTTCTATCAAATGGATGTCCTATATTAAATTTAGTTTTTGATTTTTTGTGTGATGGTAGAGAATTACCTGTAGTTGGAGTCTCTGATTAAAGACAAAATTTTTTCTACTACCTGAGAAAGCATTTTCTTTCCTTCTGTGGCATTGGCCTTAAACGGATTTCCCCATATTCCATTTTTAGTAAATTTCATAAATCCTGCTGGATTGTTAATTGACATGTTTGTACCCAATTTATACAAAGATCCGAATTCTTGACCTTTTGTATCCAATCCCGTCTTTGCAAGATCCATGTTAACAAGATTGGGATGAATAGCCATCATGATGGACGTCTCTACTTCTCCTGCATGATCAAATCCTGTTTCAAGCATTTGCCAGTAGTTAATAAAGTAGAAAAAGTCTGAATTCATAGCATATTTTGATAATAGATTCTGTCCAACATATTGTAAAAGGCCAATATTCCCATGATGCCCATTGATTACATACATGCGTTTGATACCGTGTGCTGATAGGGATTGAGAAATACAGGAAATAAAATCCACTAATATGTTATAGTCTATTGAGATATTAAAGAGCGGTTCGTGCTCATAAGATACGCCATAGAAAAGAGAAGGAAGTAAGAATGCTTCCGATTTAGTTGATACAATATTCGAAATATGTTCTACAATAAGGGTGTCTGTCGAAAATGGTAAATGATCTCCGTGCTGTTCTATGGAACCAAGAGGCAAAATAGCCGACTCAAAATTCAAATCTCTTATCAAGCTGGAAAATTTGTTTTGACTGATATTCTTGATTTCCATTATTAATTTAATTAGGATCGTTGCGCTGTGCTATAAAACGTATTTGATTATTTATAACTGACTTTGCCCCAATACACCTCTAATTTGTCTTCTAAAAACAGCTTTACTGCTTCAGACAGTGCAAGTGCTTCAGCAATCTGACCTTTTATCTTGATAGATTCTAACGTGTCTTTTGTCAAAACTTTAAACGATTCTTGTATAATTATAGGTCCTTGATCTAGATCTTCAGTTACAAAGTGGGCGGTACATCCAATTATTTTGGCGCCTCTTTCATAAGCTTGCACATAAGCAAAAGCTCCAGGAAAAGCAGGTAATAAAGATGGATGAATGTTTATTATTCTGTTTGGATAACGCCATACAAAATTAGGTGTTAGTATTCTCATATACCTTGCCAAGACGATGAGATCAATGTCAAAATTTTCAACCAGTTGTAAAATTTCACTTTCTGCGACACTTTGTTCGACGTGGTTTACAAAATGGAATGGTATGGAAAAGGAGTCTGCAATTGATTTTAGCTTTTCATCAGAACCAATTATCAGAGAAATATTGCAATTTATTTCTCCAGAGGCACGAGAATTTAGAATTTTCAACAAGCAATGGTCTTCTCTGCTTACTAGTATAGCCACGTTCTTGACTTTGTTCTCCTCATGGAAGTGTACTTTCACTTCCATGTCTAATTTTCTGCCTAGCTCGTCCAATTCCTTTTGCATTTTTGATTTATCAATTGTTGGAAATGAGGCCTCAAGATGCATTCCAAAGAGCCCTTTTACTACATTCTGGTTTATCTTTTCAATGTTTCCACCGTTTCTAAATATGTGGTTAGTTGTATCTGCTACTATTCCTTCTTTATCTTTACCTACAATAGTAACTTCAACATGAGTCTTTGTATTTTTTGAATCTGTAATGTTAGTGCCGGTGTCTCTCATTTATGATGAAGGATATTGTTTATCCGAGATAAATATGATACAGCTACATTTGTAGAGATAAACTTTTGATTGCCTTCGGAACGGACTGCTCAAATTTGGTAGATACCTACATACCTACATACCTACATACCTACCCCTATCTTGCCTGCACCACGAAACGATCCAAATAGCTGAAAGAAAAAGGAAAGTGCTCTCGTAGAAGAAGCAAAGCACACTACAATATAGCGGCGAGATGTTTCATTTAGGGCATCAGGCTATAGATCGGGGATGACCTTTGACTATAAATATAATAGTTTTTTATTTAGTAAAAATCTGATATAAGATAGTAGTATGTTTATTTTAAGAACTATACATATTATACACATTACGTTAACTTATGATGTTTACATTAAATAATAAAAAACCACTAATTTTAGCTGTGGTTGCAGTGGTAACTTTTGCTCTGTTTTTGAGTCCCACGCTAGCTGTAAATGATGTCATGGCAAAAGACAAGAAAAATAAAGTAAATGATTCCGATCAAGACATCGATCAAGGTCAATCTTCACGACAAAATGCACAATGTGTCTCTGGTGAAGATGTGATAGCATCTTGTAACAATTTGAGCGTCCAAGACCAAGACAATGACGGAAATAACGCAGCAGGTCAACAAAATGGAAAAGGTAAAGGAAATGATTCCGATCAAGAAATCGAACAAGAGCAAGAAAGCAAACAAAATAGCCAGTGTGTAGCAGGTGGTAGCATTGCTGCATCTTGTAACAATTTGAGCGTCCAAGACCAAGACAATGACGGAAATAACGCAGCAGGTCAACAAAATGGCGGAGATAACAAAAAAGGTAAAGGAAATGATTCCGATCAAGAAATAGATCAAGATCAAAACAACAAACAAAATGCACAATGTGTTTCTGGTGAAGATGCAATCGTGTCCTGTAACAATTTGAGCTTCCAAGAACAAATCAACAGCGGAAATAATGCATTAGGTCAAGACTAACCTCCTCTTTAATTTTTTCCTTCACTAGTTGATAATTATTTGAAGTTTTTTTCTTATATTCTATAGGAATGACCCGCACAATATCTTTGATTTTATCATTAGATAGTCAATTTTAGGTTCACCCATTCACCCATTCGTTTATTGGATTATTTCAAAGTAATTCCTAAATTTAAAAAAATTAATTTGAAATTATTTAACCAATATCTTGTATCCTTTTACGAAGGATCAATTTAATTTATTAAAAGGTTGAATTTATTATTAAATATAAAATGGGTAGTAGAAAGAGAAAAACTGCGAGACCAGTACGAAAAACAAAGTCTACTGAAGGACGATGTCCAAAATGTAAGACCATAGTAAGATTCAATGTTTCTGGCCCGGTGGGCACCGAGATCTATGAATGCATAGGTTGTACTACAAAGTATAAAATTGATGAACTGTAATTAAAACTATAACAGTTCGTTGGCAGAATACCTGTTGTTATATCACGGGAATGTTTTTTTATTGCAAAATTTTTAGGTATTTAGTGTCTAATAGAATAGAGTACACCAATAAAGTCTATTTATACAGCAGTGGGATGCCTGCAGAATTGATAGATAGAAGTAAAGAAAAATTAAATGAACATGGAGTTAATCTAAACGATTTAATAGTAATTGAATCACCAGAAAATGTTCCTGAAGGCGCAATTATGATAACTCTCTGGCCGCACTATTTGTCTGTGGCAAAAGTGAAGAGAGTCAGAGAAGGGTCTATCTATGCACCTCAGTTATTTAATATAGATTTGTAGGGTTACAAAACAGCATGTTTTTAACCTTTTTTTGCAAAAGAGACAAGCATAAAGAATGTCCCGGTAATTGGCCCATGGACGAGACTTGCGGTCCCGACGAAGACTGCTCCTTTGATATGAAAATGGTAAACTGCGAATGCGAATGTCATAATACAAATACAATTAGCTCAAATAGACTAGATATTAAGAAAGAAGCCTAGTATTGTTTTATTCTCAAGTATGTGATTATGTCAAATTTATGTTAGTCAGCAAAATGAGCGGTAGATTAGCCAGGACGTAACATCATCACTGCCACCACCTAACCAGTCAAACAGATCTTTTTTATAATGCTGAATATTGAAAAATGTAGTTTTTTCCGATTATATACCAAAAAAAGAAATAATAATGCTTTTTAAAGCAATACCAATACAACTGTATTAACGATGGAAAATAAATATAATAATAATCCAAGTAAATCCGTTTATCATGACAAGTGTCTCGCATTTTTGAATATTTCTGAAAAGATCCGCTATGTTGGAATAATAAATAGGTTCGGTAGAACACTATCCGGAAAGCTGCGTAAGAATGTGAAACCATTGTTATCTCCCGAACAGGCTAGGGATGAACACTTTATCGAAGCTATGAGACAACAGCTTCGAAATTCCTTTGAGTCGTCGATTGGAAAAACAATATTCTCTATTACAAAAAATGAACTGGTTACCCTGGTATTAATTCCGTCTAAAACTAGTGATGATGTTCTATATTATGTGACTATAGAAAAGGATGTTCCACTAGATGAAGTCAATAACATCATAAATAAAGTGGTTGAAATAGAAGAATAAAAAGAAAAAATAATAATAATCTTTTCTATTCTAATTATTTAAAATTTATTCTACTTCTCATTTCTTTATCCTTTATGATAGCTGGGTGATTTGTATCTACTAGTATTACTTCAAACCAAGAATACATTCCGTCTTGATAAAGCAAATATGATCCCATCACTCTTAAATTCAGGTATTTTTCATTGACACGTCTTTCGGCTACCCTTTTCATACTAATACTTTGTTTGATGTGAACTACACCAATGTGCTTTGGTCTCCTGCCTGATACAGGACGTTGCTTTCTCATTCCTCCTCTGCCAACACGAATTCTTACCACAATTATACCTTGTTTAGCCTTGAAACCTAGTGCTCTAGCCCTATCTATGCGACTTGGGTGTTCTATCTTGTGTATTGTAGGTTCTCTTCTCCATGCATATGCTTTATTCTTTATTTCTGGAGATCTCGTTTTCAACATTGTCTTCCATGTTTCCGCAATATGGCTGTACATGTTTTTGCTTTGTTTTTACCCATTAATATTTTATTTGGGTAAAAAACTCCTCAAGGAAAGAAGGTATTGGTTAAATAATAGACTTTAATAATTTAAGAAAAATTATAAAAAACAGATTACGGTAGAGAGCGTTATTTAGCGTCTATGCATTCTTTCTGGCTTTTTCTGTCCTGGTTGAATCCTTTTTTCAAATCTTTTTTCAAAATTATTCTTATTCCTAACTTTAGACGAAGGGCTAGTTCTTTCACGTGCTTGTATTTTGGGAGTTTGACCTCTAACCTTTCCAGCTTTAGTTAATGATCCGTGAGTCGGCATGATATATTGATATTGAAACTCATATTTATTATATGCATTTTGAAATTAGAATATTACAGGCAACAATTACCCGCATTGAAATATTCGTGGCAATCAAATACTAATTCACTATTATTTAAATTGAAGAATCTCGTAATTTGTTATGCAAGTAATGTCAGTATTGAAACTAGAATACGCGGAAGAAATCCAAAGACTAAAGAAAGAAAAAAATGCAATAATCCTGGCTCATAACTACCAAATTTCTGAAGTTCAAGATGTATCTGACTTTATTGGAGATTCTCTTAAATTATCCAGACTAGCTGGGGAAACAGATGCTTCAATTATTGTATTTTGTGGTGTCCATTTCATGGCTGAAACAGCTTCAATAATAAGTCCAAACAAGAAAGTCTTGATACCTGATTTAGATGCTGGATGTTCACTTGCTTCTTCTATTAATCCACAAGAACTCTTAAAATGGAAGGGTGAAAATCCGGATGCTATGGTTGTAAGCTATGTGAATACATCTGCAGAGATAAAAGCTTTATCGGATTATTGCTGTACTTCCTCTAATGCAGTAAAGGTAGTACAGAGTATTCCAAAGGAAACTCCAGTCCTATTCTTGCCCGACATGTTTTTGGGCGCTTATGTTGCAGAAGTAACAAAAAGGGATAATATCAAAATATGGCCCGGTGAATGCCATGTACATGCCGGTATTACAGACAAAGATATCAATTCAATGTTACAAAAATATTCAAAAGCCGAATTTTTGGTCCACCCTGAATGTAGCTGTACTTCGTCTACACTATATCACGTATCTAAAGGCGATATAAATAGAGATTGTAAAATATTGTCAACCGAAGGAATGATGAAGGAGGCTAGCTCTTCAAAAAGCGATCAGTTTCTAATAGCTACGGAAGTGGGAATACTTCATAGAATGCAGGAAGAAAATCCATCTAAAGAATTTATCCCTGTAAAAAGAGACGCAATATGCAAATATATGAAAAAAATAACTACAGAAAAAGTATACAATTCGCTCCTGAATAATGTTTATGAGGTTAAAGTTCCTGAAAACATTGCAAAAAAAGCCATAATACCGATAGAAAGGATGCTCGCAATCTCTTGACCCGTCTCAATCCCATTCCCTTCAACACCTTCTTGCTCACCTCCATCGCCTTATAGCCATTCTTTCTCATATCTATGATGGTGTTAAAGTTAGAGTAACCAGCTGCATCTGAGAACTGCAAACCTATACTTGATGCGTTCTAATATCTGATGACTACAGGAACAGCTGTTATCACTTTTACTATCGCTGTTGTTACCATTACTAATACTACCAATGCCGCCAGTAATACTATTAATTCAATGTTTTATAGTTTGGTAAGATTCTGAAATATAATTGAAATAGCCACTGGATACATGAATGTAGCGTTACCCAGGAATTTCAAGACTGAAATCAATTGCTTGAACTGAATGAGTTAACGATCCAATAGAAATAACATCTGGTTTAGCAACGGCATAATCATAAATATTGCCCAAATTTATACCCCCAGAAACTTCAATAATGATTCTATCACGCAAGCCTAGTTTCCTAACTCTATCGAGGGACTCTTTGACCTCTTTAGGTCTAAAATTATCTAACATTATTATGTCAGCCCCTGATTTTATCGCTTCAACTATCCCGTTAAAATCATTCACCTCGCATTCTATTTTTCTATTATTTCCGTACACGGATCTGGCCTTTTCAATGGCTTTTTTCACAGAACCAACAACAGCGATATGATTGTCCTTTATTAGTATCAGTTGATCAAGTCTTACCCTATGAGATATGCCACCACCGATGACTACGGCTTTTTTATCAAAATACCTTAATCCTGGGACAGTTTTTCTAGTTGAAGAAATTCTTACAGTTTTTGACAATTCTCCTAATCTTTCGATAAACTCATTAGTTCGAGTGGATATACCGCTCATACGCATTAAAAGGTTTAGTGCCGTTCTCTCTCCTTTTAGAATCGATCTTGATGATCCTTCTAGGGCTAACACATTCGTACCTCTTGCAATTTTTGCTCCATCCTCAACTAATGGGGTGGCTTCGCACCCGCAAATACCAAAAATAATTTTTGCCTCTGAAAGTCCGCTAACTATTATGCCTTTTCCACTATCCTTACAAAATATTGTTCCTTTAGAAATGGTTTCCTCTGGAATCAGTAAATTACTTGTAATGTCTCCAGTTCCAATATCCTCATTTAGAAAACCGACCAGTGTGGCTCTTTTTTCTATCTCGGATTGGAATGGGTTCCCCTCCTCATGCTTCTGCTGATCTTGTCCCTGCCCTCGATCTAAAACTCTTAAGTTTGAATTATAAAAATTGTTATAATTTTTCAATTCAAAAATTAATTACGTAACTTTTAGAGCATATTTGTGAGGAACAGTTATTTCCAATGTAGCTGCGACTTTAGATTTTTCTGGGTGAAGAATCAACATAATTCCAAACCAGTCTTTTGATAATTCAGTAGACTTACAAACTGGACACATTTTTCCAGTGGTTAAAGCCTTGCATTTCTTACAGGCGAATTCTCTTGCCAACACTATCACTACCCGTTATAATTTTTATCTCTTGTCTTTCTTGACAGGTCTTGCTTGTGAACTGTTTGCAACTTTTTTGTCTATGTTGCTATCCTTGCTATTGGAATTTTCTCCGGTTGCTCCACCTTGAGCGCGTCGTATCTCCTTTTCCACCCATTCTAGAGCGCCTAGAAATGGTTGTCTACATGTGATTCCTATTTTGCCCATTGATGCGCTCTTTCCTAAGCTAATTGCTGTGATTCTGGCGCGTATTTTGGAGCTTATCCGTAAAGTTTTTTCAGATTGATTTGATAAGATTAAACCTTGTTTAACATCACTTTTTAAGTAGTCGTCTGTGATCTGAGATAAGTGTAAAAGGGCATCAGTTGGACCTATTCTAACAAATGCGCCAAAATCGGTAATTTCTACGACTTCACCCTCTACAACCTCGTGAAGTTTTGGATAAAATGTTAAAGCTGTAAAATTTACCTTGTGATATGTAGCACCATCCCCAGCAATAACCTTGCCAACCGCGTTGGTTTCAGCGTCTATAATCAAAATAACATAACCCAAATCTGAACTGACCATACTTTCATATTTTTCTTTTAGGATACCAATTGCAGTTAACTTTAGAGAATTAGTTAGCTTACTAGGCGGAATTCTTACTACATCGGACATATGTGCTATAGCAAACATAATAAAGATAAAAGATATCCAGAACTATCAGTTTATGAACTTTATGTTTATTTTTGACTAATTGAGTGATCTAATTATCCTTAATTGCCGTTTTTGTTATTTTCATTCTTGCTTTAGAGAATGAATGATTTAAATAGAATAATAACTCGATTTTTATATCGTCATGGTTACTGTAGATAAAGTCATTAGTGCATTAAAGACTGTTAAAGATCCTGAATTACACAAAGATATAGTATCTATGGGTATGATAAAAGATATTACTATTAATGAAGATAAACTTGCTTTTACGTTGGAATTAACTACACCTGCGTGTCCATTTAATAGCGAGATTGAGCAGGATGTGAGAAATACCATTTCAAATTTGGGAATTAAAGATTTGGAGCTTAAAGTCACGGCCAGAGTAATGGAGGGCAGGACGATAACTATGGATCAGATTCTGCCTGGAGTGAAAAATATACTGGCGGTTGCAAGTGGGAAGGGTGGTGTTGGAAAAACCACTGTTTCGGTAAACTTAGCCGTAGCCCTGGCAAAAACCGGTGCTAAAGTTGGCATATTGGATGCAGACGTTTATGGGCCAAGTGTACCTTTGATGTTGGGACTAAAACAAGTCCCAGAGGTTCTAGAAGGTAAGATTCAACCACCTATTGCTGAAAATGTTAAGGTAATGTCGATGGGATTCTTTTATGAACAGTCTCAACAAGCTGGAATATACCGTGGACCTATTATTGCAGGTATAGTAAAACAGTTCATAACAGACGTGAATTGGGGAGAGCTTGATTATCTTATTATTGATTTGCCACCTGGTACTGGTGATGCTCCACTTACTATGGCACAAACAATACCGATTACCGGGATCCTTGTTGTGACAACTCCTCAGGAGGTTGCTATGAATGTAGCCGTTAAATCAATCGGTATGTTCAACAAATTAAACATACCAATAATAGGTGTTATAGAAAATATGAGCTATCTAAAGTGTCCTAATTGCGATGAAAAAATACATATTTTTGGAGAAGGTGGAGGAATTAAGATTAGTGAACAGTTCAAAATTCCTTTTATTGGCGAGATACCTTTGACAACCCAAATTATGAAAGGAAGTGATAGTGGAGTATCTGTTTTAATTTCTGAACCTACATCTGAATATGCTCAGGCTTTTAATAAAATCTCCAAAATCACCGCAGGAAGAATAAGTGTTATTGCATCAGAATTGATGGATCAACAAAAAGAACAAGAAAAAGAACAAGAAAAAGAAAAATAGAGTTCTGACTGATATTCATAGCTTGGAACTCGAGACAAAAAGCAAAAAAACAAAAAGGAAACTATTTTAAAATTTTAATAAAGGGTAGAAAATTTGAAAATCGATCAATCCCACTTGGGTCTTTTAAAGGAGCCTTTTGGGATACTAATCAAAAACGATACTATCAATAAAGAGTCTTTAAACCGGGAAATTGGTAGAGCACACAAGATCATAACGGTAGGAGATACTACTACTGAAAAATTGGTGCTTTTAGGGTATATTCCTGACATCTCGGTTGTAGATGGAAAAGAAAAGAGGATAAAAAAACCTAAAATATTTGAATATCCTACCGATAAAATTTTGCATTTTGAGAATAAACCCGGAGAGCTCAATGAACATGTAATTGCACAAATAGTACAATTAACTCAAAGAAAATTGGAAAGCAAGATCCAATTCATTATTGAAGGCGAGGAAGATTTGATTGCACTTCCGTTTCTAATGTTTTCGCCAGATAATTGGGTTATTTGTTATGGACAGCCATATGACGGCTTGGTAATAGTACGGGTGAACGAAGAATCCCGGAAAAGAGCCAAGTTAATATTTAATAAAGTCTTTAACATTTAAAGTTCAATAGCGTAGCGCAGGGTATGATGATACGGTGGCTGTATGAATATACAATAAATAATGATGATGATTTGATTTTACCATTTACTGACCCTGAATTTGTTTTTGTTACCGTCGATATTTCCTTTTTGCTAAAAGGTTTTAACAAAAAAAGCTTATGCATTATGTACTGAACCTGAATTAAGAATATTTTTACTAAAATGAACCCACTAATTCAAATTAAATTTTTAATTCAATTTTTTTATGTAGATGTACCATTCTTTTTGTCTATGATTCGACCTTCTTGTCAGCAATCACAGCCGCAACCATCTTTACTGTTATCAAAAGTACCAATACTATACTTCTTCATACATGCGTTGCATACACTCTCAGATTCATTGATTGTAACAACATCACAAAATGAACATACTTTTGTCATATGCGTGTCTATAGCATTCAAAAATAAATCCTTATCTGAACTCGACATTTTCTTCTTATCCATGTCGCAAGTTTAAACTTGAACCAGGTAGTTATGCTCGGTTTAGGTATAGTTTGTATATTGTTCCTGTTTCGTCACTTATATAATTCCAGTTTTCAGGATTGATGTCTACAACAGAAAAATATTCTTGTTCCTCCCTGGATAGCGCATCATAAATTAACTGGCCCACCACTATGTGGTTGACTTTAGCATGTGTAGTCATTTTCGTAGCAATACTTATCGTGTATCCTAGTATATCGTAAGCCGGCTTCTTACCCGATATCAATTCGCTAGTTTTTTGAATGGTTTTATAATCATACTGTGTTAGGTCGTTTACATTATCTACATATGGATAGTATTTTACGATTACATTTTCACCGTAATCAATACCAATCCTGACGCCGATCTCCGGATAATCGTATTGACTAAATACCGGATTGAATCCTTGATTAATGACTTTAATCATAGTACGGGCACAATTTATTGCATTAATACAAAGAGTATACAAATGGTCAGAACTAACATTAAAAAAACCAATTATTCCATCACCAATGTATTTTAAAACATATCCTCCATAGAGGCGGATGATCTTTGTCATCTCCTGGCTGAAGGTTTGGATTATTTTAGACACCCTTTCTATCGGGAGGTTCATTGACAATTTTGTAGATCCTACTATATCGATATTTAGAATTATAAGTTTGATTTTTTCATTATAATAACTGTTGAGAACCTCCTGTGTTTCTTCAAAGGGAGCTGTAAAAATGGGATCTGAGCGTAAAGCCTTCCACATACTTGATTGGGAAGCGGTAATAATTTTTTGGATATCTATCAGAGCATCTACGTAAAATACAGAGGCACTATCCACCATATTGCTGCCAATCAATCTGCTATTTTCATGGTCTTTTTTTTCATTCAAATTCTTGATGACATCATCAACTTCCTCTAAATCAATATCTAACTGCAATGCAATTATATCGGGAGGAATTCCGGAATCAAAGAGATTTACAATCGTTTGATGTTGCTCATATTTGTCAATTTTCTTTACTGGATCCTTTTCTAAATTGTTCTCATCTGATTGGATAATTCTCTTTTCACCTACAATGATATTAAATCATGGTTAAAAGTATATTGCAGATTATCGATTATAAATTTTGTCAATATTTGTATCAGTTAGTTAAATAATGAAGGCCCGAATTTTTTGAATGTACAAAAATACTAACTTCTCGTTGAATTCAGTCAACACCTTTGACCTTTCTGTCGGACCTTTTTGCTGTCGGGTAAATGACATCTTCTTCACTACCTTCTACATCTCCGCTACCACCACCGCTACCACCATCACTGCCACCTAATCTCTTGAGGGCGGTCAAAATTTCCATCTCTATTTTGTCTATTTCTGGGTTCGTATTTTTTTCAATGTGAAGATCATTATCAACAAAGCCTTTGGAGTTTGTGGGTTCCTTATTATTCTGAACATAGTCTCTTGCTGAGTTCCTATCTGCAGCTTCACCGATATTGTTGCTGGTCGATATTTCTGAAAATGAGTTATTATTAGGAGGACGGGACGATGTTTCTAGTACCGGTATAAATTTAGTTTCTGATTCTTTTGGTACAGTCGTAGTTTGTCTTGTATCTATTGTTTTAGAATCCGTTGAAATTTGAACATTCAAAGTGTTATCTTCTAATAGACTCAAAGAATCTGATTCATCATGCGTGGTACCTTTAGTTCGGTTATAAGTCGAAGGATCGCTGGAAGATGAGGGGTATTTGAATTTATCCTGATTAGCGGAGATTACCAAGACTTGGTTGTATAAATAAGATAATTTTGATTCAACTCTATCCAGTTTTTCCTCTATTTTTTCATTTAAATCAATATTTTTATACTGAATTTTTTTAATTTTAAGGTAAATAATCAATATTATTAATGAAATAGCAATTATTTGAGCAAAAACTGCAACTATAAACAAATCAGCGGTAATTTCAAAACCAAACATTTCAATAAGAAATGGTAAATTTCTTCTCGCTTTTAAGTCTAATTATTCAACTAAATTGGGCGGTGTTAATGAGTGGGCCATCAATGCTTTTGCACCTCGTACGCAGACATTGTTATCTAAAAGGAAGGTAGAAAGGGAGGTGGAGGAAGAGGGATAGGATAAATACGTAAGAAAGAAAGACCTACGCATTCCATCGAATTGAATCTGTATTTCGAATTAGGTATGAAATTCTCTTAAAGACACTTTTTGCATCATCTCCGCATCCATATTTGAAATAAAAATTGTTTCTGATGTAACATGATTTGGAAAATTTCTGATCCACCAGTTGCACACTCTTATATTTTGTCAAGCCTAGGTTAATTTTTATCAGGTCTATGATTACTTTTACCAAGCCTTTTCTTGAAGCATATGCTTTGTCTCTCTTTACATACCAAAACATCCTAGTTGGGTCCTTGGAATAATTATTGAATACTAATTCCTTTAGGTCGGTGGACCTTTCAATGTCAAAATGTCCCAAAATTTCTATCTTTTTTTTCGACAGGTGGTAAATGACTTTGGCAAATTTGTAGCAAGAAGAACAATAATTATCATATATTAGAACCGGAAAATGAAACTTTACGTCTTTTTTTTCCATATTTGTTATTATGCACCCTAACTTTTATTATGTTCACTCGAATGTGGACAAATTCTTTCTAAAACAAGTTCAGGCATGATCTTAAAGTTTGCAAATACTACTAATATAAGCTCAGTCATCTCAATATTCTTAGGTACACGAAGAATTCTGTCTATTGATTCAGATTCGGAACGGGCCCTTGTATTAGTCTTAATTCAGTGGTCTTGATGAATCAATGGGAATAAATCCGGGGTGGTTCAATAAGGATTTTCGTAAGAGACATGTCAAATCCTCCCATTGCTCGGCCCGATCAGGGCCGTCATTTCCCCGTCATTTCCCCGTCATTTCCCCGTCATTTCCCCGTCATTTCCCCGTCATTTCCCCGTCATTTCCCCGTCATTTCCCCGTCATTTCCCCGAAT